>NZ_AP022853.1:0-300000 GCF_011764585.1 Sulfurimicrobium lacus
TGGATAAGTCCAGCCATTCGGACTACAATACTTAGTCATTAACCGGCTTAATATTATTTTAATATGCCGGCTTTAACTGTATACAGCGTCTAGGCATTCAATGGAAACTTTCTGGCAAGCTTGTCTGAGCCGTTTTGAGCAAGAGCTTACCCCGCAGCAATTCAATAACTGGATTAAACCCCTCCGCTTCGTATCAGGCCCCGATTTCATGAGGATCGAGGCCCCCAACCGTTTTATCGTGCAATGGGTAAAGGACAAATTTCTTAGCCGCTTCGAGGAAATGGGCGAGGCCCACTTCTCACGACCGATACAATTATCCTTGGTTGTTGCGGAAAACAAGGAAATTAAAGAAAACAAACCATTGCCCGTAAAATCCGTACCAACCCCTGTAGCACGCTCGGGCAGAAGCGAAAAATCGGGGCTCAATCCTTCATTTACTTTTGCCAACTTCGTCACAGGCAAGGCAAATCAACTTGCCCGGGCTGCGGCTTTGCAAGTGGCCGAAAACCCGGGTACCGCATATAACCCGCTGTTCGTTTATGGCGGTGTCGGTCTGGGAAAAACCCACCTGATCCAGGCTATAGGGAATTACGTCCAAGAACAGAACAGTAATGCAAAAATAAGCTATCTGCACGCAGAACGCTATGTTTCAGACGTTGTGAGGGCTTACCAACATAAAGCTTTCGATGATTTCAAACGCTACTATCATTCCCTCGATTTGTTGTTGATTGACGACATCCAGTTCTTCAGTGGAAAAGCGCGTACGCAGGAAGAATTTTTCTATGCTTTCAATGCTCTCATTGAGAGCAAGAAACAGGTGATCATTACCTGCGACACCTATCCCAAACAAATTTCAGGCATGGAAGATCGCTTGATTTCACGCTTCGGATGGGGCCTTACGGTTGCGATCGAGCCTCCGGAACTAGAAATGCGCGTGGCAATCCTGCTCAAAAAAGCGGAAATGGAAGGCTTCCATCTGGATGACGATGTAGCTTTTTTTATTGCCAAACAGATTCGTTCCAATGTGCGCGAACTTGAAGGCGCCCTCAAAAAGGTCATTGCATATTCCCGCTTTACCGGACACGCAATTGGCCTGGATCTCGCCAAGGAAGCCTTAAAAGACTTGCTGGCAGTACAAAATCGTCAGATCTCGATAGAAAACATACAGAAGACGGTCGCTGATTATTACAAAATCAAAGTTGCCGAAATGTATTCCAAGAAGCGCTCTCGAAATGTTGCGCGTCCTCGTCAGGTTGCCATGGCACTGGCCAAGGAATTAACTCATTTGAGTTTTCCGGAAATTGGAGATGCTTTTGGTGGTCGCGATCATACGACCGTCATGTATGCTTGTCGCAAAATTGAAGAACTTAAAATAAGTGAATCAGGAATTACACGAGATATCAGTGTGTTATTACAAGTGTTGAGAAGTTGAACAAGCTGTGAGTGAATTGTGCGTAAGCAGGGTGTTTGAGGCGCTCAAGAAAACAATTCACAAACTACGCACATCCCATGCAACGATTTATACAGGCTTTTAGAACTTAGTTATCATATTGAAAATTATAGATATTACTGTCTTATACAAAATACTGTCAGTGCTTATCTATTAGTATCAGGATATATATATGTTATTTATTAAAATAAACAAGGAAGAATTCCTTAAACCGCTGCAGGCAGTTGCCGGTATCGTGGAGCGACGGCACACCCTACCTATTCTGTCGAATGTGTTAATTCAGAATGATGATTCCGGTCTCTCTTTCATCGCCACCGACCTCGAAATTCAGATAACTGCAACCTCCCCTAGCAGTGGAAGTGTTGAAAACAGTGCAATTACCGTTTCCGCAAAAAAACTGCAAGATATCGTGCGAGCTCTTCCCGATAACGCAGAGATAACCTTCGATAGCAAGGATAGTCGCTTACAGCTAAAGGCGGGGAAAAGCCAATTCAATCTGCAAACCTTACCTGCAGATGACTTTCCAAAACTGGCACTGTCAGACGAGGAGGTATCTGAAATCTCCCTGCCACAGTCCACGCTGAGACATTTGTTTAACCAGGTGCAATATGCCATGGCCCAGCAGGACATACGCTATTACCTTAATGGCCTGTTGATGGTACTTGAGCCGGGCATGATCAAGGTTGTGGCAACTGACGGCCATCGGCTTAGCCTGGCGGGCATGGAAGTGCCATCGATCCAGCAAGCGGCGGAGGCGATTCTGCCGCGCAAAACGGTAACTGAACTCATCAAGTTGCTCGCAGATGTCGATGATGAAGTAAAAGTGCGACTAGGGAAGAATCTGGTCACCTTCAGTTTTGGCAACATCAACCTGGTTTCGAAAGTAATCGAAGGGAAGTTCCCTGACTACAACAAGGTTGTGCCGATCAATTACCAGAATCATGTTTTGCTGGATCGCCTTACCCTGCTTAGGGCCATGCAAAGAGCGGCAATTTTGTCCAACGAAAAATTCCGTGGTGTTCGGCTGGTTCTTACGCAAAACAGCTTGCGGGTAATCTGCAATAACACGGAACAGGAAGAGGCCGAGGAAGAAATTGAAATCAATTACACTAGCGAACCGCTGGATATTGGTTTTAATGTAACGTATCTGCTGGATGTCCTGAACAACATTGCGACCAGCGAAGTTGATTGCGCCTTTGGCGATCCGAACAGCAGCTGCCTCATAACGGTACCAGGGGATGACCGTTTCAAATACGTCGTTATGCCGATGCGCATCTAACCCGCGCGAAAACCCCTGACCGTGTAGAAACCGGTTCCACGTGAAACCATGAGAAGAATATGAGCGATTACAATTCTGATAGCATCAAGATATTGAAAGGACTGGATGCTGTGCGCAAGCGTCCGGGCATGTACATTGGCGACACAAGTGATGGTACCGGCTTGCACCATATGGTATTCGAGGTAGTCGATAACGCTATCGATGAAGCCCTGGCTGGTCACTGTGACGACATACACATCATTATCCATGCCGACAGCTCGATTAGCGTGGTGGATAATGGCCGTGGCATTCCTACCGATATCAAGGATGATGACGAGTTCAAGCGCTCTGCAGCTGAAATTGTGATGACCGAACTACATGCGGGGGGAAAATTCGACGCAAATTCCTACAAGGTTTCCGGCGGGCTTCACGGGGTTGGCGTCTCCGTGGTCAATGCGCTGTCGGAATGGCTAAAGCTCAGAATCTGGCGCAATGGCAAAGCGCACCAGATGGAATTCCGTCACGGCGTGGCTGTTGAACCCTTGAAAGTGACTGGCGACAGCGAGCGCAAGGGCACGGAAGTTCATTTTATGCCCAGTACCGAGACCTTCGGCAATATCGAATACCACTACGACATTCTGGCCAAGCGCTTGCGCGAGCTTTCGTTTCTCAATAACGGCGTCAAAATCGAACTCATCGACCAGCGCGACGGCAGGAGTGAAAATTTTGCATTCTGCGGAGGGGTAAAGGGATTCGTTGAGTACGTAAACCGCACAAAAACGGTTCTCCACCCCAAAGTGTTTCACGCCGTCAGTGAAAAGGACGGCATCACGGTGGAAGTGGCGATGCAGTGGAACGATTCCTATGCGGAAACCGTGCAGTGCTTCACCAACAACATTCCTCAACGGGATGGAGGTACCCACCTGACCGGCCTGCGCAGCGCCCTGACCCGTACCCTCAATAACTACATCGAGCAGAATGACATCGCCAAGAAGGCCAAGGTTGAGACCAGCGGTGACGACATGCGCGAAGGTCTGACCTGTATTTTGTCGGTCAAGGTGTATGAACCGAAATTTTCTTCCCAGACCAAGGACAAACTGGTGTCCGGTGAAGTGCAACCGGTCGTGCAGGAGATTGTGGCGAACAAACTGGCGGAGTTTTTGCTGGAAAATCCGTCTGACGCCAAGATAATTACTGGCAAGATCGTTGAGGCGGCGCGGGCGCGCGAAGCCGCGCGCAAGGCGCGTGACATGACACGCCGCAAGGGTGTTCTCGATGGAATGGGCCTGCCTGGCAAACTGGCCGATTGCCAGGAAAAAGACCCCGCCTTGTCCGAGTTATACCTGGTGGAGGGAGACTCTGCAGGCGGTTCCGCCAAGCAGGGACGAGATCGTAAGTTCCAGGCTATTTTGCCGCTCAAGGGCAAGATTCTGAACGTCGAGCGCGCGCGTTTTGACCGGCTGATTTCCTCCCAGGAAATCGCCACCTTGATCACCGCCCTGGGTACCAGTATAGGCAAGGACGAATACAACCCGGAAAAGCTTCGCTATCACCGCATCATCATAATGACTGACGCGGACGTCGACGGCTCGCATATCCGCACCCTGCTGCTGACTTTCTTCTACCGTCAAATGCCAGAACTGGTGGAGCGCGGTCATATCTATATCGCACAGCCTCCCTTGTACAAGATCAAGCACGGCAAGCAGGAGCGTTACCTCAAGGATGAGCACGATCTCAAGCAATATCTATTGCAGCAGGCGATGGCCGATGCAAAGCTGATTACGCAATCCGGCGCCGAACCCTTAAGCAAGGAAGCGTTTGAAGAGATCGCCAAGGAATACCTGCTTTCTGAAGCGGTAGTCGATCGCCTGGCGCGGGTAATCGACCGCGAAATCCTGCAGGCTCTGCTCAAGAATGTCGTGCTTGACCTCTCCAGCGCAGCGGCCGCCGAGATCAGCGCACGGGGCCTGGCACAGCTTCTGCCGGTGCCGGAGTATGAGGTAAGCAGCCAATATGATGAGCGTAACGAAAGCTACCGTCTGGTGGTTCGTAAGCAGGTTCACGGCAATATACAGGTAAGCCAGATTGACCAGGATTTCGTCGAAGGCGGAAATTACGCCCAGTTGCGCAAAACGGGACAGGTGTTGCAGGGTTTGCTGGGCTCAGGTGCCCATGTCAGACGAGGAGAACAGCAGCAACCAGTGACTGAATTCAAACAGGCTTTGGATTGGCTTCTGGAGCAGGTAAAAAATGGCGTTTCCGTCCAGCGTTATAAAGGCTTGGGCGAAATGAACCCGGAACAATTGTGGGAAACCACGATGGACCCGAGCGTGCGGCGCTTGCTTAAGGTGCAGATTGACGACGCCATTGGGGCCGATGAAATATTTACCACCCTCATGGGTGACCAAGTGGAGCCACGTCGTGCGTTCATCGAAACGAATGCACTTATTGCGCGAAATATAGATATATAAGATCGTTTCAAGCCACTAAAAGAAAAAAGCCCTAGTCAGGGCTTTTTTCTTTTGCGAGTAGACCGCAGGTCAGGAGGGACCGATAACCACGCTAGCCAAGGATTATTCGGGTGCGGCGACCTGCTCCACAAAGCCACATTCCTTTTGCGGACAAACCTTCTCCGTTCCGCGCCGTTTGGTGATCTTGATGGTCAGAATGGGCCAGCCGCACTTGGGGCAAGGTTCATTGATGGGCGGGTTCCAAGTAGCATATTTGCACTTCGGGTAGCAGTTGCAGGAATAGAAAAGCTTTCCATAACGGCTCTTACGCTCGATCAGAGTCCCTTCCTTGCATTCAGGGCATGTCACGCCGGTGTCTTTGGGTTTTTCTAGGGGCTCGATGAATTTGCACTTAGGGTAGCTGGTGCAGCCGATGAACTTGCCGTACGGTCCGACCTTGATAACCAGCTGGCTGTTGCATTGTGGGCAGAGACGATCTTCAACGATGACAGGCTGAGTGGTTTCACCCGGTTCGCCATCGACGTTGCGCGTGTAGTCGCATTCAGGATAGCCGGAACAGCCGATGAATTTGCCGCGCTTGCCGAGGCGGCTGGTAAGGGGTTTACCGCATTTCGGACAAGCCTCGTCCAATATCTCAACACCAGGCCGATCCACGTCTTTTTTCTCTGCGATTTGCTGGTTGAACCCGGTCCAGAACTCATCCAGTACAGGAATCCACTCTCGTTTGCCCGTTGAGATCAGGTCCAGTTCATCTTCAAGTTTGGCGGTGAAATCGTAATCCACATAACGCGTGAAGTGTTCGGTGAGGAATTTGTTCACCACTCTACCAACGTCCGTGGGTATGAAGCGTTTCTTGTCCAGGAGCGTATATTCGCGCGCAATCAGGGTGCTGATGATGCTCGCGTAAGTCGATGGGCGACCGATACCGAACTCTTCCAGTGCCTTTACCAGGCTCGCTTCGGAGTATCGCGGGGGCGGCTGGGTGAAATGTTGTTCGCCGGCGATCTGGTCGATGGCGACCTGTTCGCCTTTTTCCAGTGGCGGCAGCTTGCTTTCACCCTCTTCCTCGCTGTCATCCTCGCCTTCCTGATATACCGCAATATAGCCGGGGAAGACCATGGTCTGACCAGTCGCGCGAAACAGGTTCTCTTCGCCACCCACGGCAAGATCCAGGCTGACGGTATCAAACTTGGCGGGGCTAATCTGGCATGACAGGGTGCGCTTCCATATCATTTCATAGAGCTTTGACTGATCGGCGGTCAGGAACGGCTTCATTTCCTGTGGGGTGCGCAGGATCGAGGTCGGGCGCACGGCTTCGTGTGCCTCCTGCGCATTCTTTGATTTGTTTTTGTAACTTACGGCAGCCTTGGGCAGATACTCGGCACTGAAATTACTGCCAATATAGGCTCGGATTTCCTCGAGCGCCTCGTTGGCGAGGCTGACAGAGTCGGTACGCATGTAGGTGATCAAACCCACCGTGCCGCCACCGATGTCGATACCTTCATACAGTTGTTGCGCCACCTTCATGGCTCGATCGGTGGAAAAGCCCAGTTTGCGCACCGCTTCCTGTTGCAGTGTCGAGGTCGTAAATGGAGCCGCGGCCTGGCGTTGTTTTCGCTTCTTTTCTACCTGGATTACGGTTGCATGGTCGTTGCCGGCAGTGAGATGTGCGACGATGGCAGACTGCTGTTCGGCATTGGTAACGCTGAACTGCGTGAGTTTTTCCCCCTTGTACTGGAATAGCTTGGCGTTGAACTTCTGGCGCCCTTTATGGCTGTCCAGGTGGATGCTCCAGTATTCCTGGGTTTGGAATTTCTCGATTTCCAGTTCGCGTTCGACAATCAGGCGCAGTGCCGGGCTTTGCACCCTGCCTGCGGAAAGGCCGCGCCGGATCTTGCGCCACAACAGCGGCGAGAGATTGAAACCCACGAGGTAATCGAGTGCACGCCGTGCCTGTTGGGCATTGACCATGTCCATGTCGATGTCGCGGGGCTCCGCGACAGCGGCCTGGACCGCGGACTGTGTAATTTCATGGAACACTACGCGTTTAAGTATCTTGTTTTTGAGCAGTTTTTTGCTTTTAAGAATTTCTGCCAAATGCCAGGCGATGGCTTCTCCTTCGCGGTCCGGGTCGGTCGCGAGGTAGATGGTATCGGCTTCTTTGACTGCCTTGGCAATTGCATCAACGTGCTTGGAGTTGCGCGCGATGAGTTCGTATTTCATGGCGAAATCGTGAGCGGTATCCACCGCGCCCTGCTTCGGCACGAGGTCGCGTACGTGGCCATAGGAGGCGAGCACCTCGAAATCTTTGCCCAGATATTTCTTCAGGGTTTTGCCTTTGGAGGGCGATTCGACGATCAGGAGAGTAGATGACATAAGGGGCTATTGCGCTGAAGGTGGCGTCAGCTCTGTATTAGAGGTTATGAGTTAGTGCATTTGCGGCGTGTTGTCGCCGAACAGCAGGTCTTCGATGAAGAGGTAATCTTCCGCCGCGCCTTGGCTCCACAACACGATGAGTACGATCCATTTTACTTGTTCGAGGCCCACATCACGGTCATTTAAAGCCAGAATACGGTCGATCACCCACTCCCGTTGCACCGGGTTGAGAATTTTGGAGACCTCGAGGAAGGTGAGAAATCCGCGACTCTCCGAGTCAATTTTTTTCTGCTCGATATCGGCGTAAATCCGAGCGGATGTACTGTCTGCCATGCTGTTCGGGTATGGGGAGCTGGATAATGTTTCCAGCCCGTTTAGCCAGTCGAAGGCTAGATTGATTTCCGTGCTGTCAAAACCGGCGGCCGACAACTCCTGCTCCAGCGTGCCCTGGTCAGGGTGAAGGTCTGCTTCGAAATAATTTTCGAACAGATAGACGAGAATGTCGAACATCATGTTTTGGGTTGGCCTTTTAATCTGGCGTACTAATATGGTTGCAACTCTGGAACAAGCCACCCGGCAGGCTGCTCACTTGGCCCGCTAATTCCATCGATAACAGGATGGCGCAAACGCTATCACTCGTCAAGCCGCTACAGGCCACCAGTGCGTCGATCGCGATCGGGTCGAAGCCAAGGCAGTGCCTCAGTCGCTTTTCGTTTTCGCTCGTTGCAGAGGTGGGCTGGCAAGGGGAAATCGTGGACGCCGCGGCAGGGTACCCGAATTCGTCGAGTATGTCCTGCGCGTTCTCTACCAGCTTGGCCCCCTGCTTGATCAGAAAATGACACCCTTTTGCCAGGGGGGAATGTATCGAGCCGGGGATGGCGAACACATCCCGCCCCTGTTCAGCGGCCAGTCGCGCGGTAATCAGGGAGCCGCTCTGCAATGCTGCTTCTATCACCAGGCATCCCTGGGAAATGCCGCTGATGATGCGGTTGCGGCGGGGGAAGTTTTGTGACTTTGAGGGCGTTCCGATAGGGAATTCCGATACCAACGCGCCGTTTTGTGCCAACTCGTGAGCCAAATCGCGGTGGCGTGCAGGATAGACGATGTCGAGCCCGGTT
Organism: Sulfurimicrobium lacus; assembly: GCF_011764585.1. Taxonomy (GTDB): domain Bacteria; phylum Pseudomonadota; class Gammaproteobacteria; order Burkholderiales; family Sulfuricellaceae; genus Sulfurimicrobium; species Sulfurimicrobium lacus. Next base: position 8,674 of record NZ_AP022853.1, read on the forward strand.
CCTACTACAGCGATGCTGCTGGCAGCTCCTTGCAGGGCACCCCGGTGCGCTGCGCCGTCGATGCCGAGAGCCATGCCGCTGACGATGCACAAGCCGCTGTCGCTGAGAAAGCGCGCAAAAGTTTGTGCATTGGTGAGCCCTTGGGGGGTGGCGTTGCGGCTGCCGACGATGGCGAGGGCGGGCTGATTGAGTAAATCCCGCCGTCCTTTGACATACAAAAGGGGTGGCGGGTCGGGTATTTCCAACAGGCCGCGTGGGTAATCAGTGTCGGCCAGGGTAACGATGTGGTTACCTGGCTCTTCCAGCCACCTCAGAGTAGGAGCGACGGCGTCTTGATCTGGGCCGGTAGCGATGGCACGAGCGATGGGAGCGCGCACCACCTTTTCCAGTGCACCGGGCCGAGCCGCAAAGATTTTTGCAGGTTCACCGAAGCTCTGCAGCAGGCTCCGGTATGTTTCACCCCCCAAGCCCGGGATCAGGCTCAGGGCAACCCACTGTGAAGAGTCTTGGGTGCTACTCAAGGATTCTTGACGACATCCAGCAGGTAAACTGGCCGGCTGGAACTCATGACCAAGGCATACGAAACCCGGTTGAATACACGGTAGACAAAAATAAGACCGGTGCGCGAGTCAGGCAGGGTAACTGCATCGGGCCTTTCAGTACGGCAATGCAAGGTGTAGACGTCCTTGGGATTGAAGGTTTGGCCAAAGCTGACCTTTGCGCCCGGTTTCAGGCAGCCGATATCGGTGTAGATCACGCTTCTTGCAGCAGCATCCGCGGGAGACTTGCAGGGTTCGAGCGTATCCTTGGGATCGTAAAACTGGTCGAATTTGATGGATTGGTCTTCCTTCACGCATTCCCTGTCCACATAGCGCCAGGCTTTCTTGCTGGTGTTATCGCTAGTGGGTTGGACGGTGCGGCCCTTGCGGTAAACCGCCAGGACGTTGCCCTCCTCAAGTCCGTCTTTACTACCTTTGTTGATAACCACAGTTTGGTATTTTGCTGCTTCGTTACTCGGACCATAAGCAGAAATGATGCTGCCGTTGATCGATTTCGTCGGTGCATGCGGCACAGCCTGTAACACGCGGTTCGGCGTACTCGGCATCAGGCGGTCATCGCGGCGCGCTTCCTGAACAGCGCGGGTGATTTCCAGGGTCATGACGTCGTCGCTCTGTACTGTTCTGGACTCGCCTATATATTCCGATTCATATCCGAGCGTTTCCTCGGTGTCTGGATCGATAAGTGCTTTCCCTTTGCGGAAAATGCCCCAGTTTCTGGTTTCGCTGTCCTTTGCGGCACCGTTGGCATAGATCTTGTCCCCTGGCCCTATGATGTTGCGTTCATCTTCAGTGCCGACAATATAAGGAGCATCGTCCAACGTATCGCCATCAAGAATCAATGCTTGGGTCAGGAACGGGCCAATTGCGGAGGAAGGGATTGGCGGTATGGCCTGCGATTCGAGCGATTCGGCGCGGACGCGCGGGCTGAGTTTTTCCGTTCGTTCCCCCTTGAGCAAGCGCAGGTGAGGCGACCCGCCCGTCATGTCAAGAACGATCTTGTCGCCAGGGTAGATCCAGTGAGGATTTTTGATCTGCTCGCGGTTCATTCTCCACAGCTCGGGCCAGCGCCACGGATCCTTGAGAAAGCGCGACGAGATCCCCCACAGGGTGTCACCTTTTACGACCGTGTATTGCTGGGGTGGATTGTCCTGAAGTTTGATTTCATCGGCCCCAACCAGGGAGGAAATGAAGCCGGAAAGGGAAAGCACAGCTATAATGATGGGCTTACGCATAGGGCGCCTCGTTCTTGTGAAGAACTTTTCTGGTCGTATCATAATCAGAAGTTCTGTATGGCCAGCCCGGCTGGCCGGTTTAAGGTTTAAGTTAAATTCTGCATGTAATTAATTAAATAGGCAAGCATTTATGGCCATTTTATCGATCCTGCATTATCCCGATCAGCGCTTGCATACCGTGGCCTCTCCGGTGCAGCAGGTCAATGCCGAAATCCGCAAGCTGGTGGATGACATGGCGCAGACCATGTACGCCGCGCCCGGCATCGGCCTTGCCGCGACCCAGGTGAATGTGCATAAACAGGTGATCGTGATCGACATTTCCGAGAAACACGACAAGTTGATGGCCTTGATCAATCCCCAGATCATTGCGCGCGACGGCGTAGCGGAGCGCGAGGAAGGATGTTTGTCGGTGCCGGGAATTTATGAAAAGGTCAGCCGTGCGGAGCGCGTTACCGTGGCGGCGCTGGATCGCGATGGAAAACCTTTCAAGCTTGATGCCGAGGGCTTGCTGGCGGTATGCATACAACATGAAATTGACCATCTGCAGGGTAAAGTGTTTGTTGAATACCTTTCCCGCCTCAAGCAGACACGGATCAAGATCAAAATGCAAAAGCTGCAGCGTGAGACCATGTAATGCGACTGATTTTTGCCGGTACGCCGGAATTCGCCGCACAGGCGCTGGACGCCCTGATCGGTGCCGGGCATGAAATCGCGCTAGTACTCACTCAGCCGGACCGCCCCGCCGGGCGGGGAATGAGTCTTGCTATGAGTGCGGTGAAACAGCTGGCGCTTAAGCATGACTTAACGGTACTCCAGCCCGCCAGCCTGAGGGAGCCGGAAATCCAGGCACAGCTCGCCGCCGCTGGAGTGGAAGTCATGGTCGTAGCGGCGTACGGCTTGATTTTGCCTCAAGCCGTGCTCGATATTCCTTTGCGCGGTTGTCTCAACATCCATGCCTCCCTGCTGCCGCGCTGGCGCGGCGCGGCGCCGATTCAGCGCGCGATCCTGGCCGGAGACGCGGAAACCGGCATCACCATCATGCAGATGGACGAGGGGCTGGATACCGGGGCGATGTTGCTCAAGTTCCCCGTCCCGATCATGGCGGACGACACCGCCGAGACCCTGCACGACAAACTTGCGGTACTGGGTGGCGACGCCATCGTTGCCGCACTGTCTCAGTTGCAGGTCGACGTATTGGGCGCACAACCCCAGGATGACCGTCTCGCCACCTATGCCGCCAAGCTGACCAAGGCGGAGGGTAAGCTTGACTGGGGACGTTCGGCGCATGAACTGGAGCGCGCGGTTCGCGCTTACAACCCATTCCCGGTCGCCCAGGCGGCGTTCAGGGGCGTGACCTGGCGCATCTGGCAGGCGACGACGTCGAGTGAGCGCGGTGCGCCGGGGGAAGTCCTGCGCGCCGACAAGGATGGCGTGCTGGTGGCCTGCGGCGAAGGGGCGCTGCTGCTGCAGGGGGTCCAGAAGGCCGGAGGCAAGCGCTTGCCGATGGCGCAGTTTCTGCCGGGCAATCCGGTAAGGGCGGGCGAGCGTTTCGATGCTTGAATTTGCCGCGCATCCCCCCATTTTGGGAATGGGTTAATGTCGAACTTCAGGAACTGACATGTTGGAAAACTGGTTCAAGACTACCATTCTGATGGCGGCCATCGTGGCCCTGTTCGGCGTGATTGGCGCGGCTTTGGGCGGCCAGTCCGGGATGCTGCTCGCGCTGCTGTTCGCCGGGGGCATGAACGTTTGGGCCTACTGGTTCTCGGACCAGGCCGTTCTCAAGATGTACAACGCCCGGGAAGTGGATGAATCCAGTGCGCCGCAGTTTTACCGCATGGTCCGCGAACTGGCCCACAACGCCGGCCTGCCCATGCCGCGCGTGTATGTGATCGACGAGGATCAGCCCAATGCCTTTGCCACCGGGCGTGATCCACAACATGCGGCCGTGGCGGCCACCAGCGGCATCATGCGCGTCCTGTCGGAACGCGAACTGCGCGGCGTGATGGCTCATGAACTGGCCCACGTCAAACACCGGGATACCCTGATTTCCACCATTTCCGCCAGTATCGCCGGCGCCATTTCCGCCATCGCCCAGTTCGGCATGTTCTTCGGCGGCAACCGTGACGGCGAGCGCAACGTAAATCCGGTGCTGGCGATCCTGATCATGATCATGGCGCCGATCGCCGCCGCCCTGATTCAGATGGCGATCTCGCGCTCGCGCGAATTCGAGGCGGATCGCGGCGGAGCTGAAATTTCCCGCGATCCGCGCGCGCTCGCCGCCGCTCTGGAGAAAATTCACCGCTATGCGCAGGGGCTGCCCATGGCGGCTGCCGAGCAACACCCGGAAACGGCGCAGATGATGATCATCAACCCGCTCTCCGGCGACGGCATCAAGAGCCTGTTCAGCACCCACCCTGCTACTGAAGAACGGGTCGCTCGCCTGGTGGCGATGGCACAGTCCGGTGCTTGACGCGCAGCGGCTCGCCGCCTTGGCGGTCGCCCAGGTTCTGGCCGGGCGCAATCTCAATCAGGTGCTGCAGAAAGAACTTGCGCGTCATCCTCAACTGACGCCGCAGCAGCGCGCGATGCTGCAGGACCTGAGTTACGGCACGCTACGCCACTACGGCACGCTGCAGGCGGTCCTCGGCGCCTTGCTGCAAAAACCGCTGCAGGACGAGAGTATTCGCGCCCTGCTGCTGGTGGCGCTATACCAACTGGCCTATACCCACACCCAGTCCCATGCCGTGGTGGACCATGCGGTGCGGGTCACGGTGCAGGCGCTGCGCAAAACTTCCGCCAAGGGGCTGGTCAACGCCATCCTGCGCAATTTCCTGCGCCGCCGCGAGGCATTGCTGGCCGATGCCGCGGCTGCCGGCGAGGAGGCGCGCCATGGCCACCCCCAGTGGTGGATAGATAAATTGCGTTCTCAGTACCCGCAGCAGTGGGAGGAAATCCTCGCCTGCGGCAACCAGCACCCTCCTATGGCGCTGCGCGTGAACCGCCGTTTGGGCAACGCGCAAGCCTACCTGGACCAGCTTTCCCAGGTCGGTATCGTGGGGCGTGCCTTGGCGCAGAGCGGTATCCTGCTGGAGCAGCCGGTTGCCGTGGACAGATTGCCGGGCTTTTCCGCCGGACAGGTCTCGGTGCAGGATGGAGGTGCGCAGCTTGCCGCCAGCCTGCTCGACGTGGCTGACGGCATGCGGGTGTTGGACGCCTGTTCTGCGCCGGGCGGCAAGACCGCGCATTTGCTGGAGCTGGCCGATCTTGACTTGACCGCTCTGGATCACGACAGCAAGCGACTGCAGAAAGTGGAACAGAATCTGCGTCGTCTTGGATTTAAAGCCGAATGCCTGGTCGGTGATGCCGCCGAGCCACAGAAATGGTGGAACGGCAAACCCTTCCAGCGCATTCTCGCCGATGTGCCATGCAGTGCTTCCGGCGTGGTGCGCCGTCACCCGGACATCAAGTGGCTGCGTCGCGAAAGCGACATCGCCCAGTTCGCGGCGCAACAGGCGGCTATATTGGATGCGCTGTGGCGTTGCCTGGAGCAAGGTGGTAAATTGCTCTACGTGACCTGTTCCGTATTTGCCGAAGAAAACAGCCGGCAAGTCGCGGCCTTTCTGCAACGCCATGGCGATGCAGAATTGCTGCCCTTGCCAGGCCGCGCGGAGCAGGACCTGCAACTCTTACCCGATCAAGAACATGATGGCTTTTATTACGCCCTTCTCGCCAAACTTTAGAGTTTTTGTCGCCGCGCTGCTGCTGGCCTTTGCTGCCGGGGTGCACGCCGAAAGCGGGATCCAGGTCAAGGCGGCCGAACTGGATCTGGAGGAAGAGGTTTACCAGCTCAAGGCCGATTTCGAGGTGAATTTCAGCCAGGCGGTGGAGGACGCCCTGAACAAGGGCGTCCCGCTCAATTTTACGGTCGAATTCGAGCTCAACCGGCCGCGCTGGTACTGGCTCGATGAAAGCATTGCCAGCGCCCAGCAGCAGATTCGCATCAGCTATCATGCCCTGACCAAGCAATACCGCCTGCAGGTGCATGAGCAGCAGCAGAAGTCTTTCGCCACCCTGGCGGAGCTGAAGACGGAACTGGGCCATATTCAGGAGTGGAAGGTGGTGGAGCGCGCCCAGCTGCGCAAGCGATACAGCTATGAAGCGCGTCTGCGCATGAAGCTGGACTTGTCCCAATTGCCGAAACCATTGCAGGTAAACGCCCTGACCTCCAAAGACTGGAATATGGAATCCGACTGGTATCGCTGGACTTTGACACCCTGACCTACAAACCTGAAAACGGCGGTTGACCGCTCCATTAGGTGCCTAATGTAATGAATTTAATATATTTCTTCTTAAACCACAGGTTCGCCTGTTTGGTGAAACCGCTACGAGTTGGATTGCACGATCTTTGCGGTGCATGGCGGTGTTGCAACTCCTTGGAATGGAATGACCATTTCGCGTCGTTGCGTCTTGCCCTGCACCGCAAAGATCGCACACTCCAACCCGTTCAACTACCGTTTCCAGGTTAAATGAAATATGTAGTATTTCTGGCGGTTGCATTAGGTACGGTACTGCTTTTCCTGTTGTCCCGTGCCAGTAGCAACACCGCCGCCTTCTCCCAGAACTACACCCTGTTGTTGGTGCTTAACCTCGGTGTGGCGGTTTCGCTGATGGGGTTGATCGGCTACCAGCTTTGGGTGTTGTGGAAGAAGCTCAAGGCACGGGTATTCGGCACCAAGCTCACGCTGCGCATGCTGTGGATGTTTGCGCTCATGGCGCTGCTGCCGGGCACGCTGGTATATGGCGTGTCGGTGCAGTTTCTCAGCAAGAGTATCGAATCCTGGTTTGACGTGCGCGTCGACAATGCGCTGGAAGGCGGCCTGAGCCTGGGCCAGAGCGTGCTCGACAACCTGCTCCAGGACCTGGTGAAAAAGGGCGAGGTGATGGCCTTGGCTTTGGCGGAGAATCCTTCCAGCGACCATCTGACCCAGCTCAACCGCTTGCGCGAACAGGTCGGGGTGCAGGAGGCAACGCTGTTCAGCGGGCGCGGCAAGATGCTGGCAACCGCAAGCAGCGAACACAGCAGTTTCCTGCCGGAGCTGCTCACCGCCGCGGTCCAGCGCCAAGTGCGGCAGCAGCAGCCGTACACCGAGATCGAGACGGTTCCCGGCAAAGGTCTGTATTTGCATGTCGTGGTGCCCGTCAACGTACTGACCCTGAGCGAAGACATGCGCATTCTGCAGTTGATGCAGCCGGTGCCAGAGCGGCTGTCCAAGGACGCCGAAACGGTGCAGGCGGTGTACCGCGATTACCAGGAACTGTCCTTTTCGCGCCAGGGGCTCAAGCGAATTTACGGCATGACCCTGACCCTGACCCTGCTGCTGGCGCTGTTGTCGGCGATCGCACTGGCTTTCGTGCTGTCGGAAAAGCTTTCCGCCCCGCTCGGCCTTTTGGCGGAAAGCACGCGCGCCATCGCCAAGGGGGACTTTACCCAGATCAATCCGGTGCAAAGCCGCGACGAGCTGGGCGCGCTGACCCTTTCCTTCAACCGCATGACGCGCCAGCTGGCCGACGCCAGCGCGGCGGTGGAGAAAAAACAGCAGCAACTCGAGGGCGCCAAGATCTATCTCGAAAGCATCCTCGCCCACCTGTCGTCCGGCGTGCTGACTTTCGACGAGAAATTCCACCTGCGCGCCGCCAATCCGCGTGCCGGCGAGATACTGGGGTCCGACCTGAGCGCTTTGCGCGGACTGCCGTTGCCGGCCTGGGGTAGCCGTGAAATCGCATTGCAGCCCTTGGCGCATGCCGTGGCCGAGCAATTCGAGCTGTCCACCGACAAGGAATGGCGCAAGCAGATCGAGTTTTCCAGCCCGACTGAAAATCGCATGCTGCTGGTACGCGGAACGCATTTGCCGGGCACGGTCGACAACGGTTACGTGGTGGTATTCGACGATATAACCCATTTGCTGCAAGCCCAGCGCGATGCGGCCTGGGGCGAAGTGGCGCGGCGCCTGGCGCATGAGATCAAGAATCCGCTCACTCCCATTCAGCTTTCTGCGGAACGGCTGGAACACAAACTGGCGGACAAGCTGAGCGCGCCGGATGCCGAAGTGCTGACCCGTTCCACCCAAACTATCGTGAATCAGGTTGCTGCGCTGAAAAGTATGGTGGATGCCTTTGCCGAGTATGCGCGCTCGCCGCAGCTCAATTTGCAGGCTCTCGATCTCAACCAGCTGGTGCGCGAGGTGCTGGCCCTTTATGAAAGCTCCGGCGCGCGCATCGAAGTGGCGCTGGCGGGCGACCTGCCGCTCATAAACGGCGACGCCACACTGTTGCGCCAGGTGATGCACAACCTGCTGCGCAATGCCGAGGACGCTCTGTCGGGCGCGCCCCAACCCGAGATTGCCGTGCGTACCGAGAAGGATGGCAACCGGGTGCGGTTTACCATCGCGGACAACGGCAGCGGCTTCCCAGAGCAGCTCATGGGCCGCCTGTTCGAGCCCTACGTCACCACCAAATCCAAGGGCACGGGCCTGGGGCTGGCGATAGTGAAGAAAATCGTGGAGGAACATCACGGCATGATCCAGGCGCAAAATATCGAACCACATGGGGCGCGCGTGAGCATCCAGTTTCCTTGTTCAGGAGAAGCGGTCTAAATGAATACCAACCAGATTCTGGTGGTGGATGACGAGGCGGGCATCCGCGAACTGTTGCGCGAAATCCTGGAGGACGAAGGCTATCAGGTGCGCCTCGCGGAAAATGCCACGGCGGCTCGCGCCGTGCGTGCCGAGGGCCGTCCGGACATGGTGTTGCTCGACATCTGGATGCCGGACAGCGACGGCATCACCCTGCTCAAGGAATGGGCGAGTTCCGGCCTGCTCACCATGCCGGTGGTGATGATGTCGGGCCACGGCACGATCGACACGGCGGTAGAGGCGACGCGTATCGGCGCATTCGATTTTCTGGAAAAGCCGGTGGCCTTGCAGAAGCTCCTCGCCACGGTGAAACGTGCACTGAAACGCGGCGAGGCTGATTTCCGCGGCGGCCTTGGCCTTTCCAGCCTGGGCAACAGCGCCATGATCAACGAGTTGCAGAAGCGCCTCGAGCAGGTAGCGAACCTCGCCACCCCGCTTTTGTTGCTGGGCGAAAAGGGAGCCGGCGCCGAACTGTGCGCGCGTTTCCTGCACCAGGCCAACACGCCGCTGGTCGTGCCGGAAACGTCGGTATGGCTGGCGGAAGACCCGCTCGAAGTGCTCGAACAGGCACGCGACGGCGTGCTGTTCGTGACGGAAATCGCCACCCTCAACAAGCTCGAGCAGAAGGGTCTGCTCTTCGTGCTGGGCCGGCTGGAAAAAAGCAATGTACGGCTGGTATGCGCCGCAAGCGAGCCGCTGCCGTTACTGGTCGAGGAAGGTCGCTTCGATGCAGGCCTGTTTCAGGCGCTGTGCGGACTGACTTTGAGCGTTCCCGCGCTGCGCGAGCACCGCGAGGATGTTCCCGAGCTTGCCAACCGCATTCTGGCGCAATATGTCGAAGCCAAGGAAGCGCCCCCGCGCCATTTCAGTGTGGCTGCGCTGAACGCGTTGCGCAATGAAAACTGGCCGGGCAACCTGCCACAGCTCAACAACGTGGTGAAAACGCTGGCCCTTACCAGCCTCAACGAGGAAATCACGCCTCAGGACGTGAACCGGGTGCTGGCCCAGTTTGCCACCCCCGCCGTGGCAGAAACGCTGCCCGGACTGCCTCTCGACCTGCCCTTGCGTGAAGTGCGTGACATGTTCGAACGCGCCTATTTCGAGCACCATATTGCCAAGGCCGGGGGCAATATGAGCCGGGTGGCCGAGAATGTGGGTCTGGAGCGCACCCATCTGTACCGCAAGCTGAAGCAACTCGGGGTCCGGTTTTCCCGCAAGACGGAAGAGTAGCGCTGCCGGTGATGCTGGCATGGAACGGGCTAAAATCGGGCCTTTCCGACATACGTGGAGGGTGCGCAAGTGAAAATCGTGATTCTGGGCGCCGGGCAGGTCGGTGCGTCGGTGGCGGAAAACCTAGTGCGGGAGTCCAACGACATCACCGTGGTGGACATCGATCCCGCCAAGCTGCAGATCCTGCAGGATCGCTTCGATCTGCGCACCGTGCATGGCTTTGCCTCGCATCCCGAAGTGCTGCGCCAGGCCGGCATGGAAGATGCCGACATGCTGTTGGCCGTGACGCAGAGCGACGAGGTCAACCTGGTGGCCTGCAAGCTTGCCCACACCCTGTTCAATACACCGACCAAAATTGCCCGTATCCGTTGCACCGAGTATCTTGCCCATGAAGGATTGTTTTCCCCCGAGAACTTCGCAGTGGACTACATCATCAGCCCGGAAGAGGTGCTGACGGACTACATTCGCAAGCTGATCGAATACCCCGAAGCCTTGCAGGTACTGGATTTTGCCGATGGCAAGGTGCGTTTGGCTGCAGTGCGCGCATTTCACGGCGGCCCGCTGGTGGGGCGCGAGTTGCAATACCTGCGCAAGCACATGCCCCACATCGATACCCGCGTGGCGGCGATTTTCCGCCAGAACCACCCCATCATTCCGGAAGGCAAGACGGTGATCGAGGCGGGGGATGAATTGTTTCTAATTGCCGCGGCGGAAAATATCCGCGCTGTGATGCGGGAAATGCGTCGTCGCGACAAAGCGGCCAAGCGGGTCATGATCGCGGGCGGGGGCAACATCGGCCGGCGCCTGGCCAGGAGCCTGGAGCATCAGTATCAGGTCAAGCTCATCGACCACAACAAGAAAAACAGCGAGCGCCTTGCCGCCGAGCTGTCCAGCACCCTGATCCTGTTCGGGGACGCGACAGACCCGGATCTGCTACAGGCGGAAAACGTTGAAGACATGGACGTTTTTTGTGCGCTTACCAATGACGACGAAAACAACATCATGGCCGCCCTGCTGGCCAAGCGTATGGGCGCGCGCAAAGTCATCGCCCTGATCAACCGCAGCGCCTATGTGGATTTGGTGCAAGGGGGGCAGATCGACATTGCCATCTCTCCTGCCCAAGCCACCATCGGCAGCCTTCTGGCCCATGTCCGGCGTGGGGATATGGCGGTGGTCCACTCCCTGCGGCGCGGCGCGGCGGAGGCGCTGGAGGCTATTGCCCATGGCGACGCCAAGACGTCAAAAGTAGTCGGCAAGCGCGTGGAACAGATAGACTTGCCGCGCGGCGCCACGATAGGCGCCGTCGTTCGTGGCGAAGAGGTGCTGATCGCCCACCACGACACAGTGATCGAGAGCGAAGACCATGTCATTATCTTCGTGGTGAACAAACAAATGATCTCCAAGATCGAGAAACTGTTCCAGGTTGGCATCGGGTTCTTCGGATGAAAAAGGTTCTTCCCATCGTTCATGTGCTGGGCCTGGTGACCATGTTGTTCAGCCTGACCATGCTGGCGCCGTTGATGGTGTCCTGGGGGCTTAAGGATGGCGCGGTCTCCGCCTACGATGAATCTGTTGCGGTAACCTTTATCTCCGGGTTGATTGCCTGGGCAGGGACCAATCGTTTCAAGCGCGAACTCAAGATTCGCGACGGTTTCCTGCTGGTAGTGCTGATCTGGTCTTCCCTGGCGGCCTTTGCGACCATTCCTTTGTTGGTTCAGATCCCCGACCTGAGCTTTACCGACGCTTACTTCGAAACCGTGTCCGGACTTACCACCACTGGCGCGACGGTGCTTTCCGATCTCGACAAACTCCCGCCGTCGATCAATTTCTGGCGCACGGAGCTGGTCTGGCTTGGCGGCATGGGGCTCATCGTGCTGGCCGTGGCGGTGTTGCCGTTGCTGGGTATCGGCGGGCGACAACTGTACAAGGCGGAAACGCCGGGGCCGATGAAAGACAGTCAACTGACCCCGCGCATTACGGAAACAGCCAAAGGCTTGTGGCTGGTGTATGCCGCCATTACACTGGCGTGTATCCTGTCCCTGCGGGCGGCAGGGATGACCTGGCTGGATGCGGTGATGCACGCCTTCTCCACCATGGGTCTGGGTGGCTTTTCCTCTCACGATGCCAGTTTCGGCTACTTCAATTCACCGTCGATCGAGGCTGTCACGATCGTGTTCATGCTGATTGCCGGCATCAATTTCGCCACCCATTTCATGGTTTGGCGCGGCAAGAGCTTCGCCCCCTATCGCCGTGACCCCGAGGCCGGACTGTTCCTCGGCGTAACGCTGACCAGCGTGCTCGGCATCGCTTTGTATCTGTGGCAAATGGGGGTCTACCCCGATTTTCTTACGGCGCTGCGTTTTGCCAGCTTCAATACGGTGTCCATCGCCACCACCACCGGTTTCGCCACCACCGATTTCAACCAGTGGCCGATTTTCGCACCATTGTGGATGCTTTTTTTGAGCAGCTTCGCTTCCAGTTCCGGCTCCACCGGCGGCGGTATCAAGATGATCCGCGCCCAGTTGCTCTACAAGCAGGTGTACCGGGAAATGAAAAAGCTGCTGCACCCGGACGGGGTCGTGCTTACCAAACTGGGTGGCCAGGTCATTCCGAACAAGATTATTTACGCCGTGCTGGCATTTCTCTTCATCTATGTGGCGAGCATCGTGTCCATGACCCTGGTGCTGACCGCCTCCGGGCTTGACGTGATCAGTTCCTTCTCCGCCGTGGTGGCGTGCATCAATAATACCGGGCCGGGCCTGAACCAAGTGGGTCCGGCAACGACATTTGCGGTGCTCACGGACTTTCAGACCTGGGTGTGTACCTTTGCCATGTTGCTGGGGCGCCTGGAACTGTTTACCCTGCTGATCGTGTTCACCCCCGCTTTCTGGCGCAAATGAGCCTTCCCATCATTCAGAACCTGGAAAAAATGCTTGCTTCCGGCAAGGACAGCGCCCTGCTCCGCTTCAGCCTGGGTAACGAATACCTGAAACTTGGCGAGCCCGAAAAGGCGGCGAGCCATCTGCAACATGCGGTCGCGCTTGATCCCGGCTACTCGGCGGCGTGGAAGCTGCTGGGCAAGGCGCTGGTGGCGGCCGGGCGCCAGGAAGAAGCGCTCGGCGCCTACCGACAGGGCATCGCGGTTGCCGAGAGCAAGGGCGACCGGCAGGCGGTCAAGGAAATGACGGTGTTTGCGCGGCGTATCGAAAAGCACTTGGGCGCGTCGACCGACGGCCCGGAAAGCGAATAGTCCCGGCCTAGTGCGCCTGTTCCCAGTTCGCCCCCTCGCCTACCTCGGCGACCAGCGGGACCGCCAGCCTGGCGACGCCGGCCATGAGGCGCGGCAGCTCGCGCCGGACCTGGGCCAATTCTCCCTGCGGCACTTCCAGCACCAGTTCGTCATGCACCTGCATCACCAGCAAGGTCTGCATCTTCTCCTCCTGCAGCCAGCGGTGGACGGCGATCATCGCCAGCTTGATCAGGTCGGCGGCCGTGCCCTGCATCGGCGCATTGATCGCGGCGCGCTCGGCGGCCTGGCGGCGCTGGCCGTTGGCGGCGTTGATCTCCGGCAGCCATAAGCGGCGGCCGAATACGGTCTCCACGTAGCCCTGCTGTTTCGCCATGTCGCGGGTGCGTTCCATGTATTTGGCAACGCCGGGGTAGCGCTCGAAGTAGCGCTCCATGTAGGCCTGCGCCGCGCCGCGTTCGATATTGAGCTGGCTGGCCAGGCCGAATGCCGACATGCCGTAAATCAGGCCAAAGTTGATCACCTTGGCGTAGCGTCGCTGTTCCGAGGTCACTTCCAGCGGCGTGCAGGCAAAAATCTCCGCCGCAGTGGCGCGGTGGATGTCCTCCCCGGCCGCGAAGGCGCGCAGCAGGTTGGCGTCTCCCGAGAGGTGGGCCATGATGCGCAGCTCGATCTGGGAATAGTCGGCGGACACGATTCTGCTTCCGGGCGGGGCGATAAAGGCCTCGCGGATGCGCCGTCCCTCCTCGCTGCGTACCGGGATGTTCTGCAGGTTGGGGTCCGAGGAGGCCAGCCGTCCGGTCACCGCCACGGCCTGATTGTAGCTGGTGTGCACCCGGCCGGTGGCGGGGTCCACCATGCGCGGAAGTTTGTCGGTGTAGGTGGATTTCAGCTTGGCCAGGCCGCGGTAGTCGAGCAGGATTTTCGGCAGCGGGTAATCCAGCGCCAGTTGCTGCAGCACGTCCTCGTCCGTGGAGGGAGCGCCGCCGGGGGTTTTTTTCTTGACCGGCAGCCCAAGCTGGCCGAACAGGATTTCCTGGATCTGTTTCGGGGAGTTGAGGTTGAAAGGCTGTCCCGCCAGTTCGTACGCCCGCTGTTCCAGGGTCAACATTTTTTCGCCCAGCGTGCGGCTCTGTTCGGCGAGCAGCTTGCTGTCGATCAGCACACCGTTGCGTTCCACGTGAAACAATACCTGCGAAACCGGCACTTCGATCTCGCGGTAAATGAATTCCAGACGGGCGTTGGCGCTGATCTGGGGGTACAGGTTGTGATGCAGTTGCAGGGTGATGTCGGTGTCTTCCGCGGCATAGGTCGTCGCGGTGTCGAGCGCCACCTCGTCGAAGCCGATCTGTTTTGCCCCCTTGCCGGTGACTTCGGCGTAGCTTATCGTCTTGACGCCGAGGTGGCGTGAGGCGAGCGCATCCATGTCATGCGTTTTATGGCTTTCCAGCACGTAGGATTGCAGCAGCGTGTCGTGGACGATGCCCCGCAGGGCGATGCCGTGGTTAGCGAAAATATGGCTGTCGTACTTGAGGTTTTGCCCCAGCTTTGGCTTGGCGGGGTTTTCCAGCAACGGCTTGAGGCGTTGCAGCGTTGTTGCGAAGTCCAGCTGTGGCGGCACCCCGGCATAATGGTGCGCCAGGGGCAGGTAGGCCGCGTGATGCGGTTCGATGGCAAAGGAGATGCCCACCAGTCTGGATTGCATGGGCTCGAGGCCGGTGGTTTCGGTGTCGAGGCTGACCAGTTCGGCCTGCTCCAGGCGGGTCAGCCAGTGTTCCAGGTGACTTTGGTCGAGGATGGTTTCATAGCGGGGCTCGGGGCGCTCCACTGGAACGACCGGGGCGGGTTCGTGAGCGCCGACGGCCGGCAGCTCGCGCAGCCAGGTCTTGAATTCGAGGCGCTCGTACAGTTCGCGTAGCCGGGCGTTGTCTTGCGGTCCCGCGGTCAGCTGCTGCAGGCTGACCGGCAGGGGGACGGCGCAGCGGATGGTGAGCAGTTCGCGCGCCTTGGGCAGCCAGTCCAGCGTATTGCGCAGATTCTCGCCGACAGCGCCGCCGACTTCCTGGGCGTGGGCCACCAGGTTGTCGAGGGTCTGGTACTGGCTCAGCCATTTTACGGCGGTCTTGGGGCCGACCTTGGCCACGCCCGGGACATTGTCCGCGCTGTCGCCGATCAGGGTCAGGTAGTCGACGATGCGCGCCGGGGGCACGCCGAATTTCGTTTCGACGCCGGATTCGTCCAGCGTTTCGTTGGACATGGTGTTGATCAGGCTGACGTGCCGGTTCACCAGTTGGGCCATATCCTTGTCCCCGGTGGAAATCACGGCGCGCATCCCCTCCTCCGTCGCGAGCCTGGATAGCGTGCCGATGACATCGTCCGCTTCCACGCCTTCCACTGCCAGCAGCGGCCAGCCCATGGCGCGGATGGCGGCGTGCAGCGGTTCGATCTGCGCGGCGAGGTCGGGCGGCATGGGGGGGCGGCGCCCCTTGTAGTCGGGATAGAGTTCGTCGCGGAAGGTCTTGCCTTTTGCGTCGAACACGCAGGCGCTATAATCCGCCTGGTAATCCTGATGCAGGCGGCGCAACATGTTGAGTACGCCGTAGATGGCGCCGGTCGGCTCGTTGTGGCGGTTGCGCAGATCGGGAAGAGCGTGGAAGGCGCGATAAAGATAGGAAGAAGCGTCGACCAACAATAGTGTTTTCATAAGCGAGAAAGAATACTCAATGAGTGCAGCGGAAAAACTACCCAAGCCCCTCGACCCAGACCTCCTGACGCAGGGTTATTCGGCGCGTGAGTCGTGGCGGGTGTTCGGGATTATGGCAGAGTTCGTCGAATCCACCGAGCGTCTGAGCGCCATCCGCCCTGCGGTGAGCATCTTCGGCAGCGCCCGTACTCCCTCGGATCATCCCTATTATATGCTGGCCGAGCAGATCGCGCGGAAGCTCTCCGATGCAGGCTTTGCCGTCATTTCCGGCGGCGGCCCGGGGATCATGGAGGCGGCCAACAAGGGGGCATTTTTCGGCGCGTCCCCCAGCATCGGTCTGAATATCCAGCTGCCCCACGAACAGCATACCAATCCCTACCAGGACATCAGCCAGACCTTCCGCCACTTTTTCGCGCGCAAGGTGATGTTCGTCAAGTTCGCTACCGCCTATGTCGTAATGCCGGGCGGTTTCGGCACCCTTGACGAACTGATGGAGGCGCTCACCCTGGCGCAGACGGGAAAAATCCGGAAGATTCCCATCATCCTGGTCGGCGAGCCATTCTGGCGCGACCTGCTGACCTGGTTCCGCACCACGCTGGTACGGGAAAAAGTGATCAGTGCGGAAGATCTGAACCTGATCCAGGTGATCGACGAACCGGATGCGGTCGTGGAGGCCATTTTCCAATATTACGAAACCAGCGGCTTCGAGCCCTCCCCTGCGGAACGGGAAATTCAGCTCAATCTTTAAAGAGATCTTTAAGAGATGCTTATCCGCTGGGGCGGCAAGCGGTATAATCCGCCTTCAATCTTCCTCTTAGGAATTGTCATGCGCCGTTTGATCCCCCTTTTGATGCTGTGCGCCCTTCCCGCCTTCGCGGACAAGGCCGCCACCCCGTCAGGCCTGCAGCCCCTGCCCGAGCCTCCTGCGCCGCCGCCCGGTTACGAGCCTGATCCATCCCTGGAGCCGCAAGTGACCATCACCAAGCGCGGCGAGGACAAGGTGGAAGAGTTCCGCATCCACGGCAAGCTTTACATGATGAAAATCACGCCTCCCCACGGTGTGCCTTATTACCTGATCGACGAACAGGGCACGGGCCGCTTCGTGCGTCAGGGCGAGGTGAGCCCCGGCGTCATGGTGCCGATGTGGTTGCTGAAATCTTTCTAGGTTGATTGCAGCCCCCGGGGCTGATTATGACATGTCCGTTTTTACCACCGTCACCGACGCGCAGCTCGAGCTTTGGCTAAAAGGTTATGCCCTAGGTTCCTTACAGGACCTGCAGGGCATTTCGGCCGGCATCGAGAATACCAACTACTTCGTCACCACCAGCCACGGCCGTTTCGTGCTGACTCTGTTCGAGAAGCTCGGCGCCGACGAACTCCCCTACTTCATCAACCTCATGGCGCACCTTGCGCATCACGGCATCCCCTGCCCGGCGCCGGTAGCCAATCTGCACAATGGCTACCTGGGGGAGCTCAACGGCAAGCCGGCGTGTATCGTGAGCTGCCTGGAAGGCCAGTCCCTGCAGGAGACCACGCCGCATCACTGCCGCGAAGTGGGTGAAATGCTCGCCGCGATGCACCTGGCGGGCCGTACCTACCCCGCCCAAATGCCCAATCCGCGCGGCCCCCACTGGTGGCAGACCACCGCTCCGCAAGTGATGCCCTTTCTCGATGCCGAGGATGCCGCCCTGCTGGCGGAAGAGTTGCGCTTCCAGTCGCTTTACCGCTTCGAAGACCTGCCGCGCGGCGTGATCCATGCCGACCTGTTCCGCGACAACGTGCTGTTCAAGGGCGACAGTGTCGGCGGGCTGATCGATTTCTATTTTGCCTGCAACGATGTCTGGCTTTACGACCTGGCGATCACCGTCAACGACTGGTGCGTCAATGCCGGGGACGGTACGCTGGACCGGCAACGCATGGCCGCCATGCTCGAGGCGTATCACGGCACCCGCCCGCTGAGCGCGGTCGAGCGCGGCGCCTGGCCGGTGATGCTGCGCGCCGCGGCCCTGCGCTTCTGGCTGTCGCGCCTCTACGACTTCCATTTTCCGCGCCCGGGCGAAATGACTTTCGCCAAGGACCCCAAGCACTTCCGCCGTATTTTGCAGCACCACGTCAGCCACCACGACGCGCTGCAGCAGATGTGGGTGTGATCCATGACTGAGATCACGACGGCACAACACTTGCAGCCGCGCACGGTCGATGTGGCGCAGGGGTGGCGCTGGATCGCCGCGGGTTTTCGTCTGTTCGGCAAGAATCCGCAGATATGGATCGTGTTCTTCCTGATTTATCTGGTGGTCGAACTGGTGCTGGCGGTATTTGTGCCGGTCGTCGGTGCGATCGCTTCGGCCCTGCTCGACCCCATCTTCCTCGCCGGCTTCATGGCGGGCTGTCGCGCGCTGGAACTGGACGAAGAGCTGGAAATCACCCACCTGTTTGCCGGTTTTAAAGCCCATGCGCGTCAACTTGCGACGCTGGGCGGGCTTTACCTGGGCGGTAAAATCCTCATCGTCATGCTCGCCATGGGTGTGACCAGCGTGCTCTACGGGCCTATGGCACCGCTGGAACTGGACAAGCTGGATGCCGCCGACCCCGCCCTGCTTCCGCTCCTGATGCAGTATATGGTCATGGGCGTAGTGGTGATGGCTTTGTTGTTGCCGCTGCTTATGGCTTACTGGTTTGCCCCGGCCCTGGTGCTGTTCGACGGTCTGCCGGCCAAGCAGGCGATGAAACTGAGTTTTGCCGCCTGTCTGCGCAATGTCCTGCCTTTCACGCTGTACGGGGTGATCGGCCTTGTCCTTTTCGTGCTGGGCTCGATCCCGCTCGGCCTCGGCTTGCTGGCCGTCATTCCTGTGCTGTTCGCGACTTCCATCTACACGGCGTACCGCGATATTTTCGTGGCGGTAAGCGAGGAAAATTAAGCCGGATTATCCGGATTAAGAAGCTTCCAGCTTGGCGTACTCCAGCGCCAGCCATTTCACACCGGCGTGGCTGAAGCTCACCTGCACTCGCGCATCCGCGCCGCGCCCCTCGCTGTTGATGATGATGCCCGGCCCGAACTTGGGGTGGGAAACCGCCTGGCCGATATGCCAGCCCGATGCGCCAGTCGCAGCGCTGCTCGCTGCCGGCTGCTGCATGGGTTGCGCTGCCCCGCTGTGGTTGATGCGTTTGAGCAATTGCGGCGGCAGCTCTTCCAGGAAGCGCGAGGCGATGCCATAGCGCAGCTGTCCATGCAGCATCCGGCTGTCGGCAAAGCTGATATACAGCCGCCGCCGTGCGCGGGTGATGGCGACGTACATCAGGCGCCGTTCTTCTTCCACGCCGTCGCGCTCCTTGGCGGCATTCTCGTGCGGGAACAGCCCTTCTTCCAGCCCGCTGATGAACACGGCATGAAACTCCAGACCCTTTGCGGCATGCACGGTCATCAGCTGCAGCGCTTCCTGCCCCGCCTCCGCCTGGTGTTCGCCGGCTTCGAGCGAGGCATGCGTCAGGAATGCGGTGAGCGCGTCGGGCGCCCCATCCACGTCTTCCGCCGAGTGTTCGAGCTCGAATCCGGCCGCGGCGTTGATCAGTTCGTTGAGGTTTTCCAGGCGGTCGGCGCCCTCCTTCTCGCTTTTGTAATGCGCGACCAGGCCGCTGTGGTCCAGCATGTGCTCGACCTGCTCAGGCAGGGGCAGCGCCGCGCATGTTTCGCGCATGCTTTCGATCAACGCGGTGAACGCGCTGATGGTGGCGCCGGCCTTGCCGCTCATGCGCTTGAGCTGCGCCGCCTGCCACAGGCTGATACCTTCGCTGCGGGCGATTTCCTGCAAGGACTCCAGGCTGCGCGCGCCGATGCCGCGGGTAGGAAAATTGATCACCCGGAGCAATGCGCCGTCGTCGTTCGAGTTGCCGATCAGGCGCAGGTAAGCCAGCGCGTGCTTGATTTCCTGGCGCTCGAAGAAGCGCAGCCCGCCGTAGACGCGGTACGGCACCGCGGCGTTGAACAAGGCGTGTTCCAGCACGCGCGATTGCGCGTTGGAGCGATACAGCAGGGCGATGCCGGAGAGCGGAACGCCTTCGCGCTGCAAGGCTTTCACCTCGTCCACGATGAAGCCGGCTTCCTCGTAGTCGGAGTGGGCCTCGAAGACGCGGATCGGCTCGCCTGAACCCTCCGCCGTCCACAGGTTCTTGCCCAGGCGGCTCTGGTTGTGGCGGATCAGTGCGTTGGCGGCGTCGAGAATGTTGCCGTGCGAGCGGTAGTTCTGCTCCAGGCGAATCACTTTTTCGACCTGGAAATCGCGCTCGAAATCGGCCATGTTGCCCACGCGCGCGCCGCGGAAGGCATAGATCGACTGGTCGTCGTCGCCTACCGCGAACACCGCGGCTTGTTCCCCCGCCAGCAGCTTGAGCCACTGGTATTGCAGGTGGTTGGTGTCCTGGAATTCGTCTACCAGGATGTGGCGGAAACGGCTCTGGTAGTGCTGGCGCAAGGCGGTTTCACGCTGCAGCAGCTCGTAGCTGCGCAGCAGCAGTTCGGCGAAATCGACTACCCCCTCGCGCTGGCATTGCTCGTCGTAGGCGGCATAGAGCTCCCGCTGCTTGCGCGAGTAGGGGTCGAAAGCCTCGACCATGTGGGCGCGCAGCCCCTCTTCCTTGCAGCCGTTGATGAAATGCTGCAACTGCTTGGGCGGGTATTTCTCGTCGTCCACGTTGAGCGCCTTGAGCAGGCGCTTGATGGCGCCCAGCTGGTCGGCCGAGTCGAGGATCTGGAACAGGGCCGGCAACCCGGCTTCGCGGTGGTGTGCGCGCAGCATGCGGTTGGCCAGGCCGTGAAAGGTGCCGATCCACATGCCGCGCGTGTTGATCGGCAGCAGCGCCGCGAGGCGCGCGAGCATTTCCTTGGCCGCCTTGTTGGTGAAGGTGACGGCGAAAATGCCGCTGGGGCTGGCCAGGCCGGACTGGATCAGGTGGGCGATGCGGGTGGTGAGCACCCGCGTCTTGCCGCTGCCGGCGCCAGCCAGGATCAGCGCGGATTCATGGGGCAGGGTAACGGCGGCGAGCTGTTCCGGGTTGAGTCCGCGTAGCAAGGGTGTGGTCATGGTTTCGCCAAATAATAAGGCCGGGAAATTCCCGGCCTCGTATACATTTCCGCGTGGCTTTTCAGTTGCGCGAAATCAAGATTTTTTCTTGTTCTCGATCAGGTTGTGGATGAGCGGGGAAAGAATCACTTCCATCGCGAAACCCATCTTGCCGCCGGGCACCACGATGGTGTTGGGGCGCGACATGAACGAATCGTGAATCATGTTGAGGTAATAGGGGAAATCCACGCCCTTGGGGTCGCGGAAGCGGATCACCACGAAGCTCTCGTCAGGCGTAGGGATGTCGCGGGCGATAAAGGGGTTGGAGGTGTCCACCGTCGGCACGCGCTGGAAGTTGACGCAGGTGCGCGAGAACTGCGGCGTGATGTAGTTCACGTAGTCGGGCATGCGGCGCAGGATGGTGTGCACCGTCGCTTCTGCCGAGTAGCCGCGCTCTTTGGCGTCGCGGTGAATTTTCTGGATCCACTCCAGGTTGACGATCGGTACCACGCCCACGCCCAGGTCTACGTGCTTGGCGGCATCAACAGTGCCGTTCTGGACCAGGCCGTGCAGGCCTTCGTAAAACAGCAGATCGGTGCCCTTGGGGATATCTTCCCAAGGCGTGAATTCGCCGGCCTTCAATTTGGTGCCGAGGCGACCGTTCTGGTCCGCGGCTTCGGCATCGGAGTGAATGTAATAACGTTTCTTGCAGGTGCCGGTTTTGCCGTAGGTCTTGAACATTTCCTCGATCTTGTCGAAGTGGTTGGCTTCAGGACCGAAATGGCTGAAATGCTGGTTGCCGGCTTCTTCCGCTTTTTTCGAGGCTTCCTTGAACTCCACGCGCCCGAGTGAGTGCATGCTATCGCCTTCTACCACGCCGGCCGTGATGTCTTCGCGGCGGAAAATGTGCTCGAACGCGACTTTGACGGTGGTGGTGCCTGCGCCCGACGATCCGGTGACGGCGACGACTGGGTGTTTCTTGGACATGGTTTGGAATCCCCGAAAATAATTGATCTCGAATGCTCAAGTATAATCGTGACATGGCACTCTTGTCACTATGCCCACGCGATGCCGGGCAGATGTGGGCTGACGATTTCAGCGTATAATCATCAGCTTTTCTGTCGGCTATTTTCAAGAATCATGGAAAACCTTTATAACCCCGCCGAAGTCGAGCAGCGGGCACAGCAGCACTGGGATGCGACCCAGGCGTTCAAGGCCGAGGAAATTCCCGGCAAACCCAAGTATTACTGCCTGTCGATGTTCCCCTACCCTTCCGGCAAGCTGCACATGGGCCACGTGCGCAACTACACCATCGGCGACGTGCTGTCGCGCTACCACCGCTTTCAGGGCTTCAACGTGATGCAGCCCATGGGCTGGGATGCCTTCGGCCTGCCCGCCGAGAATGCGGCCATCGCCAACAAGGTGGCGCCCGCCGCCTGGACTTATTCCAACATCGACTACATGCGCGGCCAGCTGAAGAGCCTCGGTCTGGCGATCGACTGGACGCGCGAGCTCGCCACCTGCAAGCCGGACTACTACCGCTGGGAACAGTGGCTGTTCACCAAGCTGTTCGAAAAGGGCCTGATCTACAAGAAAACCGCCGCGGTCAACTGGGACCCGGTGGACTGCACCGTGCTCGCCAACGAGCAGGTGATCGACGGGCGCGGCTGGCGCAGCGGTGCGCAAGTGGAAAAGCGTGATATCCCGATGTATTTCATGCGCATCACCGCCTACGCCGACGAGCTGCTGAGCGAACTCGACAACCTGTCCGGCTGGCCGGAGCAGGTGCGCACCATGCAGAAAAACTGGATCGGCAGAAGCACTGGCGTGCGCTTCGCCTTCCCCTACGAGTTGGACGGCAAGCAGGAAAAGCTCTGGGTTTACACCACCCGCGCCGACACCATCATGGGCGTGACTTTCTGCGCCGTGGCCGCCGAGCATCCGCTGGCTGCCCATGCTGCGAAGAACAATTCCGCGCTGGCCGCCTTCATCGAAGAATGCAAGCACGGCAGCGTGGCCGAGGCCGATCTTTCCACCATGGAAAAGAAAGGCATGGCGACGGGCATCAGCGTCACTCACCCGCTCACCGGCGCACAGGTCCCGGTGTGGGTCGGCAACTACGTGCTGATGAGCTACGGCGAGGGCGCGGTGATGGCGGTGCCGGCTCACGACGAGCGCGATTTCCACTTTGCACAGAAATACGACTTGGCGATCAAGCAGTCCATCCAGGTCGGGGAAGAAAGCTTTTCCACCGCAGACTGGCAGGAGTGGTACGGCGACAAGGAAAATGGCGTCTGCATCCATTCTGGCAAGTACGATGGCCTGAATTACGAGCAGGCGGTGGACGCCATCGCCGCTGACCTGAAAGCAAAAGAGCTCGGCGACAAGCAGGTGCAGTACCGCCTGCGCGACTGGGGCATTTCGCGCCAGCGCTACTGGGGTTGCCCGATCCCCATCATTCATTGCGCGACCTGCGGCGACGTGCCGGTGCCGGAAAAGGACTTGCCGGTGGTATTGCCGGAAGACGTGACCATCGACATCGGTTCGCCGATCAAGAAAATGCCGTCCTTCTACGACACCACCTGTCCCAAGTGCGGCGGCAAGGCGGAGCGCGAGACCGACACCATGGACACTTTTGTCGAGTCTTCGTGGTATTACGCCCGTTTCGCCAGCGCCGGACAGGATAAGTCCATGCTCGATGAGCGCGCCAATTACTGGCTGCCGGTGGACCAGTACATCGGCGGTATCGAGCACGCCATCCTGCATTTGCTGTACGCGCGTTTCTTCAACAAGCTGATGCGCGACGTCGGGCTGGTGGAATGTTCCGAGCCGTTCACCCGGTTGCTGACCCAGGGCATGGTGCTGAAGGACGGCACCAAGATGTCCAAGTCCAAGGGCAACACCGTCGACCCGCAGGCCCTGATCGACCAGTACGGCGCCGACACGGCGCGCCTGTTCATGATGTTCGCGGCGCCGCCGGAGCAGAGCCTGGAATGGTCGGACGCCGGCGTGGAGGGCGCGTTCCGCTTCCTCAAGCGGCTGTGGAAGGCGGTCCACGAACACGTCGAGACGGGCGTGGTCGAGGCCTACGCGGGCGGCGTGTTGTCTGCCGAGCAAAAGGCGCTGCGCTTCCAGCTGCACGCCACCATCCAGAAAGTGAGCGATGACTACGGTCGCCGCCAGCAGTTCAACACCGCCATCGCAGCGGTGATGGAACTGATGAACGCGCTGGCCAAGGTTGACGACGTCAGCCCGGTCGGCCGCGCGGTGCAGCAGGAGGCGCTGGAGGCCGCAGTGCTGCTGCTCGCGCCCATCGTGCCCCATATCTGCCAGACCCTGTGGGCGGCATTGAAGCCGGGTGCGGACCTGCTGCAGGCCGCCTGGCCCGGCGTCGACGAAGCCGCGCTGGTGCAGGACGAAATCGAACTGATGCTGCAGGTCAACGGCAAGCTGCGCGGCAATATGAAAGTCGCAAAGTCCGCAGGCAAGGACGAAATCGAGAAGTTAGCGCTTGCCAACACGGCCGTGCTCAAGTTCATCGAGGGGCAGGCCGTGAAAAAAGTGGTGGTTGTTCCGGGCCGTCTGGTCAACGTGGTGGTGTAATTTTATATGAAAAAACTCCTTATCCTGGCGCTGGTCCTGATGCTGGGCGCCTGCGGCTTTCAATTGCGCGGCGCGGCGCAGCTACCGTTCAAGTCGCTTTATGTCGAGGGCGGGGGTAGTGCGCTAGGCGTGGATTTACAGCGCGCATTGCGCTACGGCAGCAATGTGCAAATCGTCGATAGCAAGGGCGAAGCGCAAGCGGTGTTGCAGGTGCTGGGCGAAAGTCGCGAAAAGCGCATTCTTTCTATCGGCTCGAATGGACGGGTAAGCGAATACGTGTTGTTCTACCGACTTTCCTTCCGCTTGCACGACGGCAAGGGCAAGGAACTGTTGCCCGCCCAGCCGCTCGAACTGAAACGCGACATTTCCTTCAACGACGCCCAGGTGCTGGCGAAGGAGCAGGAGGAGGCGATGCTGTACCGGGACATGCAGGGCGATGCGGTGCAGCAGATCATCCGACGCCTCAACGCGGTCAAGATATAGCTTTACCATGCGCCTCAAGCCGGAACAGCTTGATCAACATTTAGCCAAGGGGCTGCAGCCGCTTTACCTGGTGTTCGGCGATGAGCCGCTGCTGGCCCAGGAAGCGGCGGATGCGATTCGCGTCCGGGCGCGCCAGGAAGGCTGCGCCGAGCGCGAAGTATTCACGGTGGAGCGCGGCTTCAACTGGCAGAACCTGTTGACCAGCGGCAACAGCATGTCCCTGTTCGCTTCCCGCCGCCTGGTGGAAATCCGCATCCCGTCGGGCAAGCCGGGCAACGACGGCAGCCAGGCGCTGCAGGAGTATTGCGCGCGGCTTCCCGCCGATACCGTCACCCTGTTGGTGTGCCCCAAGCTGGACAAGGCGGCGCAGGCGGGAAAATGGTTCAAGGCCATGGAGCAGGCCGGCGTGGCGGTGGGCGTGTTCCCGGTCGAACGCGCCCAGTTGCCGGCATGGATCGGGGCGCGGCTGGCGCGGCAGAACCAGCGTGCCGAGCCGGCCACGCTGCAGCTGCTCGCCGACCAGGTCGAAGGCAATCTGCTGGCGGCGTTTCAGGAAGTGCAGAAGCTGGCCTTGCTGTTTCCCTCCGGCATGCTGAGCTTCGAGCAGGTCAAGGAATCGGTTGCCGACGTGGCGCGCTTCGATGTTTTCAAGCTCGGGGATGCGCTGCTGGCAGGCGATGTGGCCCGGGTAAGCCGGGTGCTCGACGTGCTGCGCGGCGAGGGGGAAGACCCGGTGCTGATCCTGTGGGCATTGACGCGCGAAATCCGTACCCTCGCCAAGCTGCGCGGCGGAATGCGGCGCGGTGGCAGTCTGCCGCAGCTGATGCGCGACGCCTGGATCTGGGAGGCGCGGCAGCGGCTGGTGGAGCAGGCGGTGAAGCGCACCAGCGAGGCGCGCCTATTGCAGGGGCTGAAACGGGCGGCTGGGATTGACCGCATGATCAAGGGCCTGGCCAAGGGCGATGTGTGGGATGAGCTGTTGCAGCTAGGCTTGACCACGGCCAAGGTTTAATCTTGTCTAAATAGTGAGTTGGAGAATCCGATGGACGTCAAAGCATACATGCACAATCTTGGCCAGCAGGCGCGGGCGGCTTCGCGCGCCATGGCCAAGGCCGACACCAACGCCAAGAACATGGCGCTGACCATGATGGCACGGGCAATCCAGCGCGACAGCGCCAAGCTGTTGGAAGCCAATGCCAAGGATCTGGCCGCGGCGAAAGCCGCCGGGCTGGACGCGGCCATGCTCGACCGGCTCGCCCTGACGGAAAAAGGCGTGGCGGGGATGGCCGAAGGCCTGCTGCAGATCGCAGCATTGCCCGACCCGGTGGGCGAAATCACCGGCCTGAATTACCGCCCTTCCGGCATCCAGGTGGGCAAGATGCGCGTGCCGCTGGGGGTGATCGGCATCATCTACGAAGCGCGCCCCAATGTGACGGCGGACGCCGCCGGCCTGTGCCTGAAATCCGGCAACGCCTCGATCCTGCGCGGCGGCTCGGAAGCAATCCATTCCAACCAGGCGATCGCCGCTTGCGTGCGCGAGGGGCTGGCCGCCGCCGGTTTGCCGGAAACGGCGGTGCAGGTGATCGAGACCACCGACCGCGCCGCGGTGGGAGAGCTCATCACCATGCGCGAATTCGTCGACGTGATCGTGCCACGCGGCGGCAAGGGACTGATCGAACGCCTCATCGCCGAGGCGCGCATCCCGGTGATCAAGCACCTGCACGGCGTGTGCCACGTCTATATCGACGACAAGGCCGACCTCGCCAAGGCGGTGAAAATTGCCGACAACGCCAAGACCAGCCGCTACGGCACCTGCAATACCATGGAAACCCTGCTGGTGGCGCAGGGCGTGGCCGGCCAGGTGCTGCCGCCGCTGAGCAAGATCTACCTGGACAAGGGCGTGGAACTGCGCGGCTGCGCCGCTTCCCGTGCCATCGTGCCGGCCATGAAGGAAGCCACGGAGGAGGACTGGCATACCGAATACCTCGCGCCGATCCTCTCGGTGCGCGTGGTGGCCGACCTGGATGCGGCGATCGAGCATATCAACACCTACAGCTCCCAGCACACCGAGTCCATCGTCACGGAAGATTACACGCGCGCCCGGCGCTTCCTGCGCGAGGTGGACTCCAGCTCGGTCATGGTGAACGCTTCCACCCGCTTCGCCGATGGTTTCGAGTATGGGCTCGGCGCGGAGATCGGCATTTCCACCGACAAGATTCACGCTCGCGGCCCGGTGGGGCTGGAAGGGCTGACGTCGCAGAAATTCATCGTGCTGGGTGACGGCCACGTCAGAGGTTAATCCGGTGCGGCCGGTCGGCATCCTCGGCGGCACCTTCGATCCGATCCACTTCGGCCATCTCCGGCTCGCGGAAGAACTGGCGCAGCAGCTCGATCTCGCCGAGGTGCGCTTCATCCCATCCGGCCGACCCTGGCACCGCGATGCGCCCGGCGCGACGCCGGAGCAGCGCCTGGAGATGGTGCGGCTGGCCATTGCCGGCAACCCCCGCTTTCACCTGGATGGGCGCGAGGCCAGCAGCGGTGCGCCCGGTTACACGGTGGAAACGCTTGCCAAGCTGCGCCAGGAACTGGGCGCAGCCCAGCCGCTGTGCCTGCTGCTGGGCGCCGACGCTTTTCTCGGCCTGGCGACCTGGCATCACTGGCGCGAGCTGTTCAAACTGGCCCATATCGCGGTGGCACAGCGCCCCGGTTTTCCCCTGCAGGCGGCGCAGATGGGAGACGAGCTGAGGGCAGAAGCCGAAAGTCGCATGAGCAGCGATCCGCGTGATTTGCAGGCCACTCCTTGCGGCAAGGTGCTGGCCTGTCCGATCCCTCCGCTCGACATCTCGGCAACCAGCATCCGCTCTGCCGTCAAGGCCGGGAAAAGCCCGCGCTATTTGCTCCCCGACGCAGTTGTCGATTATATTCAAACCCATCATTTGTACCGCTAAGGAAAGCAATGGAACTCGAAGCAATGAAGCAGGCCGTGGTGGCCGCCCTGGAAGACATCAAGGCAAAGGATATCGCGGTGCTGGATGTGAAGCACCTCACCAGCATGACCGATTGCATGATCATCGCCAGCGGCGACTCCAATCGCCAGACCCGGGCTTTGGCCAATAATGTGATCGTCAAGCTCAAGGAACAAGGTGCCGAAATGATCGGCGTCGAGGGCGAGGACAGTGGGGAATGGGTGCTGGTGGATTTCGGCCAGGTAGTGGTGCATATCATGCAGCCCACCATTCGCGAATACTACAATCTCGAGCAGTTGTGGGGCGGCGTCGAAGCGTCGCGGCGTCACCATCAGCCGGCAGCGGGCTAGTTCCTTGCGATGAAGCTGTGGATTCTGGCGGTCGGCAACAAAATGCCGTCCTGGGTCGAAGAGGCGTTCGGCGAATACGCCAAGCGCATGCCGCGCGAAGCGCGCATCGAACTGGTGGAAATCAAGCCGGAAAAACGCGCCGGCGGCAAAACCGTCGAGCAGATGCAGGAGGCCGAGATGACGCGCATCCTGGCGGCGCTGCCTGCTGGGGCAAACCACGTCATGCTGGATGAGCGCGGCGGCGAAATGACCACCCTGGAACTGGCCGGCAGCATGAAGGCATGGCTGCAGGACGGGCGCGATGTGGCTTTCGTCATCGGCGGCGCGGACGGACTTCATCCCGCGCTACGCCAGCGTGCCGGGAAGCTCTGGTCCCTGTCGCGCCTCACCATGCCGCACGGCCTGGTACGGGTGCTGCTGGCGGAACAGCTTTACCGCGCCATGTCGGTGATCCAGAATCACCCTTACCACCGCGAATAAATGAGCTCTTAAGTCA
This sequence comes from Sulfurimicrobium lacus, assembly GCF_011764585.1. GTDB lineage: Bacteria > Pseudomonadota > Gammaproteobacteria > Burkholderiales > Sulfuricellaceae > Sulfurimicrobium > Sulfurimicrobium lacus. The sequence goes on from NZ_AP022853.1 coordinate 37,297, forward strand.
TGGCCAACAATCCTCACCAGACCATTTACCTGGCCTCCGCCAGCCCGCGGCGGCGCGAGTTGCTGAAGCAGATCGGGGTGCGCTTCGAAGTGTTGCTGCTGCGCAACCACCCCTCGCGCATGGATGTCGACGAGACGCCGCATGGCGACGAGAATCCGCGCGATTACGTGCTCCGTCTGGCGCGCGCCAAGGCGGAAGTGGGCAGCATGGCGTCGCGCGCCCGGCATTTGCCGGCTTATCCCGTGCTGGCTGCGGATACTAGCGTGATCCTGGACGGACAAATCATCGGCAAACCGGCCGACCGTGTTGACGCCGAGAGCCTGCTGGCCCGCCTGGCGGGACGCAGCCACGAAGTGCTTACGGCGGTGGCGATGTCTTTCGAGGAGCGGGTTGAAGTCGAGCTTTCCGTCTCCACTGTAGAGTTCATGCCAATCGACGCGCGCCGCATCAGGCAGTATGTCGCCAGCGGCGAGTCTCACGACAAGGCCGGCGCATACGCCATTCAGGGCCGTGCGGCGGCATTTGTTTCGCGTCTCGAAGGAAGCTATTCCGGCGTGATGGGGCTGCCGCTGTTCGAAACCACGCAACTATTGCAAAAATTCGGTATAGAAGTGCTATGAGCGAAGAAATCCTGATCAACGTTACGCCGCAGGAAACCCGAGTGGCGGTGCTGCAGCAGGCCGTCGTGCAGGAGCTGCATGTCGAGCGGGCCAGCGCGCGCGGCCTGGTGGGCAACATATACCAGGGACGGGTGTGCCGCGTGTTGCCCGGCATGCAGTCCGCTTTTGTGGAAATCGGCCTGGATCGGGCTGCATTTCTTCACGTTGCCGATATCTGGTGCGCCCCGGGCGAGGAGCCGCGGCCCATCGAGCGCCTGCTTTACGAAGGCCAGACCCTGATGGTGCAGGTCTTCAAGGACCCATTGGGGACCAAGGGGGCGCGTCTCTCGACCCAGATCGGCCTGGCGGGGCGTTTCCTGGTCTTTCTGCCGCAGGAAACCCATATCGGCATTTCGCAGCGCATCGAGGATGAGGCCGAGCGCGAGATGCTGCGCGACAAGCTGCAGCAACTGCTGCCCGATGCCGAACACGGCGGCTTTATTATTCGCACCATGGCGGAAACGGCGAGCGACAAGGAGCTGCTCGCCGACATCGAATATCTGCGCAAGTTGTGGAGCGACATTCAGGTCGCGGCCAAGGGCGCTGCGCCGAAAACCATGCTCTACCATGATCTGGACCTGCCGCTGCGCGTGCTGCGCGACTTCGTCACGGAAGAAACCGACCGCATCGTGGTTGATTCACGTGAAACATTTTCGCGCATGCAGTCTTTCGCCGGCGAATACACCAGCACCGTGGCGGAAAGGCTCTCGCATTATCAGGGCGAGCGCCCGCTGTTCGACCTGCGCGGGGTGGAGGACGAGATCGAAAAAGCGCTGGCGCGACGGGTGGATCTGAAATCCGGCGGCTATCTTATCCTCGACCAGACCGAGGCGCTGACCACGGTGGACGTGAACACCGGCGGTTTCGTCGGCGGGCGCAATTTCGACGACACCATTTTCAAGACCAATCTCGAAGCGGCGCAGACTATCGCGCGCCAGTTGAGGCTGCGCAACCTGGGCGGCATCATCATCGTCGACTTCATCGACATGGACAACGAAGAGCACCAGGCTGCCGTGCTGGCAGAATTCAAGAAAGCCCTGAGCAAGGACCGCGCGCGCATCACGATCAACGGGTTTTCGGCCCTGGGCCTGGTGGAAATGACGCGCAAGCGCAACCGCGAAAGCCTTGCCCATGTGCTGTGCGAACCTTGCCCGATATGCCAGGGGCGCGGCGAGCTGAAAACGGCGCAGACGGTGTGCTACGAAATCCTGCGCGATTTGCTGCGCGAAGCGCGCCAGTTCGATGCGCGCGAATTCCGCATCCTGGCGTCGCAACAGGTCATCGACATGTTCCTCGACGAGGAGTCGCAGAGCATGGCCCAGCTGGGCGACTTCATCGGCAAGCCGATTTCACTCCAGGTGGAGAGTCAGTATTCGCAGGAACAGTACGACGTGATTCTGATGTAAGGCTTTACGCGGCAGCGCTGTTTTGCTGCGGCCGCGACTGTTCGTGGATTTTGCAACGGATATTGTCGATGGCCTCGTTCTGCTTCAGCAGCGCGGCCTGGCGTTGCACCAGATCCTTGATGCGTTCTTCCAGCGTGTCGATGTTGTCGTGAATCTGCTTCACAGTGGCGACACGCCGTTCGATCTGCGCCTTGTAGTCATGAATCTGTTTCATCAGCGGCGCCAGCGCGGCTCTTAACCACGAATCGCATTCCCCGCGCGCCTGCTCGAACACGCCGTCGGCGGAAGCCACCAGTCCGGTGTAGAACTTGCGCACGAGAAAATGCTTCTCGGTCATGATGTTGAGCGGGTCGTTGCAGAAGTCAGTGGTTTGCTGAGCCAGGTCGAGCAGCCCCTGGCGCGCGCGTTCCAGGCCCAGCGGCGGCGGCGAGAGCTGCTCGAAGCCGTGCTGCTCGTGGAAACGTTTGTAGGCCGCGTCCACCAGGCCCTTGATCTGCCCGGCATGGTGATGGATCTTGTCGAACTGCTGGGTGGCCTGGCCGAACAGCGATTGCATGCTGCGCAGCAGGCCGTTGGTGGTCCAGCTACCTTCGATGGCGCTGCGGCTCTTTCCCAGCATTTCCGCCAGCCTGTCGCTATCCAGGCTGGCAATGAGCGCCCTGCCCTGCTGGGAGATCACGCCGCGGGTGATGTTGAAGCTTTTCACGGTCTGCTCGTAGAGCATCTTGTCCGCCTGCACCTTGTCCAGCAGCTTCTTGATGACTTCGCGGTTCTTGCCGGTCAGCGCCGTCAATTCCTTGAGCTCACGGCGCACGGCGGCCAGTTCGCCGCGCACGCCCTGGTGCGACAGCTCCACCATGGCCCCGATGTCCTTTTTCACGGCGGCGCGCAGAATCTGCTGCTTGGCAGGGATGACATGGTTCGCCAGCATGCTTTCGACCGCCTGGATGCCGCTCTTCTTCAATAACAGCTCATCGCCGCGCACTTTTGCCAGCAGCGCTTTCTGCGCGGAAACGGCGAGCACGTTGGTGAGTGGCAGTTCGAGCAAGCGCGCGGTATCTTCCAGCTGCTTGCTCACGCTGGCCTGAATCACTTCCCAGGGCTTGAGGTCGTCCCACAGGATATCCACCTTGTTGAGCACGGCGAGTCGATGGGGGACGAATTTCTGGATGTACTTGTGCCAGATGTCCATGTCGGACTTGGTCACGCCGGTGTCCATGGCGAGCAGGAACAGCACCGCATGGGCGTTGGGGATCATGGAGAGGGTCAGTTCCGGCTCGGTGCCGAGGGCGTTCAGGCCCGGCGTATCGAGTATCACCAGGCCGCTCTGCAGCAGCGGGTGCGGGTAATTGATGAGGGCATGGCGCCAGGCGGGGATTTCCACCGAGCCATCGGGATGCACCATGTCCTTGAGGTCGGGGTCGCTATCGTCCCACAGCCCCAGGGCCTTGGCGTCGTTCATCGATACGTGCTTCTTTTGCGCCACGCTGTGCATGGCCTTCAGCATTTCGTTCTGGTCGTCCAGGTTGAGGCGGATTTTGCTCCATTCGACTGGCAGGCGCTTCAGCGCGGCGATGCTTTCCTCGCGGTAGCGCGTTTCGATGGGCAGCAAGCGGATGTAGGGCTCTTCGCTGGGGTCGCAAAAGATTTCCGTGGGACACATGGTGGTGCGACCGACGTCGGAAGGTAACAGGCGCTGCTTGAAATCGGAGAAAAACAGGGCATTGATCAACTCGGTCTTGCCGCGCGAAAATTCGGCCACAAAGGCCAGCACCAGGCGGTCCTTCTTCAGGCTTTCGACCACGTCGAAAATGCGCAGCGATTGCTGGGCATCCACTTCGCCCGCGCTGTCCAGCCACGACTGGTAGGCGCCGATCGCGGCCACGAGTTCGTCGCGCCACTGGCGATAATGTTCGACTTCGGACTGGAGCTGCACGCTCATGCTTTCCCCGTTACCAGTAAATCTTCCGCGCTGCGGCTTGAGCCTTGAATTTCCACGACTTTCCGCCTTCCGCTCGTGCCCTGCCTAATTATCACTCGGCTTGCCGGCACGTCAAATGCTTTCTTGAGAAACTCCACCAGCCTGGCGTTGGCCTGGCCTTCCACCGGCGCGGCGCCGATCTTGATCTTCAGCGCGCCGTCGTGGATGCCGGCGACTTCGGTGCGTTTGGCGCCGGGCTGGACGTGTAGCGTCAGGATGATGCTCTCGCCGTCGCGGCGGTACCAGGTTTTCGCGTTGTCAGACAAGCTGTACTGCGAGCTGTTCGAGCCAGGCGATGGGCAGCATCAGGATCAGCTGACAAATCAGGATCAGTACCAGGGGCGACAAGTCGACGTTGCCGATCGGCGGAATGATGCGCTGCAGCGGCCGCAGGAACGGCCATGCCAGGCCGCCGGCGAGGCTGTTGAACCAGTGGCGCGGCTGAACCCAGCTCAGCACGGCCGAGATGATGACGGTCCAGATCAGCAGGTTGACGCTCAAGGACAGCAGCTTGACCGCGGCCAGAAAGGCCAGCCCGCCCAGCGCGACGGGAAACGCGGCGCTGTGGCCCAGCAGCCAGAAGGTCGTGGTGACCAGCAGGATTTCGCTTAGCCACGCCGCCAGCAGCGAAGCCATATCCCATCCCAGCAAACCGGGAACGATGCGGCGCAGCGGCTTGACGGCGAAATCGGTGGCCGCCAGCAGGAACTGCCCGACCGGGTTGCGGAACGGTGCGCGCAACAGCTGCATGTAGAAGCGCAGGAGGAAAGCGCCCGCGACCAGAGACAGCAGGGTGTCGAGCAAGAATAGCAGGGCCTGGTTCAGCATGTTTATTCCTTTCCGAGAGCGTCGCCCAGCTCGCGGGAGCGCACTGCTGCAGCATGTATGGCCTGGACGATGGACGCCTTGATGCCGGCGTCCTCCATGGTGCCCAGTGCCCGCTCCGTGGTGCCGCCCTTGGAAGTGACCCTGGCGCGCAGGGTGGCGGCGTCCTCGTCGCTCTGCGCGGCCAGCCTGGCGGCGCCGAGGAAGGTTTCCAGGGTGAGCGTGCGCGCCTGCTGGGGAGAAAAGCCGAGTTCCGTGGCGGCCGCCTGCATGGCTTCCATGAAATAGAACACATAGGCCGGGCCGCTGCCGGACACGGCGGTAACGGCGTCCATCTGGCTTTCCTCTTCCAGCCACAGCGTGCTGCCGACGGCCTGCAGCACGGTTGCGGCCTGCTCGCGCTGTGCCGTGGTCACTTCGGGCAAGGCGTAAAGCCCGGTCATGCCGGAAGATACCATGGCAGGGGTGTTGGGCATGGTGCGCACCAGCTGGCGGTAGCCGCCCAGCCAGCGGCTGAGATCGTTCGCGCGTACCCCGGCCGCGATGGAAATCACCAGTTGTTGCTGCAACAGGGGCGCCAGAGTCGCTGCCACGCCGTGCAGCTGCTGCGGCTTCACCGCCAGAACGATGACGTCGCTGGCGGCTGACGCGCTGCCCAGCTCGGCAAAGGTCTGCACTTGGTAACGGGCGTGCAGGCTTTGCAGATTTTCGGGCGAAATATCCACCACGCAAATGCTCGCCCCCTTGAAGCCCTGTTTGATCAGGCCGCCGATCAGGGCCGAGGCCATGTTGCCGCCGCCGATGAAGGTAATGTTCATAGCTGTGGAGTCCGCTGCGTTAAGATGCCGGAATTATAAAGCGTTCCATGCTTTCCCATGAAAAACTTCCGGGGATGATGCGCTGGGCATGCGCTGCCTTATGCCCTTCTGTGATAAATTTATTCGCCTATATGTCCGCGCCCGCACTTCACTTCAAGCAGCTCAGCAAAGCCTACGGCAAGAGTCCCGTTCTGCAGGGTGTCGACCTTGCGGTCCAGCCCGGCGAGTTTTTCGGCCTGGTCGGCGTTAATGGCGCGGGCAAAACCACCCTGCTCAAATGCCTGCTGGATTTCTCGGAGCCGGACAGTGGCAGCATCGAGATTTTTGGCCGCAGCCACCGCCAGCATCAAGCGCGGGCAACGCTGGCCTTCGTGCCGGAACGCTTCACGCCGCCTTCCTACCTTACCGGCAAGGATTTCCTGAATTACATGCTCAGGCTGCGCGGCCAGGCGTACGACCCGTCCCAAGTCGAGCGCATGCTGGACGCCCTGGATCTCGATCCGGCCGCGCTTGGCAAGCCAGTGCGCACTTACTCCAAGGGTATGACCCAGAAGCTCGGCCTGGCGGCGTGCTTTCTCAGCGAGCGCCCGCTCTCCCTGCTCGACGAGCCGATGAGCGGCCTCGACCCCAAAGCACGGGCGCTTCTCAAGCGTCAGTTACAGCGTCTCAAGGCGCAAGGCCATACGCTGTTCTTCAGCTCCCACACGCTGGCGGACGTGGAAGAAATTTGCGACCGCATGGCGATCCTGCACCAGGGCGCGTTGAGATTTGTCGGCACCCCTGCCGACTGCTGCCGCCAATTCGCCGCGGCCAACCTGGAGCAGGCGTTCATGAATTGCATCGCTTGACTGACGAAAATCATATTTTCAGAAAACATTAAACTAATGTAATATCTTAACGTTATAATTGTTTATTAAAGCGCATATGAAGGATCAGTCATGAAAGCGAAATGGTTCATAGCCTGCGTGCTGCTTTCCTCCTCGATCGCCGTTGCGGCGCCGGTTCACAAGAAAATTCGTCATCACAAGGCCGTCAAGCCTCACGCCGTGAAAATGGTGAAGGGTCACGCGAAAAAAGTGGCGGCGGTAGAAGAAATCGGTCCGCTGAAGCTGGCCTCATCCGTTGCCATGATCGTCGACCAGTCGAGCGGCACGACCATTTATTCGCACAATGCCACCAATCAGGCACCCATCGCTTCCATTACCAAGCTCATGACCGCCATGGTATTGCTGGACGCGAAGCTGAATATGGCCGAGCCGATCACGGTGGCGGAAGACGATGTCGATTCGCTGCGCAATTCCGGTTCCAGGCTTCACGTAGGCACAACCCTGTCGCGCCAGGAAATGCTGCAAATCGCGCTGATGGCTTCGGAAAACCGTGCCGCGCACGCGCTGGCCCGCACCTATCCTGGCGGTACGGCGAATTTCGTTACCGCCATGAATCGCAAGGCAGCCGAACTGGGCATGACCCACAGCCGTTTTGTCGACCCGACCGGGCTGCATTCGGAGAACGTTTCCACCGCCGAGGATCTGGTGAAAATGGTCAAGGCCGGCCATGACTACGAACAGATTCGCGCAATAACGACGACCGAAGCCTATGACGTCGTTCAGGACAACGGTCGGCTCACGCCATACAAGAACACCAACGCGCTGGTGAAAAGCCCGTCGTGGGACATCGGCCTGTCGAAAACCGGTTTCATCAACGAAGCGGGGCGTTGCCTGGTGATGCAGGCCAAAATCGCCAGTCGCCCGGTGATTATCGTGTTGCTTGATTCGTGGGGCAAATACACCCGTATCGCCGACGCCAACCGCGTCAAGAAATGGCTGGAAGCAAGCCGCTCTACCGCGCCACGCCTCTAGTCACCGTCTGTAATCCTTCCGTGCTGAATCCACAACAGCGGCGCGCCATGCGCCGCTGGCGCTGGGGAGCTTTTCTTCTGCTGGCGCTGGCCTACGTGCTGGCCTACTTTCACCGCCTCGCTCCGGCTGCCATCGCCGCTGAACTGCAACTCGCCTTCCACGCCAGCGGCGCAGTGCTGGGCGGCTTGGCCGCAATATATTTCTATGTCTACACGCTGATGCAGATTCCCACCGGGGTCTTGGTCGACACCTTGGGCGTGCGCAAAATCGCGACGTTCGGCGGCCTGGTGGCAGGCCTGGGTTCGATCCTGTTCGGTCTTGCCGATACCTTGGTGTTTGCGTCCATCGGGCGATTCCTGGTCGGGCTGGGCGTGTCGGTGATATTCATCGCCATCATGAAATTGAATGCGATGTGGTTTCACGACCGCCATTTCGGTACTGTCGCCGGTTTCACCATACTGCTCGGCAACCTCGGCGCGGTGTTGGCGGCGTCCCCCTTGGTGTGGGCGCTGAGCTTCGTTTCATGGCGCAGCATATTCGTGGCAGCTGGTGGGCTCTCCCTATTTCTCGGCGCGCTGACCTGGTTCCTGGTGCGCAACCATCCGGGCGAGGCGGGCTTTCCCTCCATGCGCGAACTGGATGGACAACCGCCCCACATCCCTCATGGGGGGCACTGGTACGACGCGCTGGTGCGGGTGGTGAAAAACCCGGCGACATGGCCCGGCTTCTGGCCCAATCTCGGCATCGGCGGCACGTTGTTCACCTTTGCCGGGCTGTGGGCAGTGCCATTCCTGCAGGATGTTCACGCCATGTCGCGCCCCCTGGCTGCGGCGCATACCAGTCTGCTGCTGGCAGGCTTCGCTTCGGGTGCGCTGTTGAGCGGAATGGCGTCGGATCGCCTCGGCCGCCGCCGCCCGATCATGCTGGCCGGCATCCTGCTGTATCTTCTGTGCTGGCTGCCGTGGCTGGCGATGGTGCGCATGCCGTTATTTGCGAGCCTGCTCCTGTTCTTCGCCATGGGAGTCGGCGCTTCCGGCTTCACCCTGAGCTGGGCGATCGCCAAGGAGGTAAACCCCCCTGCCCTGTCCGGCATGGCTACGAGTGTGGTGAATACCGGCAGCTTCCTCGGCGCCGGCCTGCTGCAGCCGTTGATCGGCTGGGTGATGGACTTGGCCTGGGATGGTAAACTCAGTGCGGGCGTGCGCGTCTATTCGGCTTTCAACTACCAGGTCGGGTTGGCGATCCTGCTGCTGTTTTCCCTGGCGGGACTGGTCGGGGCCGTGAAGTCCCGCGAGACCTATTGCAAGCATGTAACTTGATTCATTACTGAGAGTTGAACCGTGGAATCTTCTGCTGCTATCGAATTGGCAAAACACATCCTGTTGGTGTTCGGCATCATCCTCGCCGTGGGGACCTTTTCCGGCCTGCTGGCCCGGCTGATGCGGGTGCCGGACGTCGTGGTGTTCCTGCTGGTGGGCATGCTGCTTGGCCCTGGCGTGCTGGGGCTGATCGACATCAAGGCCGATTCCTCCATCAACCAGCTGATCCTGATTTTCGGTTCGAGCTACATCCTGTTCGACGGCGGCGCCTCGATCCGCCTCAAGGTGCTCAAGGAAGTGTGGATCTCCATCACCGTTCTTGCCACGATCGGCGTCCTGATAACCGCCGCGATCACCGGAGTGGCCGCTTACTACATCCTCGGCGTGCCGATGATAGTGGCGTTGTTGCTGGGTACGGTGATCGCCTCCACCGATCCGGCCACCCTGGTGCCGGTATTCCGTCAGGTGAAAATCAAGGAGCGGGTGGCGCAAACCGTGATGACGGAGTCCGCATTCAACGATGCCATGGGCGCCATCGTGACCTTTACCGTGCTCGGGGTGGCCATGGGTGCTGGCGAGTTTTCGGCCGGCGACGCCGTGTTCGACCTGCTCAAGCAGTCCCTGCTGGGTATCGCTATCGGCGGGGTGCTGGGCTACCTGGCGGCGATGCTGATTTCCCACGAGCGCTATGGTTTTCTGGCCGAGTACGCACCGGTGGTGACACTGATGGCGGTGATCGGCGCTTATATGAGTGCCGACGGCCTGCACTCGAGCGGTTTCATGGCGGTGTTCGTGTTCGGCATCATGCTGGGTAACCAGCAGACTTTCGGTTTCAAGCCGGAAAAACACGACGAGCGCATTCTCGAGGATTACATCATGACCACCGCGCTGATCATGCGCATGTTCATCTTCATCCTGCTCGGCGCCCAGGTCGATTTCGCCCTGATGAACCAGTACCTGCTGGCCGGCGCCACGGTGGTGGTGATCTTCATGCTGGTGGCGCGCCCGGTGACGGTGTTCCTGTGCGCCGGCCCGGATCGGCGCGCCAAATGGAGCCGCAACGAGTTGCTGTTCATGTGCTGGACGCGCGAAACCGGGGTGATCCCCGGCGCCCTGGCCGGCCTGCTGCTGGGCATGAAGGCACCGGGTGCGGAGATCATCGCCTCGGTAACCTTCATCGCCATCCTCATGACCATCCTGATCCAGGCCACCACCACCAAGTGGCTGGCAGGCAAGCTCGGTTTGCTGGTGGAGTGAGGGCCGGCAACCAGGGTTGCCCATCATAAGCTTCCCTTAAGAATCGAGCGGTACAGTTCTCCCCAGATCATTAACCAGGAGAACCACCATGAGCCGCTTATTCCTTTCCTGCCTTTGCCTGTTTGCTTCGGGGGCGGCACTAGCCGCACCCGCCGACCTGCTGCAGGGCTATGAGATGCAAGCCAGACAGGCGAACCCGCAATTCCAGGCTTTTTCCGCCGCGCGCGGCGAGCAGTTCTATCACGCCAAACGCACCCACAGCAACGGCAAGTCGGTCAGTTGTGCCGCCTGCCATAGCGACAACCCCAAGGCGCTCGGGCGCAATGAGAAGACCAGCAAGGAAATCCTGCCCATGGCGCCTATCGCCAACAAGGAACGCCTGAGCGACCCCGCCAAGGTGGAGAAATGGTTCAAGCGCAATTGTCAGGACGTTATGGAACGCGCCTGCACCGCCCAGGAAAAGGGCGACTTTCTTGCCTACCTGCTGTCGATCAAATAGGAGCCTGCCATGAAACGCATATTTGTCATCATCACCCTGCTCGCCGCCGCCCCGGTGTGCGCCGACGGGAACGAAAATCTCGCCCCGGCGGCGACCAACCAGAAATGGAAAACCGAATGCAGCGCCTGCCACATCGCCTACCCGCCCTCCCTGCTGCCGGAGCGTTCGTGGCGCAAGATGATGGGCGGCCTGGACAGGCACTTCGGCCAGGATGCCAGCCTGGACGGGCCGACGGCGCAGGAAATCACGGCCTTTCTGGTAAACAACAGCGCCGAGCGAGGGGCCAACAAACGCGCAAAAAAAGTGCTGGGCTCTCTCGGCCCTAACGAGACCCCGCTGCGTATCAGCGAAACCGCCTGGTTCGTGCGCAAGCACGATGAAGTTTCCCCGCAAGTCTGGAAGCGGCCAAAGGTGGGCGGCCCGGCCAATTGTTTGGCCTGCCACGGGGGCGCGGAGCGCGGCGATTACTCCGAGCATCAGATCCGGATTCCGCGATAACATGAAACTCGCACAGCGAGCCTGCGTCCCCCTCTCCCGCTTGCGGGGGAGGGCCGGGGAGGGGGAAACAGTCATGGCGAATTATAAAATCCGGGGTGGCTCCGTTGCCATGACTGTTAGGGAGGAGGTATGAAAATCCTCGTCTGGGACTTGCCCACGCGCCTGTTTCACTGGCTGCTGGCGGCGAGCTTCGCGGTCGCCTACCTCAGTGCGGAAGAAGCAAACTGGCTCGCTGTACACGTTTTCGCCGGCTACCTGATGCTCGGCCTGCTGGGCTTCCGCCTGGTGTGGGGCTTCGTCGGGGGGCGTTATGCGCGCTTTTCTTCCTTTCACTTCAGCTTAAGGGAAGGTCTCGGTTACCTGAAACAGGTTTTTGCGGGAACCGCCCAACGCCACCTCGGCCACAACCCGGCGGGTAGCTGGGCGGTGTATCTGCTGCTGGGGCTGGCATTGCTGGCGGGGCTAAGCGGGCTGGTCACGCTGGCGGGCCAGGAAGGACAGGGGCCACTGGCGGAATGGGTGCCATATGGCTCGGCCAAGGCATTCAAGGAAGTACACGAGGCGCTGGTCAATGCAATGCTGGCCATGGTGATCCTGCACTTGGCAGGCGTGGCGCTGGAAAGCTGGCGCCACCGCGAGAACCTGGCGCGCGCCATGCTCACCGGCAGCAAGGAAGGGACACCCGAGGCCGCTGCCTCTGCAAAGCGCTCATTTAGCGCGTTGCTGTTGCTGGCTGCGGTCGCTGCAGGCGGGCTCTGGTACTTCGGCAGTGCCGCCGTCGCCGCCAGGGAACAGGCTGCCGGCTACAAGATCATGCGCTCCATTGATCCACGTGAAACCCCCCTGCGCATCACCGAAACACCCTACTGGAAGGGCAAGCATCGGCCTATCGCGGCCAGCGTATGGCGCAGCGCCAAGGTCGGCACCAGGGCCAATTGCGTTGCCTGCCACCAAAACGCGGAACAAGGCATTTTCGTCGCCAGCGCCATCCCCCGCGAAGTGGCCGCCAGGGTCTCCTTGCGTTAGACTGATCCACATGACAAAGACTCCAAAATATTATGCGCCTGTTGCTGGTTGAAGACGATCCGCTGCTCGGCGACGGCATCCGCGTCGGCCTGACCCAGGTGGGTTTCGCCGTGGACTGGGTAAAGGACGGCCTGGCCGCCAAACTGGCGCTGGAAGCCGGGGATTATGCGCTGCTGGTGCTCGATCTCGGCCTGCCCCGCCTGTCCGGCACGGATTTATTGAAATGGCTGCGCGGTACGGGAAACAGCACGCCGGTACTGATCCTTACCGCCAGGGACACGGTCGGCGACCGGGTGCGCGGCCTCGATGCGGGCGCCGACGACTACCTGGTCAAACCCTTCGATCTGGACGAACTGGCTGCACGCATACGCGCTTTGCTGCGCCGCGCGGGCGGGCGGTCGACGCCGCTCATCGTCCATGGCGCGCTGCAGGTCGACCCGGCGTCCCGCACGGCGGCGCTGGCGGGTGTTGCCGTGGAGCTTTCTCCCAGGGAGTTCGCCGTCCTGCTGGACTTGCTGGAAAACGCCGGCCGCGCCCTGTCGCGCGAGCAGCTGGAGCAAAGCCTTTACGGCTGGGGCGAGGAAGTGGAAAGCAACGCGGTGGAAGTGCACGTCCACCATCTGCGCAAGAAACTCGGCGCCGAACTGATCCGCACCTTGCGGGGAGTCGGCTACATGATCGATAAACCATGAAGAAACCCACTTCCCTGCGCGCCAAGCTGCTCCTGCTGCTGCTCGGCGCAGTGACCGTCGCGTGGCTCGCCACCGCCCTGTTCACCTATTTCGACACGCACCACGAGATCGACGAGATTTTCGACGCCCAGCTGGCCCAGTCCGCCAAGGTGTTGCTGGCCCAGGCGGCCCATGACATAAAGGAGAGGCGCGGCGACCACGACGGCGTGGCGGGGGAGGTTCGCTCCGGCGACCACAAATACGAACGCGAGCTCGCCTTCCAGCTTTGGGACAACGAGGGCCGCCTGTTGCTGCGCTCATCGGGCGCACCCGAGCAGCTTTTGTCGCCCGGCTATGCCGCAGCTCACCCGGGCGAAAAATCGCATGACCATCATGGAGAACATCGCGGACGTTTCGAAGATGTCACGATCGCTGGCCAGGGCTGGCGCGTGTTCAGCCATTGGGACGAGGAAGGGGAAGTCCTGGTGCAGATGGGCGAACACCATGAAGTGCGCCAGGAACTCGCCGCCAACGTGGCTGGGCGGCTGCTCCTCCCCCTGGCGCTGGGCTTGCCGTTCCTTGCCTTGCTGGTATGGATCGCCCTGGGACGCGGGCTGGCGCCGTTGCGCAAGGTAAATAACGAGGTGGCGGCGCGCGACCCCGGCTATCTGGCTCCCCTTGCGCGCGAGGGCATTCCGGCCGAAATCGCCCCTCTGGTGGATTCCCTCAACAGCCTGCTGACGCGGCTAGGAGAGGCGCTGGAAAACGAGCGCCGCTTCACCGCTGATGCCGCTCACGAGCTGCGCACCCCGCTCGCGGCCCTGAAGACGCAGGCCCAGGTGGCCTTGCGCGCGGAAGAACCCGGCCAGCGCCGTACGGCGCTGGAAAACCTGGTGCTCGGTACCGACCGCGCCACCCACCTGGTGGAACAACTGCTGACCCTGGCGCGGCTCGACCCTGCGGCGGAAAACGCGGCAATTTCCGAGCGCTGCGACCTTGCAGCCCTAGCCCGGCGCACTTTGGCCGACCTGATGCCGGGCGCGCTGGCCAAACACATCGAACTCGAGCTGACAGGCGCCGAGTCCGCTTCGGTCACAGGCAGCCCGGCCATGCTCGGCATCCTGCTGCGCAACCTGGTGGACAATGCCATTCTTTACTCTCCCCCGGGCGGCCGGGTCGTGGTGTCGGTCGAAGCCGGGCGCCTGGAAGTGACGGACAGCGGGCCGGGCATTCCCGACGAGGAGCGGCAACGGGTGTTCGACCGTTTTTACCGCGTACTAGGCCACGAGGTGCCGGGCAGCGGCCTGGGATTGTCCATCGTCAGGCGTATTGCGGACCTGCATGGCGCAAAGCTGACGCTGGGAGAGGGTGAGGCAGGCAAAGGACTGCGAGTAACGCTGGAATTGGCGCATTCCATATAGCCATGAAAAGGGGCGGTAAAAACCGCCCCAGGCATTTTCAACTCGTTCTTTCTTCAAGATCCAGCCGCTGCGGGCAGCCGGAACCGATGAGGACAGGCGATCAATCCAGCGCGATATTGAGTTTGATCCAAATATTTCTTCCCGGTTCGTTGACCCGGATCGTCTGGTCGAAACCGGTCACCATGGCGCCGGAACGGCTGATATGCTCGGCGTAGGTCTTGTCGAACAGATTGTCGATGCCGCCGGCGATCAGCACGCCCTTCTTGGGACGGTAGCCCGCGTTGAGCGAGAACACGCCGAAGCCCGGGGTGCGGCCGATGTCCTGGCCGACGATGTTGCCCTTGTTGCGGTCGAAGCGGTCCTGTTCCGACACCAGGCGCAGCAATGCGCCGGTAGACCAAGTCTTGTTGTCGTAGCTCAGTCCCAGGCGCACTTCCAGCGGCGGCAGCTGAGCCAGCGGGGTGCCGTCGGTGTCGTTGTCGCCGTGTACGTAGGCCAGCGTGGCGTCGGCCTTCCAGGTGCCGGTGAGCGCATAGCTCAGGCCGGCTTCGCCGCCCCAGGTGGTCGCATCCACGTTGCGAACAACAGAAATTGTCCTGTTTCCGGCGGCATAAGTTTTGACGACACCGGACTGAACCATGATGTAGTCGTCGATTTTGCTGTAGAAGCCGGAGAGCGAAGCGGTGAGTTTGCCATTGTTGAAGACCATGCCGGCGTCGAGCTGGTTGGTTTTTTCCGGCTTGGTGTCGAAGGCGCTGTGGGTGGTAAGGCTTTCCTTGTTCGCCGAGATCAGCTCCCAGTAATCGGGGAAGCGCTCGGTGTGGCCGAGGCCGGCGTAGAGCGTGGTGGGCATGACTGCCAGGTCGTGCTCGTAGCGTGCGAAGCCGCTGGTGAGGGTTTTGTCCCGGCTCATGCCCGCGGTCGGGTTGGTATAGGAGTACATCAGGCTGGCGGCGTCCTTCGTGCTCAAGGTGGCGGCGCGCTTGTCCTGAGCGTTCCAGCTGTCGGCGCGCAGGCCGGCGACGACCTTGTCGCGCTCGGCCAGGTAATGGGTCAGCTCGCCGAATAGGCCGTAATTGCGGAAATTTGCGTCCTCGCTGCGCGCCGCGCTGGTGTAGTTGTCGGCCGTTGCGCCCATGCCGGTGCGCAGGGTGTGGACGTTAGACTGGTAATCGGCTCCCACGGTGGCTTTGGTCGCGTCGTTGAAACGCAGGGTGATCGCAGCGCGGCCGCCGATCGTTTCGCGGTCCGGGTTGTTGACCATTCTCGCCGCCGTGCTGGCTACGCTGCGCAGGGTGTAATTGTCCATCACGTGGTCGACGTAGTTGTAATAGGCCTGGGCCTCGATTTTTTCCACCAGTTGGGAAAGGTTCTTTTTCTCGAACTTCAGCCCGACGTTTTCGCGCGAGAACTTGACGCCGTCCATGGTGCGGTCGGCATAGGCGGCCTGGCCGTCGCTGCGGACCCCGGAGACTTCCAGCCGGGTGTCGTTGTCCGGCGTCCAGCCCACCGCGGCGCTGGTGCTCCAGCGGGTGTAGGCGGAATGCACGCTCTTGCCGTCGCCGTCCTTGTAGTCGTTCGAGTCGGAGCGGGTGCCGGTGCCCTGGAAGTAGAAGTCGGGCGTGCCGGCGCGCACGTCGGCGACTTGGTCGTTACGGCCGAAACTGCCGGCGGTCAGGCTGCCGTTGAATTTCCAGCCCGGCTGCGCAAAGCGCTTGATGTCGCGTTCAAACAGCACTGTGCCGGCCGAGCTGCCCGGACCGTAAAGCACGGACTGCGGGCCTTTGATGACGGTAATGCGGTCATAGGATTCGGGGAAGATGTAGGCCGTGGGCGGGTCCATGCGCATGCCGCAGCCGCCCATGATCTGTTCGCCGTCGAGCAGGATGTTGAGACGAGACGCCGCCATGCCGCGGAATACCGGGTCGCCGTCGGTGCCGCCCTTGCGGATCACGGCGAAGCCGGGAATGCTTTTGAGGATGTCCGCCCCGTCGTGCGCCGGCACGGGCTGGCGCGGCGCCTTGGGGTCGGTGACGACTACCAGCGGCTGTTCCATCATCGGCGCGGTGACCACTACCTCGCCCAACTGCGTCGCCTTGTTGTCGTCCGCCGCAACCGCCAGGTTGCACGCCAGCAGGCCGGTAACCGGCCCCCACCACAGGTGCTTCAACATTATTCTTCCCTTTAGCACTAACACAAAGCACGTATGCTAATAGCGGCGGGCGAAAGGAAGAATGCGACACGTTGTCGCAGGGGTGCCTCTACTGCGGCAAGGTGACGAACCCGAGTTTGCTGATGCCGGCCCGGTTGATCGCGGCCATGACCTGCGCCACGCGGCCGTATTTGACGTTTTCGTCGGCGTGCAGCTGGACATTGATGTCGGGCGTCGCGGCGCGCAGATTTTTCAGCTCGGTTTCGAGAATATCGAAATGAATGGGGCGCTGGTCGATGTAGACCGTGCCCTGCGCATTGATGGCGAGCTGAATCGTCTGGGTCTGCTTGAGCGGCGCGACGGCCGCCGTCTTGGGCAGGTCAACCTTGACAGCCTGCATCAGCAGCGGCGCGGTGACGATGAACACGATCAGCAGTACCAGCATCACGTCCACCAAGGGAGTGACGTTGATATCCGCCATGGCGGATTGTTGCGAGGAAGTGTGCAGGGCCATGGGAGGCGTCCTATTTCAGCGTGAAGCCGGATTTGAGGGCAAGATGCAGGAAATCGTTGGCGAAGGCTTCCAGTTCCGCCACCTGCAGGCGCACCTGGCGCAGGCCGTAGTTGTAGGCCAGCACGGCGGGGATGGCGGTGGCGATGCCGATGGCGGTGGCGATCAGGGCTTCGCCGATCGGCCCGGCCACCACGTCGAGACCGGCCGAGCCGGTGCGGCTGATGTCCTGGAGGGCGTGCATGATGCCCCACACCGTGCCGAACAGGCCGACAAAAGGTGCGGTGGAACCGACGCTCGCCAGCACCATCAGGCCGCTTTCCAGGGCGTGCTGCTCTTTTTCGACCTGGGCGCGCAGGCGGCGCTCCAGCACAGTCTGCTTGTCGCCGCTGTTTTGCAGGCTGTGTTCGCCCCCCTTCTGCATTTCCTGCAGGGCTTCGAATCCGTTGTTGCACAGCCGTGCAAGCGGCCCCTCCGCCTGAGCCGCCGCAGCCTCGGCCTGCGACAATCCGTGGGCATTCCAGAATGCCTTGCTGAACGCCCGGTTCTGGCGCGTTTGCTGCCATTGCAGCCAGCCCTTCATCACGATCAGCGTCCACGATGCCACGGAGAACGCTATCAATAGCCACAATGTCGCGGCCACGATGGTCGAAGTCGAATGTCCAAACATGAATTACCCTTCCTAATTTTCCAATTTGAATGTAATCGGCACTTCAACCCACGCGGTCAACAGCTGACTGCCCCTGCGCGCGGGTATGAAGCGCCATTTCCTGACCGCTTCGAGGGCTGCCTGGTCGAGCGAATCCGAGCCGCTGCCGGCCTTCAGCTCGACCCGGCTGCACGAGCCGTCGGTTTGCACCTCCGCGCGCACCAGCACGCGGCCCTCGATGCCGCGCCGGCGCGCCGCCATGGGATAGGTCGGCGGCGGGTTGTTGAGATAGGCGGCGTGAAAACGCGGCGCTTCCAGCACCGGTTCCGGGGCGCTCCTGGCCGGGGCCTCCGGAGCCGGCACCGTGGGCGCGACCGGTGCCGCAACGGCAACCTGCTCCAGCGCCGGTTCGGCCTGTTGCGGGAGCGGCGGGCGCGGCGCGGGGTCGGCCTGTTGCGGGAGCGGCGGGCGCGGCGCGGGGTCGGCCTGGCGAAGCTTCGGCCTGGGTTCCGGTCTGGGCGGTTCGGGCGTATGCGGCACGATCTTGGGCTGCGGCGGCGGAGGCGGCGCCAGCAGCGCCACCTCGATTACCGGCAACGGCCTGGGCGGCTGGATATCGGCGCGCAAATGGCTCAGTCCATACCAGGCGCCGGCGTGGGCGAGCAGCACCAAGCCGAGGACCGGCAGCCATTTGTTCGTGTTCCGGTTTCCCATGGTCGTCAGATAATCCTAGGAGCCTGTCGGACTTAAAGTAAATCGGCTGCAAATCCGCCTGGCCGGTCCATATTCCGCTGCTTTTTTGGGCAATAGAATGACTATTGCCCAAAAAAGCAGCAAAATCTGTCCTCGCCCAGCCGAATTTTCGCTTCGATTCTTCAAGTCCGACAGGCTCCTAGCGAACAACCTCGCGTTTTATCCAGTTAACCGTTTCCGCTTCGTCCAGCTTGCCGCTTACCACGCGCGCTTGGTGGGTGGCGCCGTAAAAATAGGTGTGCGGCAATTCTCCACGCCATCTGCGGTCGATTTCGAAATGCAGGCGCTCCACGAAACTGTCCGCGAATACCCAGGATTGCGCCTGACCCAGCCCGTATTTATCCAGCACCGCGGCAATCGCCGCGCTTTCCTCCACCGTGTCGGTGGAGACCAGTACCAGCGGCAGCTGGGGGTATTCCTCAAGCAGTTTGCCCAGCTGTTCCAGGTTGGCCTTGCAATAGATGCAGCTGAGCGACCAGAAAGCGAGAATGAAAGGCTTGCCGGCATGGGCCGACGCCACCTCCTTCATGCTCCCCGGAACGAACGGTCTGGGCGCCGGGGAGGCGGCTTGGGCGCTGTAGGCCCAGATCCAGATCAGGATGAAACCCAGGGTTCGACGCATGTTCATGGCCTTATCTCCAGCAGTTGCAGGCCGTCTTTTTCCGTTTGCCAGGACAGGAAAGCCTTGTCCTGCTGGCCGATCAGCAAGGGATGGTCGCTGGCGCCCGCAGACGCGGCGAGGCGGCGAGCGCCTGACCACGTGGCGCCGCCGTCGACGGAGTGCATTTCCTGAACCAGGGATTCCTTGCCGTCGAACTCTTTCCACACCACGAAAACCCGACGCCCCTGGCTCAATACGTCGGGGTGAGCGGCCTGAGCGTCTTCGTTGCCGAACGGGATGGGCGCGGAAAAGGTCCTGCCAGCGTCTTTCGTCGATCCGTAGAACAGCCCGTGGCGCTCCGGCCCGTTGTTAAACCAGACCATATGGTAGATTCCGTCCGCGCCAATGGAGAGGGCGCCGCCGTGATGGGGGCAGCCGCTCACTTCCCAGTCATCGTGGGTTGCGCGCACCACCGTGGCGGGTCCGTCGAGCCGGGCGAGTGCGAAATCGCGCGTGTTCCGGCCGAAAATGTGGCGCCAGAAAACCACGGGCTTTCCTTCAGGGTCCATTGCCAGCGCCACCCGGCAGCACTCGCAGGAATGGTCGGCCAGTTTGACGTTGGGGAGGAAGGAAGCGCCGTTGTCGTCCGAGCGTGCGTAATACACGGCTGCGCCGTTGTATGGCCGGCCTGTTTTCTGGGCGGCGGAGAGATCGCGCTTGTCCAGCCAGGCAAGATAGACCTGCCCCTGCCCGTTCACGCCCATCGCGTCGAAGCGATGGCTGATGATGTCCGGATTGTCGTTGACGGTGAGTGGCGGGGAAAATGTTTTGCCGCCATCCACCGAGCGGCTGAAGCGGATGTGGCCGGTCATGGGCTTTTCCAGGCCCTGCGTGTATGAAACGTAGACCACGCCTTTGCGCACGAGGATCTTGGGGCGGTTCTCGCCTCCCCCCAGGATGTTTTCCGGCTCAAGGTTGATTTTGACCGGCGGGCTCCAGGTCTTGCCCCGGTCATCGGAATGGTCCGCCCGCAAATAGCCGTCCAGCGCCGATGTCCGCCACAACCGCCCGTTCTCGTCGAACGTGGTGGAGCCGGCGAACGAAGGCACGGCCAGCGCCGCTTTCCATTTCGCGTCCCGTTCCGCGGCGGCGGACATGGCTCCATGATCCATGGGAGCCGACTGCCCCGTGGCCTGCGACACCAGTCCCAGGCCTGTCGCCAGAACGAACCAGGCCAACGCCGCCTTATGCATGGAAGCCGTCCTCAATAATCAAATTTAACCTCGGCATGGAAAGTACGCTGCGGCATGGGGTGTGCGAGATAGTGCTTATAGTTGTTCAGATTATCCACTCCCAACGAGGCCGTGTATTGTTTTGCCAGCTTGTAGTTTACCCGTGCGTCGACCACGAAGAAGCTGCTGGTTCCGCCATAGGTATTCGGGTTGATATCGGAATTGTCCAGCGTGTTGAACTGTCGCCCGCTGTAGCGTGCCGCCAGGGTGTAGCTCAGGCTGTCTCCCTGGTGCCAGGTGGCTGCGGCAGTGGCGCGCCAGTCGGGCACGCGCGGTTGCGTCTTGCCGACGGTGCCGGGATTCCTGTCGTTCTTGAGAATCTCCGAGTCGGCATAAGTGACGCTGCCGGACAAGTCCAGCCCGCGCAGGCCGACATCCTTGCCCTGAAAAGCCAGTTCGATGCCGCGCGTGCGGATCTTGTCGATGTTCTGGATGTTGGTCACGGTGGGGAAAACCGTGATGTCGGTCTGGCTGTAAAGCGCGTCATACGCGTCGTCCTGGAACAGGGTCATGCGCAGCAAGCCGTTTCCCAGGTCCCGTTCGGCGGTCAGTTCGCTGGAAATGGCTTTTTCCGGCTTGAGATTGGGATCGTTGTTGACGATGGCTCCGGAACTGATGCTGCCCTGGAACAGCTCGCTCACCGTAGGCATGCGGTAGGCCTTGCCCAACGACGCGCGCAACAGCCAGTCGGAGGTGGCCTGCAGGGAAAGCGAGGCCTTGGGCGAGAAGAAGCTTTCCGTCCGCTCGGCATACCCCAGGGTGGTCGTGCTGTTCGAGATTGACCCGCCAAAGGCGTTCCAGCGCTCCTGTCGGCCCCCCAGCGTCAGCTTCCAGCGGGGCGCAAGGCGCCACGCATCCTGGACATACACCGCCTGCGTTTCCGTGTTTCCGGCAAAAGCCGAAACACGGCTGCCGGCACCGCCGGACAACCAGTTTGCAGTGTTAAAAACCCGGCTGTCCAGAAGGTAGCGGTCGTAATGGTAGCCAAAGCTCACCTCGTGGCTTCCCTTCTCCAGGCCAGGCTGCCAGTTCGCCCGGAGATCGAGGTTGCGCCAGCCGGTGCCGTCGTTGAGGGTGATCTGGCCCGCGCCGCCGTTTTGGGCGGTGGGAAGCGCCGTCGTTGGCGAGCGCTGTTCATCCGTGCCGAAATTGTAGTAGCTTGCGGCGGCCTCGAAGTTCCACTCATCCCTGCTGTTGGTTTTGAGCGTAAGGCCATGCATCCAGTGTTCCTCGATCCGCTTGCTCGGCTGGAAAACGCTGGCATTGAGGGCGTATCGGAAGCCGTCTATATTGACGTTGCCGCTGTAAACCGGGTTGCCGGCTGCATTGCGTAAATAGCTTTGCACCGAAACATCCGAATCGCTTTTCCAGTAACCCAGAATGTAGGAGGCGCGCACGGTCGGCGAAATATCGTAGGCCAGCTTGACCTTGAGGTCGTCCTGTACGGCGTGGTCGATGCTGGTCGCCCCCAGTACCTGGCGGCCGGCGCCATTGGGGTCGGTGTCCCGATATGCGCCAGTCACCACCGTGTCGCCACCGCTAGCCGCTGTAGTGGAAATGGGTTTTGTGGCAAAGCTCATCGGATGGCCTTTGCTGTCCAGATGGTTGAAACTGGCGAACCACGCCAGGTCGTCATGACGATTCCCCAGCAAGGCGTTGACCTGGTATCCGTCGTAACTTTCGTCGGTGCCATAAAGCTTGAAGTTTTCCTGAAAGGCCTGGGCCTTGGCGTGCGCCTCGAATTTATCCGGCATGCGCGTCGACATCAGAATTGTGGCTCCCATCGAGTTCCCGGGATAGGCGGCGGCAAAGGGCCCGTAAATCACGTCGATGCGCTCGACTTCCTCCGGCGACACCAGGCTCCAGCGCGGCGGGAAATTGTAGCTGTTGCCAAGCAGGTTGGACAGCAGCAGTCCGTCTGCATAGACCAGTGAGCGGGCGCTAACCAGGGTGCCGGAAGAGCGCGAAGCCACGATACTGTTGCGATCGCCGATGTAGCGCTTGCGAATTTGCAGGCTGGGCAGGTACTTCACCGCGTCCTCGACGTTGACGACATTCACCGTCTCGGCCATCTCCTTCGCCGTAATCCCCTCCGTCACCGCCGGAACATTCCGGTCGACGGCGGATTTCGCGCCGCTAACCACCATTTCCTGCAGCACGGCATCGTCTGCCGGGACGGCGGTCGCAGCAATGACAGACCCGGACATCCCCGCGCACACTCCGGCCACCAAAACCCGCAAAATTCGGCTATTCATTTTGTTTTTCTCCCCAATCAGGATTTGCATGTTAAATGCGAAGTGCCGCTGACTGCATGCGGCATAGCGCCGCGCGGCAATATGCCGCACCTGATACGGGGGGTTAGGAGGGGTGAATTTGCGAAAGCTTGATCGAAGTCATTCTTCCGGCGGAATAATTATGACCTGAATTGGCGCTTTCCGGAGTGATCAGGAACGCCGGCTATGCATGGCCAGCTTTGTGGTGCAGTGTTTACACCATCATCAGCTTGCGCAAACCCACTGCGATCAGCACCGCCGCAGCGCCGTAGCGCGCCCATTTCACCAGCCAGGGGCGGTTCTCCCGCAACTTGTCGCCGAACAGGCCGAGCAGCGGCAGGAGCAGGAGCAGCGGCGTCAGCGCGGCGCCCAGTCCGAATGACAGGCCGTAGCCCATGCCTTCGATACCGCCGCCGGAAACC
Source organism: Sulfurimicrobium lacus (assembly GCF_011764585.1). Classification (GTDB taxonomy): domain Bacteria; phylum Pseudomonadota; class Gammaproteobacteria; order Burkholderiales; family Sulfuricellaceae; genus Sulfurimicrobium; species Sulfurimicrobium lacus. The sequence continues at coordinate 60,189 of NZ_AP022853.1, forward strand.
GAGCAGGCGGCAAGCAGCGCTGCCAGCGGGGCGCATGGCGTCAGGCTGAGGGAAAAGCCTAGCAGCAGGGGCGGCATGGCGGCGGCGCGGCGCATCGCGCCGCAGGCTTGCCGGCGTTCGGGCAGCAGCAACCAGGCTCCGGCGGCGATGCTCGCCAAGCCGATGGCGACATGGCCGACGCCGCTACCGAGTGCGTGCGCCAGCCAGCCGCCTAGCGCCCCGGCCAGTGCGCCGAGCAGGCTGTAGGCGGTGATGCGCCCGAGCAGGAACAGCCCGGTGTCGCGCAAAGCGCCGCGCCCATTGCCGCCTCGCCCCAGCACCCAGGTTCCCATGAAAGGCAGGCAGGTTACGGTACAGGCGGTCAGGCCCATGGTCAGGCCCAGGCCCCAGGCGGCGAAAAAGCCGATGGGCGGTGGCAGTTCCAGCGGGACGGAGTTGGGCATGAGCACGTCAAGCATGATCGAGTTTTCCTGATTTACTGGAAGCTGAACGGACTCGGACGATCTTTATGCTGCGCGCGATCATCCCGCTGGAAGGCGGCGAGCATAAACATCAATCCTCTCGATTCTCGGACAGGAATTCGCTGCGCGCCAGGATGGCCGCGCCGAAGGCGGTGGTGGTCTGGGGGTGCTCCGGCACCACCAGTTCGCGTCCCAGTTCATCCTGGATCGCGGCCACCAGGCCCTTGTTCAGAGCCGGACCGCCGTCGAAATAGATGCGGTCCTCGATGCCTACCCGCTTGGCCAGGCGCACGGTGCGCTTGGCGATGGAGTAATGGATGCCGGCCACGATCTCTTCCTTGCCGTGGCCGTTGGCCAGGAGGCCGATGATCTCGGATTCGGCGAACACGGTGCAAGTGCTGTTGATGGACAGCGGCGCGCCTTTGCCGTTGAAGTGGTAATCCCCCAGTTCCTCCAGGTCGATGTCCAGGTTGCGTGCAGCAACGTCGAGGAAGCGCCCGGTGCCGGCGGCGCATTTGTCGTTCATGGCGAAGTTTGACACGTTGCCCGAGGCGTCGATCTGGATTGCCTTGGAGTCCTGGCCACCGATGTTGATGATGGTGCGCACTCCGCCGAAGGCCTTCCCCGCCTCGTGGGCGCCGATGGCGTTGGCAGTGATTTCGCTGATCGAGTCGTCCGCTTCCTTGAACAGCTTGCGCCCGTAGCCGGTGGCGATGACATATTTGACTTGCTCGCGCTGTAAGCCGTGTTTTTCCAGCAGCACGCGCAGGGCCTCCCTGGCGTTCTTGTGAAACAGGCTGCCGGAGTCGGTGACGTGCACGCCGACGAGTTGGCTGTGCTCGTTGACCAAGGCAAGCTTGATGGCCGTGGAGCCGATGTCGATTCCGATGAAATGGTTCATGCGCGCTGCCTCTTGCGGGTCTTGATGGATTCCAGGAATGCCTCGATGCGGGTCGAAAGCTGGCCCATGTCGTCCGGACTGTAGTCGGTTTCCACGTAAAGCATGGGAATGCCCTCTTTGCGGAGTGTTTCCGCCACGCTTCTCTGCTCCATTTCATATACCTGGCAACCGGCGAAAGCCTGGTACACCACGCCATCGACGGCGAAGCTCCGGGCCAGCTCCACCAGGCGGCGGCGCCGGTCGTCGTTGTTGGTGAAGATCGGGCAGGTACAGGGCTTGAGGTATTTGTCCGCCAAACTGTCGACCATGTCGTTGACCAGCCATTCGTCCACTGCGGTCATGTCGTAGAGCATGCGGTTGGCGGAGCAGGTCTCGTCCGCCACCACCACGCCGCCGGCCTCCTCGATCAGCAGGGGCAGCTTGAGGTTGGGAAAAATTGGCGGCGACCCGGTGAAGAGGATGCGCGGCGCTTTCTTCTGGGCGGCGCAAAAGCCGTCCTTTTCGCGCTGTGCCAGTTCGGCGTTGAGTTTTTCCACCGCTTCGGTCCAGCGCTCGATGTCGTCGAAGAAGTAGGCGTTGGTGACCAGAAACACGTCCTTGCCCAGCACCAGCGAGGGCGTCTGGCGGCGGAAGTTGTGCAGGGTGCGAAAGGCCGCCTGCGCACGGCCAGTTCTTGCCATGGCCGCCATCAGGTTCTTGCGGCTGAGTTTCTTCCCGGTGAGCTGCCGCAGGCGCAGGGCGAAATCCCGCACCGAGCGCCGCCAATACTCCCTGGACTGCTCGCTTTCCTTGGCAGGGGGCAGCTCCAGATCGTAGACGGTGTGCCCCATGCCCGCCATCATTCCGCTGGCCTTCTTTTTCTGGTCACAGGTGGTGGGATTGACGATCAGGTCCAGCTTGCCCACCTTGGGGATCGCCGTCTCCGAGCTGAGCATGCCCAGGCTGGCCTTGACCATGGCGCAGGATTTGGCCGGCATGAAATCGGCGCCGACCTGGTCGTAGTGGTAGGAACCGTTGCACAGGCGCACCGGTGTTGCTCCCATGGCGTAGATCAGTTCCTCCGGCGCATGGATGCAGGTCGTTCCCACCCGCACGCCCTGCCGCTCCAGCGATTCGCCATGGCAGTAGGCGCGCCGGAACAGGTCGTAGAAATAGGCCATGGCCGCCGGGTTGTCGTCGAAATCGTCGGTCAGGTGGTCGAGCATGGTTTCCGCTTCGCGCGCCTGGCGGGTGCGGTTGTAGGGCAGGTCTGCGATTTTAGTGTTTGGGTTGTTCAAGGCCGATTCCCTTCTGGCAGCGTTTGATGAAACCGGTTTCGGTGGATTCGAAGATGGAAATGCCGGCAAAGGTGGCCTTGAGCGCGCCCGGCTCGGGGCAGGAAGCAACACACTTCAGGCATAGGGTGCAGTCGTCGGTCATGATGTCCTTGGTTTCGATGTCGTCGGCAATGGCGCGGATACCCATGTCGCAGACGGTATAGCAATCGCCGCAGCGGGTGCACTTGTCGCCGTTCTTCTTCAGCTTGAGCAGGGCCGGCTTGGAGATCAGGTAGTGCAGCGCGCTCATCGGGCAAAGGAAGCAGAAGAAGCGCTTCTTGACGAAGGAGCCGACCAGGAACAGCGCGGTGACGGCCATGCCCAGCGCGGTCATGGCCAGCGCCGTCTTGCTGGAGAAGTCGATGCTGAACTGGGAGAAGTCGCCCGTGAACATCGGCAGGATCATGCGTGCCGGACAGATCAGGCAGAATGGCGGGCTCATGTCGTGGGAGAAGATGCCGCCGCCGACGCCGAGAGGGATCAGGATCATCAGCAAGAGCAGGATGTATTTGATCCTGGTCAGCTGTTCGAACTGTCCCCGGCTGTAGCTGGAGTAGCGGATGCCGAGGCGGCGGCGCAGGGCGGTGATCCAGTCCTGGATCGTGCCGAGCGGGCAGACGAAACCGCACCAGCCCTTGTTGAGGACGATGAACCACAGCGCGAAAATCACAAAGCCGGTGAGTATGGCGATGCTGGCGGCGCTGAACAGCATCGGCCAGGGGCGTCCCAGCTGGTGTTGCAGCGGCAGCAGAAAGCATACGCCAGCCCGGCCTTCCTGGTTGTAGCCGCAGGAAAAGAACGGCAGGCGCGTACCCAGGTCGACGGCGAGATAGCCGCCATAGACGAAGAGGACAAAGCCGACGAGCTGGAACCAGAAACGAAAGCGGTTGAAATCGACCTGATTGACGGCGTTACGCAGCGCCTGCAGGCGGGGCTTACCTGGCGTCATCGAAGCGCACCTCCCGGAAAGGTTTGACCCGGCGGCGGCGGTAGAGATAGACCGCTGTGCCGCAGAACAGTGCGATCAGCAGGGCGACGCCGAGGCCCCAGGCATAGGAACGATAGTCCTCGGGCGAAGGGTAGTAGCTGCCGGACAGGGTGGCCTGATAACGTACATTTGCGTAGGGCTGATCCTGGTAGCGGCCCGCCTCGGCGGCATTGGCCTCGGCGATGAGCAGGAAAGTCGCCTTGAAGCGCTTCTGAAAATCGTTCCAGGGTGGGAAGTAATCGCGCAGGATCTGGAAGCTGACGCGGCCCTGTTCGTCGCTCACCGCTTCCTTGATCCAGCCCTGGTGGCTGACGAAGCGCACCCGTGCGTCTTGCAGCGGCAGACCCTTCTGCAGGACGAAGAAAGCCTGCTCGTCGCCGGACTTGAGCTGGAAAAACAGCTTCTCGTTCGGCAGCTTCTCGCGCACGATCTCGATCGCTGCGGACTCCAGCGCCCTTGGTGCGGTCGCCGCCTTGGCGATCTCTTCCTCGTCGCCGCCATGGCTGAAATTGTTCACTTCCGCCTTGGCCACGCTGACGTTCAGCGTGTCGCCCTGTAGCTTGCGGGTGGTGACATAGAGCCGGTAGACGCCCTGTGTCGGCATCTCGAAAGAGAGATTCCTTCGGCCCTCGGTGGCCGGAGGAAGCGGCGCGCCTTCCGGCTTGCCTTGTGGCGTGACCAGCAGAATTTCCGGCGCCGCACCGGAAACTTCGCGGTAGAACGAGGATTTCTGGGGATCGGAGCCGCTGCGCAACCACAGCCGTTTCACCGGCGGACCACTGCGCTCGCCGCCCATGGCCATGCCGCCCATGCCGCGACGCGGCGGGCCATCGCCGCGCATCGGCGGCGAATCCGAAAGCCACACTGCCCCGCCGCTGCGCATTCCCATGCCCATGCCGCCGGGTCGGCCGCCATTGCCATTGCGGTTGGCTTCGTCCGGCTTGGCGGTAGCCAGCGGCGGCATGGCCGTCGCTGTCCCCGGCTTCTGCCCGTTGCCTGTGCTGTCCGGGCGCATGCCACCCATGCGGTGGCCGTCAGTGGCATGAGCCGTGGTCGGTGCGGTGGCATGATCGGCGATCGGGGCCCCGCTTTCCTCGGTCTTGGCACGTTCAGTTGCACGTTTTTGGTAAAAAGCGCGACGCTCTTCCTGTGTTGCATTCTCGGGCGGACGTTGTCTTGCATACGCGCCCCCGGCATCCGAGCCATCCGGAGTCCGCGGCGACGTTCCAGCATCGCCATCCTGCGCCAGGACTAGGCCAGTCGCCAGCAGCATCAGCAATGTCGGCACGAACCGATGTGTCATCATGTTCATGATCGGATCAGAACTTGTAAGACACGCCGGCGCGCAGAGTCAGCGGCGTGTAGCTGCCGCTATTGCCCTGCCCGGCGGATGCAGCCAGCATGCTTTGCCCGGCGATGGTCGAGTAACCGACGCGGGTCGCGTATTTCTGGTCGGTGAGGTTCAATGCATGCAACCAGAATGACCAGTCCTTGCTGCGATAGCTGGCGCGCAGGCTGTAAAGGTTGGGCCGTGAATAGCTGCCGGAATTGGCAGTGTCCACGTAGTAGCTCGATATGTGGTCGCCTTCCAGCTCGACTTGCCATCCGGGCGCCGGTTTCACCGCGATCCGCAGGTTCAGCCGCTGCCTGGGCATCGCCTGGTAGGAGTTGCCGCTGTAGTCGGTCGTTATCGTCTTGTAACTGTCGTAGTAAGCGCGCGCATTGGTATAGGTGGCCCCGATATCCAGCCAGCGGGTCGCCGCCCAGGTAAACATGGACTCCAGCCCCTTGGCGGTCAGCCCGCCGGCGTTCTCGTTGATTTTGCAGGCGGCGCCAAGATTCAATGCTACGGCTTCGGCGGTAGTGCAGTCGCGGGCGACGACGAATCCTTTGTTGGAGGAGTGGTACACGGCAATGTCATAGTGCAGGCCGATGTTCTCGAAGCGGCCGCGGAAACCGATTTCCTTGGTGAGTCCTTGCTCTGGCTGCAAGACCGCGCCGATGGTATTGCCGGCGGTTCCCTTCGTTGTCGAATCCAGGAGCGTCGAGGTGGCTGGTGGGTTGAATGTTTCGCCGACGTTTCCCCATACCAGGTGGCTTTTGTCGAGTTCATAAGTGACGCCGCTCCTGAGGACATTGTCTTTGTATGTCATCTCCACGTCCTTGTTGGCGGCGGTTCGGTCATCGGCCGTGTTGGTGACCTTGCCGAAGCGCTCGCCGAGATGGAACCGCAGCTTGTCCACAGGCGAAAATTCGACGTGAAGGAAGGGCGTGGTTTCCTTTTGCCTGGTCACCGACCCCTGCCCTGTCGCGGTCATGCTGCCTTGGGCCCATTGTCCGGATTGGGCCTGGAGAGCGTTATAGACGTTGTTGTACGTCGCCGAATCAGATGTGGTTTCGTACATGTCGGCCCCGACATAGAGGGTCGACTTGGCGAAATCGAACTCCTGACGGTACATCGCCGTTGTGGTGTCGGCCGTGCTAGTGCCTTTCTTGAGTGTATTCGTCATGGCAGGGCTGTTGTTGTTGACTGCCCGGCACTTCACCGTCTTGCCCACCGGAATTGGTGCTGCCGCGGTGCTGGCATCGTCGCAGATCACGTTGTTGGAGCCACCGGAGCCGGCGCCGCCATTGGCGGTAGAGTCGTCGCTAACCTGAGAGTGTGCAAGCGTGAACTCGCCGCGTTCGCCGATCAGTTGCTGCAAACGCGCGGAGTAGGTCTCGTAGTCGTCAATCGCCTGGCCGTAAGTGCCTGCCTCGACTTGACGCCAGTCCTGGTCGAACTTGGTCATACGCAGGCTGCCTGCCCAGCGGTAATCGTAATGCAACTGGCTGAGGCCAAGGGTGATCTTGGTGCTGTCGGTGGGGCGGAACTGTGTCTTTAAGGACTGTCCGTCCTTGTGCTCGGCGGCTGCGTCCTTCGCTGCGGGCGCGCTGCTCAAGCGCCAGCCGTCGTTGTCCATGGTGCTGCCGCTAACGATGAAGCCGAAACGGCCGTCCGCCGTCGATGTGCCGGCATTTCCCTGCGTGCGCTGGAAGCCCCAGCTGCCAGCTTCTTGCGATAACTTGGCGCGGAAGTCCTGTGGCGGCTGGCGGGTGGACACGCTGATCGTGCCGCCCAGGGCACCACTGCCATAGAGCGCGGATGCCGGCCCGGTAATGATCTCGATCTGCTCGATGTCGGCCATGTCGACTTCGTCGAGGATCGAGGTATTCGTCGCGATGGCGCGCATCCCGTCGACCCGGTTTTCGGTATATTGCTTGCCGCCATCCGGAATCCGCATATTGCGCACCATGCTGATGCCGGGAACCCGTTTGCCGAGTTCCAGCAGGTTGTTCACCAGTTGCAAGTGCTCGATGTCCTGCTGGTCGACTACTGCTCCGGAGATAGGCGTGTATTCCGTTAGCTTTCCCAACTCGGTGCGTTCCTGAACCGGTTTGTCGGACTCTGCAGAAACCTTCATCTCCTTCAGCTGGACTTCGTTGTCGTCGGCAAGGGCGCCACCGGAACTGAAAGCGCCGAGCGCTACGGCAATAGCAATGGCCATTGGCCGGTGAACGCCACGCTCTTCGGCGGCTTGAGACTTGCGAACCATTGTGCTTACTCCTTCTTTAGTTTTTGTTTGAATTGATCGTGAGCCAAAGGCTTATCTGTTGGGCTCGGTGACGAAAGCGATCTTCATCACCCCGGCGCGTTGCGCTACGGCAAGGATGTCGGCTACCTTCTCATAGGGCGTGGTGCGCTCGGCGCGCAGATGAAGCTCCGGCTGAGACGGCGCCATTTCGGCGAGGCGCGCATGGACGCCCTCGCGGCTCGTCGGCGCACTGTCGAGAAACAGGTTGCCTTGGCTGTCCAGCGCCAGGTTGACGACAACGGGCTTGTCGTCGAGGCGGGTCGAATCCACGCGCGGCAGGTCGATCGGCACCGCCTGGTGGAACAGGGGCGCGGTGATGATGAAAATGACCAGCAGCACCAGCATCACGTCCACCAGCGGCGTGGTGTTGATCTCGGCCATGGGCTGGGTAACGCCGCCGCTTTCAAAGGAACCGAAGGCCATGTCCGCTCCTTTAGGCTGCGACGGGAACCGAGACCGCGGCCAGGCGCGCCGAAGCGGCTTGTCCGGTGACCGCCGGCGAGTGCACGCCGGTGGTCAGGTAGGCATGCAGGTCGTGGGCGAAGCCGTCGAGTTGGGCGAAGATCAGGCGGTTGGCGCGGGTCAGCGCGTTGAAGGCCAGCACGGCGGGAATGGCGACGAACAGGCCGGCGGCCGTCATGATCAGCGCTTCGCCCACCGGGCCTGCCACCTTGTCGAGTACCACCTGGGTGGCACCGGACAAGGCGACCAGGGCGTGGTATATCCCCCACACGGTGCCGAAAAGCCCGATGAAAGGCGCGGTGGCGCCGACCGAGGCGAGGAAGGTCAGCCCCGCTTCGATGCCGACCTGGGAGCGGACGATCTGGCTGCGCAGGGCGCGGGTAACGGTTTCGCTGAGGTTGACGCCGGCGCCGATGCCGCGTTCTCCATGGCGCTGGTGGGCCTGCGCTGCCTGGACGCCGGCCTGCGCCAGGCTCGCGAACACGCCGGTCCGGTCGTAACGCTCGATATCCTTGAGGGCGGCCTCGATGTTTTCCGCCCCCCAGAATGAAGCGAAAACACTATCCATGGCGCGGTTGAAGCGCAGTTGCTGGAAGAAGCGGGTGATGGTCAAGGACCAGCTGGCAATGGACAGAGCCAGCAGCAGGATGGCAACACAGTGGGTTACGATGTCGCCCTGTTGCCAGAAATGGGTTAATCCGAGATTGGATGGCATGGAGGTCTCCTCAACTTTCACTTTTCAAACTGAATTCGATGGGCACTGCAACCCAGGCGGCCACAGCTTGCTCGCCGCGCCTTGCCGGCACGAAGCGCCAGTGGACAACGGCATTTTCGGCAGCCTGGTCGAGACGCAGGAAACCGCTGGAGTGCTTCACTTCCACCCGCTTCGCATCGCCATCCGAACTGACAAAGACGCGCAATACCACTTTCCCTTCCTCGCCGAGGCGGCGGGATGCATGGGGATACTGCGGTTTTGGATTGTCCAGATAGTCGGCGTCGAAACGCGCGGAAGTAAAGGTGGGCGCCGGTTCGGGGGTGGGGGCGGCAACGCTGTCCGGCGCAGTTGCTTGCGGTTGCGGCGGGACAGTGAAGGATGCCGCCGATTCGACCGGGCTGGCCAGCGCCATAACCGGCGGGGAAACATGAACGGGTGTCGGCTTGGCGGGCATGGGACGGGGCGGTGGCGGCGGTAGCGGCGTCGGTACTTCAGGTTCTGTCTCGATCAGGCGCACGGCAATGGGGTGAGCCAGTTCGGCCAACCGCTCGGCGGGCACGGCAAGCGCAAGCAATCCGAGAACAGCGATGTGTCCTGCCACCACTCCGGCAAAAGAAAGTTTCTGACCGCCGGACCGACCTGTGTGGATTCCGCAGTTTGGATAGAAAATTCCCATTGATGCCTAAGCCCGGAGGTCCCCGGGGATAGCACCCCGCAATTGGTAACAGCGGGTGGGCTTTACTGAGCGATTGCAGATAATGAATGTGTTGCCGAACACTGCTGAAATCTACCTTTCTTAGCATTAAGCGGGTGTAATCAGGATCTGTGTGTCCCGATTCAGGAGCGTGATGTTAAGTGAAATATTTCGACGCTAAAATGCGGCATAGCGTCGCGCGGCAGAGCGCCGCGCGACACTTTGAAGCACCCCGCCAACAGGAAAATGACGCTGTCACAGCCGTCCTGCGGGCGAAAAAAACCGCCCGGAGCCAGGCTCGCGGACGGTTCAGGGGGAAACGGTTTTATCGGGAAGCTAAACGCGCTTGTGTTTCCTGGTTCATCTCGGCCAGTTGGCGCTGCCACTTCTGCCACTGTTCGTGGTCGTGGTGAGCATGATGCTGTTGCCGGTTCTGGGCGAACAGGCGGTTGGCCTCGGTTTCGCTGGCGACGACGCCTTCGCCGCGCAGGTACATCGTGGCGAGGATGTGGCGCGAATCCCGGTCGCCCTGATCGGCCGCCTTGCGGAACCATGCGGCGGCTTTAGCGGGGTTCTGCGCGGCTCCGTCGCCGTTCAGGAGCATGCGGGCCACATTGTACTGGGCGTCCACCTGGCCTTTTTCCGCCAGGGCCAGCCAGATGCCATAAGCGGTTTTGTAATCCTGCATCCGGTGCGCCATGGCGCCGCGCTCGAACTCCTTTTCCACCTCTTTGGGGCCGGCAGCCGCGTTGAGCGCGAAGGCGAGGAACAGGGGTGCGCACAGTGCGGCTGCGAATCGGGGTGCGGCGAATTGAATCATGGCTATCTCCTTAAGTGGTTGAGCCCGGAAATCGTAACGAGATTTTTCCATGTAAAAAATGCGACTTGGTGTCGCGCGGCAGGTTGTCGCAGGCCGCAATGCAGCCTGGCTGGGGCGTGATTACGGCCGGAGCAGCCTTGGCGAAGCTTTCCCCGACCGTTCCACGCCTCAGTGTTTTTCCTGCTCCTGAGCCTCCCTTGATTCGAGCCACAAGACGTTGATCACGGCGAAAAGTACAGCAAAGCCCAAGCCCAGAACCCAAGTGAAATACCACATATTTGACCCCTTTCTCAGTAAAGAACCTTGTCGTTGGCGCGGATGAATTCGTCGGTCACCTTGCCGCGCATCACCCGGTAGGCCCAGCCGGTGTAGGCCAGCACCATGGGCGTGAAGATGAGAGCCACCCAGAACATCACCCACAGGGTGTAGTGGCTGGACACCGCGTCCCAGGCCGTGATGCTGGAGCGGGGGTCGGACGAGGACGGCATGATGAAGGGGAACAGGGATACCCCGGCGGTGCCGATGATGCCGAGGCAGGCCAGCGACGAGCCGACGAAGGCGAGCAGGTTCCTGCCCGCGCGCACCATGAGCACGGCGAGCAGCGCGCCCCCCAGGCCGATGGCGGGCACCAGCCACAGCAACGGGATTTTGCCGTAGTTGGCGAGCCAGCCGCCGGGAACGCGGCCGACTTCCTTCATCAGCGGGTTCATGGCCGCATTGGTGTCGATGGCCGAAGTGATTACATAGCCTTCCATGCCGGAGACCCAGACGCCCGCACCCGCAAAGCCCGCGATCAGCAGCACGCCGAATAGCGTGGCGGCATTCCTGGCCCTTGCCTGCAAGGGGCCTTCAGTGCGATGCGCCAGGAAGGTGGCGCCTTGCAGGGTTAGCATGGCGACGCTGACCACCCCGGTCAGCAAGGCGAAGGGGTTGAGCACCAATGCCCAGAAGCTGCCGGTGTAAAACGAGCGCATCGATTCGTCGAAGTGGAACGGCACGCCCTGCAGGAGATTGCCGAAAGCCACGCCGAATACCAGTGCGGGTACCGCGCTGCCGGCAAACAGGCCCCAGTCCCAGAAACTGCGCCAGGCAGGATTGGGCAGTTTGGAGCGGTAATCGAAACCGACCGGGCGGAAGAACAGTGCGAACAGCACCAGCAGCAAGGCCCAGTACATGCCGGAGAAGGCGGTGGCATAGACTACCGGCCAGGCGGCGAAAATGGCGCCGCCGGCGGTGATGAACCACACCTGGTTGCCGTCCCAGTGGGGCGCGACGGTGTTGATCATCACGCGCCGTTCGACATCGTTCTTTCCCAGGAACGGGAGCAGTATGCCCACCCCCATGTCGTGGCCGTCCATGATGGCGAAGCCGATGAGCAGTACGCCCACCAGCAGCCACCAGATAAGTTTCAGGGTTTCGTAATCCAGCATGATCTCGTTTCCTTTTCGATTATGCGTTAGCGCCGGCCATCACCTGCGTGGCGGCCGGTTCGTCATGCCCTTCCGGACCGCGGCGGGCGTACTTGAACATCAGGAACATCTCGGCGATGAGCAGCAGGGTGTAAAAACCCAGGAAGCCCGCCAGCGATCCCCACAGGCTGGCGGCCGAAAGGGAAGATGCGGAGAGGTGGGTGGGCAGCATGCCGTGCACCGTCCAGGGTTGGCGACCGTATTCGGCGACGATCCAGCCGAGGTGACAGGCAATCCAGGGCAGGGGCAGCGACCAGAATGCCCATTTCAAGAGCCACGGCTTGCTTTCGAAACTGCCCTTGGCGCTATGCCAGAACGAGAACGCGAACAGCATCAGCATGGAGAAGGCGATCAGCACCATGCCGCGGAAAGTCCAGAACAGCGGCGCGACCCTGGGCACCGAATCCTGCGCGGCCTGGTCGATCATCTGCGGCGTGGCCAGGCTTGCCTGCTCGCTGTATTTCTTGACCAGCAGGCCATAGCCCATATCCTTTTCGTGTTCCCTGAAGCGGGTGCGCGCGGCCTCGTCCTGCGGGTTCTTGCGCATGGCGTCCAGCGCGGTGACCGCCTCGATGCCGGAGACGATGCGTTTCCTGTTTTCCGCGCGTATCTCGCGGATGCCCGGCAACACCTCGTCGGTCGAGCGCGTGGCGATCAGCCCCAGCACGTAGGGGATGCGCACCTCCCAGTCGTTGGCCTGTTTTTCCTCGTTGGGCCAGGCCAGCAGATTGAAGGCGGAGGGGGCGGGCTCGCTTTCCCACATGGCTTCGATGGCAGCCAGTTTGGATTTCTGGCTCTCGGACACGGCGTAGCCGGATTCGTCTCCCAGCACGATCACGGACAGCGCCGAGGCCAGGCCGAAGGCGGCGGCGATGCGGAAGGAGCGGCGCGCGAATTCCAGGTGCCGGCCCTTCATCAGGTACCAGGAGGAAATCGCCAGCACGAAGATGGAGCCGGTGACATAACCCGCCGAGACGGTATGCACGAACTTGGCCTGTGCCGCGGGATTGAACACCAGCGCCCAGAAGTCGTGCAGTTCCATGCGCATGGTGACGGGGTTGAACGCGGAGCCCACCGGGTCCTGCATCCAGCCGTTGGCGATCAGGATGAGTACGGCGGAGAGGTTGGTGGCCAGCGCCATGAGAGCGGTGACCGACAGGTGTCCAACTTTGGAGAGCCGGTCCCAGCCGAAAAAGAACAGCCCCGCCATAGTGGATTCCAGGAAGAAGGCCATCAGTCCCTCGATGGCCAGCGGCGCGCCAAAGATGTCGCCTACGTAATGGGAGTAATAGGCCCAGTTGGTGCCGAACTGGAATTCCATGGTCAGCCCGGTGGTGACGCCCAGGGCGAAATTGATGCCGTAGAGCTTGCCCCAGAAGCGGGTCATCTCCTTGTAGATGGGCTTGCCGCTCATCACGTAGGTCGCCTCCATCGCCACCAGCAGCCACGACAGCCCCAGCGTCAGCGGTACGAAGAGAAAGTGATACAGGGCCGTCGCGGCGAATTGCAGCCGCGACAGGTCAACAACGGACGGGTCGATCATTGTTACCTCCTATTGCATTGGAAAAAAACGGGGAAAGCGAGAGGCGGCTGCCCATATGCGCGGGATCTACCTCGACCCGCTGGCCGTGGATGAAGACGGCCCACAGCAGCCAGAGCAGGGCGATCTTGAGCGCCAGCAAGATGGTGAGGTGGCGCAGCAGCGGTTTGTTGCGCAACACCTGGCCACATTGCCCGAGCCGGGAAGGCGAAGACCGGCGTGGATTTTCCATGAACACGCTCCCATTGGGTTTTGTATAGATTCTCAGGCGGCAAATCTTAGTCTGGTTCGGATGGCGGGAAATGTGTCGTGAAGCCGCGCGCGACAATTTACCGCGCCCGTGTCGCGCGGGCTTGCGCTTACAATTCACCGGCAAGCTGGGCAAAACAGCCCGGCTGGTTTATCCCTTACCAAAATGACACGCAATCGGGTTCAAATGCAGCTTGAAACAGAGAAACAAAGTTGCCCCAGCCTGCTGCTGGTGGACGATGACAAGACCTTCTGCCGCGTAATGGCGCGCGCACTGGTCAAGCGCGGTTTCCGGGTGGTCCAGGCGCGCGACGTGGATTCGGCCATGATGCTGGCCGAAGCCGATCCGCCGGATTACGCCGTGGTGGACCTCAAATTGCCGGTGCATTCCGGCCTGGAACTGATCAAACACCTGAAGAAATTGGACGGCAATACACGCATCGTGATGCTGACCGGGTTCGCCAGCATTGCCACCGCGGTGGGGGCGATCAGGCTGGGCGCCACGCATTACCTGGCCAAGCCTGCGGATGCGGACGAGATCGTCGCCGCCCTGCATCGCGAGGCGGGCGATGCGGACGTCCCTCCCCTGTCGCTGCCCATTTCGGTCGATCGTCTGAAATGGGAGCATATCCAGACAGTCCTGGCGGATAACGGGAATAACATTTCCGCCGCCGCCAGGTCACTCAACATGCATCGCCGCACCCTGCAGCGCAAATTGTCCAAGCACCCGGTACGGGAATAGAGCGGAAGCCCGGAAAGGCCCCCCGACCCGCGGCGGATTTCGCGGAAATACCCGGAAAGCACGCTTCATCCTGCTTTGGCATGGCGTTTTGACCGAACGCATGAGTCCGCCTTCAATAACCAGAATTTCCTTTTCAGGAGAACGAATTGGCGTATATAAAATGGACCAGCGACCTGGATACCGGGATTAGCGTAATCGACGGTCAGCACAGGAAAATTGTCGATTACATAAACATGCTGAATGCGGCCAAGGAAAACGGCGACAAGTCGGTTGTCGCGGAAGTGCTGGAGCAATTGGCTGATTACACGATGTCCCATTTCGCTTTCGAGGAAGGTCTGCAGGAGCAGGCCGGTTACCAGTACCTGCAAGCACATAAAAGAGTCCATGCCATATTCATCAAGAAAGTGGCCGAATACCAGTCGAGAATGACCAACGGAGAGGACGTCATCGATCAGGTACTGGCTACCCTGAAGCGATGGCTGGTAAACCACATCAAAAACGATGACGCCGACTACGTTTCTGCCGTCAGGGGCATGACGCCAGACAATCGCGGCGATAAGCGGAGAAACTGGTTTACCAAGCGCCTGCGGAGACTTTTAGGGTCGCCGCCGGCGGCATAGATCCCGCACGTGACGATTTGCCGCAGGCCACAAAGCGGCCCGTTGCGATTACAATTCACCAGCCTTTTGTGGACTTTGGATTAGATGTTCGGACCTGATGCGCCCATGATGGCGCTCCCCACCAGCAATTTGCGGCGTATTTTCCTGCTGCGCAGCATCGAGATCGGCGGCCTGTTGCTGGCCATCGTGCTGGCCCGGCACGTGCTCGAACTGCCGTTGCCATTGCCGCCGATTGCGGCGGTAATCGGGCTGCTGGCGCTGGTGAACCTGTTTACCTGGTGGCGGCTGCGCCAGGTCTGGCCGGTGGCCGATGGAGAGTTCTTTGCCCAGCTGCTGGTGGACGTCGTTGCCATTACCGTGCTGCTGTTCTACTGCGGCGGTTCGACCAACCCGCTGGTGTCGTTCTACCTGGTGCCCCTGGTCATTGCCGCCATCACCCTGCCCGCGGCCTACACCTGGGCCATGGCGCTGCTGACGGCCGGCTGCTACACCCTGCTGATGTTCAATTACTATCCGCTGATGCCGAAAAGCGGCGACTTCAGCACCGCGATCTACCTGCACCTCACCGGCATGTGGATGACTTTTGTCCTTTCCGCCTTCCTTATCGCTTTTTTCGTGGTGCGCATGGCCTCCACCATCAGGGAACGCGACCGCCAGCTGGCCGCCGCGCGCGAGGAAACCCTGCGCAACGAGCGCATCGTGGCCCTCGGCACCCTGGCGGCAGGGGCTGCCCACGAGCTGGGCACGCCGCTCTCCACCATGGCGGTGGTGACGCGCGAGCTGCAGCGTGAATATGGCGCAAACCCGGATCTGGCAGACGACCTGCAGCTGTTGCGCGAGCAGGTGGACAACTGCAAGCACATCCTCTCCAGCCTGCTGGCTTCAGCCGGCCAGGCGCGCATGGAGGACGCGGCCGGTGCCGCGCTGGATGCCTATCTGGAGGAAGTGCTGGAGAAATGGCGCCTGATGCGCCCCGGCGTGACGGCGGCGGTATCGTGGCTGGGCGCCCGCCCCGCCCCGCACATCATGACCGACCAGACCTTGAGCCAGGGGCTGCTCAATCTGCTTAACAACGCCGCCGATGCCTCGCCCGATAACGTGGAGGTCGAGGCGGACTGGGACGACGCGGAAATCAGGCTGCAAATCCGCGACCGCGGCCCCGGCCTGTCTGCGGAAGCGGTACAGCAAGCCGGCCGGCCTTTCTACACCACCAAGGGAAACGGCATCGGCATCGGCCTGTTTCTCGCCAATGCCACCGTCGAGCGCCTAGGCGGCAAGGTGTCGCTGCGCAATCGCGACGGCGGCGGCGCCATGACGGAAATCCGCTTGCCACTTTCAAAACTTCAGGCCTGACCATGACCCAACTGCCAAGCACCGATGACCGACCCAGCCTGCTGCTGGTGGACGATGACGAGACTTTCCGCCGCGTCTTGAGCAAAGCGCTTACCAAGCGAGGCTTCAACGTGAGCGTGGCGCACGACGTGGATGCGGCGTTGCTGGTGGCCGAGGAGAACGCGCCGGAATATGCCGTAGTGGACCTGAAAATGCCTGGCCCGTCCGGCCTGGTACTGGTGAAGCGCCTCAAGGAGCTGGACCAGGAAACGCGCATCGTCATGCTCACCGGTTTTGCCAGCATCGCCACGGCGGTGGAGGCGATCAAGCTGGGCGCGACCCATTACCTGGCCAAGCCGGTGGACGCGGATCAGATCATCGCGGCGTTCGAGCGCGAGGGGGGGGATGCAGAAGCGGAGGTGACAACGCAGCCGCTGTCCGTCGACCGCCTCGAATGGGAGCACATCCAGCGCGTGCTGGCGGAACACCAGGGCAACATCTCGGCCACTGCGCGGGCGCTCAAGATGCACCGTCGTACCCTGCAAAGAAAGCTGGGCAAGCACCCGGTTCGGGAATAGCCGGGCGCGGTTGGCGCCTTACTGTTTTGCCGCGTCTTCGTCGTCAGCCTGTTTGTAGCCGGTCAGCATCGGCCGGATCAGGTCTTCCTTCTTGAAAATCTTGTAAACGTAGACGGCGCCGACATGCAACGCGACCAGGGCCATCAGCAGGTTAAATCCAAGTTCGTGGACTTCCGTGAACAGATGGCTGAGCTGGTCCGATACCAGGTGGCGCAGCGGTCCTTCCGTCATGATGTCGTCGTTGGAAAAAAGCCCGGTGGCAATCTGCAGGGCCAATATGCCCAGTAGCGCCAGGATCATCCAGCCGCCCAGTGGGTTGTGGCCGAGATGGCGCGCTGCGGTTTTGGCGCGCATGGCGCGCGCGTAGTCGAGGGTCGGCCCCACGCCGCGCAGAAAGTTGCCGAAGCGCGCGTACTGGCCGCCGACGAAGCCCCACACCACGCGGAACAGCACCAGCGCGGCGATGGCATAACCTGTCAGCAAGTGGTATTCCAGCAGGTCGCCGCCGATTTCGGCGCTGGCCCACTGGAACACGACCAGCCCCAGCAGCGTCCAGTGAAACAGGCGGGTGGGCAGATCCCAGACGTAAACTTTGTTCATCTCTTTGTGTTCCGTAAAAAGCGCATCGGGCAGCATCGTAGCCCATTCTGGTATTATCGCGCTATGTTATCACTGCAAAACCTGGTTTATTTCCAGCACGGAACCCCCCTCTTCCAGAACGCCACCCTGCAAATCTTCGCCAACCAGCGCGTCGGCCTGGTGGGCAAGAACGGCTGCGGCAAATCCACCCTGTTCCGCCTGATCCGCGGCGAAATCCGCGCCGACGGGGGCGAGATTTCCTTCCAGCAGGGCAAGACCCTGGCCTTCGTGGAGCAGGAAATCGCCAACTCCGAGCGCCCGGCGCTGGAATTCGTGCTCGACGGCGACAGCGAGCTGCGCCAGCTGGAGGGCGTGTTGGCCAAAGAGCCGCACGACGCCGCCTGGTTCGAGGCCCAGCACCGTTTCGAAGCCATCGAGGGCTACGCCGCCCCGTCCCGTGCCGCGCAGCTGCTCAACGGGCTGGGGTTCAGCACCGAGCAGCTGGCGCGCCCGGTGGCGAGTTTCTCCGGCGGCTGGCGCATGCGCCTCAACCTGGCCCGTGCCCTGATGCGCCGCGCCGACCTGCTGCTGCTGGACGAGCCGACCAACCACCTCGACCTCGAAGCCATCCTGTGGCTGGAGCAATACCTCGCGCGCTACCCCGGCAGCATCCTGCTGGTGTCGCACGACCGCGAATTCCTCAACGCCTGCGTCAACCGCATCGCCCACGTGCACGACCAGGTCATCGACAGCTACGCCGGCGACTACGACAGCTTCGAGCGCGCCCGCGCCGAGCGCGCCACGCAACAGAACCAGGCCTTCGCGCAGCAACAGGAGAAGATCGCCCACCTCGAGGACTTCATCCGCCGCTTCCGCGCCAAGGCCAGCAAGGCCAAGCAGGCGCAAAGCCGCGTCAAGGCGCTGGAACGGCTGGAGCGCATCGCCCCGGCGCACGTCGACCACGGCCACTTCGAGCTGGAGATCGAGGCGCCGGAGCGCAGCCCGGACACCCTGATCCGGCTGGAGAAGGCCGCTTGCGGCTACGGCGACCAGACCCTGCTCGCCAACATCAGCCTGGTACTGCGCTCCGGCGCGCGTATCGCCCTGCTCGGCCCCAACGGCGCGGGCAAGTCCACCCTCATCAAGCTGCTGGTGGGCGAACTGCAGGCCACGGAGGGCAGCCGCGAAACCGCGCCGGACCTGCGCATCGGCTATTTCGCCCAGCACCAGCTGGAGCACCTCGACGGCGCCGCGACGCCGCTCGAACACCTGATGCGCATCGCCCCCCAAGCGACGGTCCAGGAACTGCGTAACTTCATCGGCCGCTTCGGCCTCGCCGGCGAAGGCGAAGACCGTCCCGTGGCCACCTTCTCCGGCGGCGAGAAAAGCCGCCTCGCGCTCGCCCTGCTGGCGTGGCAGAAGCCGCACCTGCTGCTGCTGGACGAGCCCACCAACCACCTCGACCTGGACATGCGCGACGCGCTCACCCTGGCGCTGGAAGAATACGGCGGCGCGATGGTGCTGGTGTCCCACGACCGCAGCCTGATCCGCGCCACCGCCGACGAACTGTGGCTGGTGGCGGACGGTACGGTAAAGCTGTTCGAAGGCGACCTGGAAGACTATCGCACCTGGGTCGAGTCGCGCCGCCAAGCGGAGAATGCCGGCAGCAAGTCCGCCCCGGCGGAGAAGCCGCGGCGCGAGAACGCCCCGCGCAAGAAAGCGCTGCTGTCCAAACAGGCAAAACTGGAATCGGAGCTGCACAAGGCCCAGGCCGACCTGGCCGAAACCAACCGCCAGCTTGCCGACCCCGCCTTGTATCAAGGATCCGATGCGGCGCTGGCCAACAGCCTGAACCAGCAAAGGGAAACGCTCGAAGCGCGCGTGGCGCAGCTCGAAGAAGACTGGCTGGAACTGGAAATGGCGCTGGAAGACGCGCTTTGATTAAAGCAATTCACACCACCAAGGAGGAAGGCAAATGCGCAAATTCCTGATCATGCTCCTGGTGCTCCCGCTCGCCGGATGCGGCGTCGAAGTGGCAGGCACCGCCGCCACGGTTGCCGCCGCAAAAGCCAAGGAAGCCGAGGAGGCCAAGAAAACCATGGACCAGTTCAAGCAAAACCTGGATGCCGCGCAACAGGCGCAGCAGCAAGCGAACGAAGCGGCGGATAGGGAAGCCGGGAAATAAGCGGGGGATTCGTCAGCGCGCCTGGACTGATGATGGCACGCCAGAACTTGCCCGGCCATAGACTGGTCTATATACTGGTCTGATCAGGCAGCCAAAGGAATTTATATGACCACCTACGTCGAGGTCGGAACTTATGATGCAAAAACACATTTCCCGGAGTACTTGAGAAAGGTGCGGGCGGGGATGGCATTCAGAATTACCAATCGGGGGGAGTACGTCGCCGATCTGGTGCCACCAGGCACAAGGGAAAAGCGTGATGGCGCTAAGGCGGCAGGGCGAATGCAGCAGTTCATTCAAGCCCACCCAGCGATCAAGGATGTTGATATCAAGGGGTTGATCGAGGAAGGGCGCGACTGATGCGTTTTGTGCTGGATAACTCGGTGGTTATGCGCTGGCTATTTGGAGACGGAACGCAGGACGACCTTGAATACGCCGCGCGCATTCTTGACCTCCTGAAACAGGAAGATCATGTCGCTGTTGTTCCCTGCGTATGGGCGCTGGAGGTCGGCAACGTAATCGTCCGGGCAGAAGCCAAGGGCTTGCTGCAGGAGGCTAGAAGCGCCGGGTTTCTCGGCATCCTTCAGGATATGTCCATCGAACCAGATGACCGCTCCAGTCGGCACGCGCTTGGCGACACCCTCCAACTGGCTCGCCGCTTCAGGCTGTCAAGCTATGATGCTTCATATCTCGAACTTGCGCTGCGGGAAGAATTACCCTTGGCCACTAACGATGATGCACTTAGGAAGGCCTTGGCAAGCGCGGGAGGAAAGCTGGCCTAAGCGCGTGGCGCTCAAGGCTTTTTCCGTGCGCGCGGGTGAGCTGCGTCGTACACCTTGGCGAGATGCTGAAAATCGAGATGGGTATACACCTGCGTCGTTGAGATGTTGGCGTGGCCGAGCATTTCCTGCACCGCCCTTAAATCGCCGCTGGATTGCAGGACGTGGGTGGCGAAGGAGTGGCGCAGGACGTGGGGGTGGATGTTGGCGTTGATGCCGAGTTTGATGCCCCATTGCTTGAGGCGGAGCTGCACGGCCCGCGGCGTGAGTCGGGTGCCGGCTTTGCCGACGAACAGGGCTTTTTCTTCACTTTGAACCAGCAGCGTCCGCTCTGTCAGCCAGGTTTGCAGCGCTTCTACCGCCAGACGCCCGAGCGGGACGATGCGCGTCTTGTTGCCTTTGCCGGTGACGCGCACTTCCCCTGCCGCGAAATCGAAATCTTCCAGGTTCGTCCCCACCAGCTCGGCCAGGCGCAGGCCTGAGGAATAGAGCAGTTCCAGCATGGCGCGGTCGCGCAGCGCCAGCGCGTCGTCGGGCGGTACTTCCATGAGGTGCGCGGCCTGCTCCGGGGAGAGCGCCTGGGGCAGGGTCTTGGCGGCTTTCGGCGCCTTGAGGCCGGCGCAGGGGTTGTGGACGAAGCCGTGAGCGTGGCCGAGATAGCCGTAGAAGCCGCGCCACGCCGAGAGCATGCGTGCCAGGGTGCGGCTGCCCAGACCTCTGGCGTGAAGCTGGGCGATGAAACGCCGGATCTGCTGGATTTGCAGCTCGGCCAGCGGGGTTTCGCCGGCCAGGCGGAACAGTTCATCGATGTCGCGGGCGTAACTCTTGCCGGTCAGGGGCGACAGGCGGCGTTCGTGCTGGAGATGGGAAAGGTACTGCCGCAGCAGCTCGGCGTTGCCGCCCTCCTCTCTCCTCTCCCCGGCCATCAGGCGGCGTCCTTGCCCTCGGAGATGTAGGGCATCAGGGCGACGCTGACCAGCTCGCCGATGCGTTTTACATACAGGGTGCCCATTTCCGGATAGAAACGCTGGGCGTCCTCGCTGGCCATGACCAGCAGGCCGAACACGTTTTCCGCGCGCAGCGCCACGACGGCGAAGGATTTCAGCAATTCGGCCGACTCGCCGAACCACGAGGCCACTTCGAATGGCGCGGTGGAATCGCAATAGGGTCGCACCAGTCCGTCCGCGAGCGCTTTGAGGTCGCCGCTTACGTCGGCGAATTCCGCCTGGTCGGTAACTTGCGCGGGCATGGCCCAGACGCGCAGCGCCACATGGGGCACGGCGAAATCGTCGCGCAGGCTGAGGGTGATGGTGGGCAGCAGGGACTCGAGGGTGCGGGCGGAGAGCAGGGCGAGGCTGAAACGGTGGACTTTCTCGCCGATCGCGTCGTTCTCCTCGCCGAACTGCAGCAGCTCGCGCAGTTTCGATTCCAGCAGCTTGTTCTTCTCGCGCAGTTGCAGCTGCTGCCGCTCGGCGAGCGAAATCGCCCGCCCGCCGTGAGGGTGGGGAATGGCGATGGCTTCCAGCAAGCCGGGCTTGTCTTCGAAGAACTCCGGGTGTTCCGTGAGGAATTCGGCTACTGCTTCTGCGTTCAAATTCATGTTCGTGTCCTTGTTATAGGTTTATTTCGCCTTCGAATACCGTTACTGCCGGGCCGGTCATCCATACCGGCTGGCCTTCGCCTTCCCAGCGGATGGCGAGTTCGCCGCCGCGGGTGCTGACTTGTACCTGTGCGTCCAGCAGGCCGCGCGTGATGCCGGCGACCGCGGCGGCGCAGGCGCCGGTGCCGCAGGCCAGGGTTTCGCCGGAACCGCGTTCGAAAACGCGTAGTTTAATATGAGTCCGGTCCACCACCTGCATGAATCCGGCATTGACCCGCGCCGGGAAGGCGGGATGGTTCTCGATCAGCGTACCCTGCTCGGCGACCGGCGCGTAGTCGATATGGTCCACGACTTGCACGGCATGCGGGTTGCCCATGGAAACGGCGCTGATGTCGATGATCTTGTCGCCGACCGGGAGCGGGTAAGTCAGTGCCCGCTTCTCGGCGAGGAACGGAATTTCCATTGGCTCGAAGCGTGGTGCGCCCATGTTGACGGTCACCTGGCCGTCCGCTTCCAGGCGCGGCTCGATGATGCCCGACGCGGTTTCGACGCGGATTTCGCTTTTGCCGGTCAGGCCCTTGTCGTGCACGAAGCGCACGAAGCAGCGCGCGCCGTTGCCGCACTGCTCCACCTCGCCGCCGTCGGCATTGAAGATGCGATAGCGGAAATCGGCGTCGGAGCGGGTGGGGTTTTCCACCAGCAGGATCTGGTCGCAGCCGATGCCGAAGTGGCGGTCGGCGAGAAAGCGGAATTGCGCGCCGCTCAGGGAAATGTTCTGGCTGATGCAGTCGATCACCACGAAATCGTTGCCCAGGCCATGCATCTTGGTGAATTTCAGTTTCATTATCAGGCCATCAACTCGACATAGTCCTTGTAAATACAGCGGTCCATGACCACCGTCATGCCCGCGTCCCTGGCCTTTTGCGCCGCCGCCTCGTTTCTTATGCCTTCCTGGATCCAGATGGCGGGAATTTTCAGGCGCAGGCATTCGTCCACGATGGCATCCACATGCTCGGCGGCACGGAACACGTCCACCAGGTCGATGCGCTCCGGTATTTCTGCCAGGGTGGCATAGGCCTTCTCCCCCAGCACTTCGGACACCGCCGGGCGCACGGGAACGATGCGGTAGCCGAAACACTGCATCGACTTGGATACAAAATAGCTGGGCCGCGCGGGTTGCGGCGACAATCCCACCACTGCGATGGTGCGGACTTTTTGCAACAGGGCGCGGATTTCGGCCGGCGCAGGATTCTCATACATGAATTGTTCCCCAAACCAGGAGATGGCGGTCGCTCACGGCCTCGACTCGCAGTTGTTCCAGCCCCGCAGCATCGAGTTGCTGCCGCACCTCGTCCGGTCGATAGGCGGCGAGCAGCGAGTGATGGAAGTCCCGTTGCAGTACCGGCGGGGCATCTGCTGCGTAGCGCTGCGTCAAACTTTCAGCCTCCGCTGCGCTTGCGGGCCGCATCAAATCCATCACCAGCAGTGCCGCGCCGCGTCTCGCAACGTGCCGCACAGTCTGCCACAGCACGGCGGGATCGTCGAGGTGATGGAGCAGGCTGTTGCTGATGACGGCATCGAAGGCCCGGGGGGGAAGGTCCGTGTCGGGAAGGCAGCATTGCTGGAGCGTGAGCCGCTGGCCGAGACCCTCCGCGTCCACCGCCTTGCGCCCAAGATCCAGCATCGCTTGCGCCCCGTCCAGGCCGAGTATCGCCGCTTCCGGGTAGGCGCGGGCGAAGCGCATCGTGACATCCGCAGGCCCGCAGCCAAGGTCGATCGCAGCGCCGCCGGCAAAGCCGGGAAAGCGCTGGCGGAAATGGGCCACAAAGGCGTCGTGCGGTGCGGAGAAATCGGCCTCGGCATAGGCGCGAGCCTGCTCCGGCTCATTCATCAGTTCGGGTTCGGGGATGCGCTGCAACGGCTTGTCCTCATTTCGGTCTGTGCTTGACTACCTGCCAGCAGGGGCGGAAAAGGCAAATGTTCAGGTTATCAAGGGTGCCGCTGCTGTTCTTTAAGCCGGTTTCCTCGCCACCAGGTCCACCAATGCCGACATGCCGCTATGGCCAGGGCCTTCGCTGATCACCGTCTCGTGTTCGCGCAACTGCAGGATTTCCATGGCGGCGAAATCGTGCTGCAGGTCCGCCGCGTTATACAGGTTGTCGCGATTGGAAGGGCCGCCGGTCCTGAATTCCAGCTGTTTCGGCGTGTAGCCTTGCAACAGCAGCAGGCCGCCCGGTTTCAGGGCGCGCTGGATGGTCCGATGCAAGGCCGGGCGCTCCTGCGACGAAGCGAACTGGATGAAGATCGCCACGATTACGTCGAAACGGTTCTCTCCCCAGTTCCAGGTGTGCACGTCCACCAGCTCGGTTTGCAGGGCCACGCCCCTGGACTCGGCCAGCTTGCGCGATTTCTGCAGCGCCTTTTCGGAAAAATCCACCGCCAGCACGTCCAGCCCCTGCTCGGCCAGCCACACGCCGTTGCGCCCCTCGCCATCGGCGACCGAAAGCACGAGTTGTCCGGATTTCAACAGTGGGGCTTGCGACGCGAGGAAAGCGTTGGGCGTCGTACCGTAGAAATATTCCTCGCCGCCGAAACGTTCGTTCCAGAATTCCTTCATTGTTTACTTTCCGGCTTTGCCGCCCAGTATCTGTTCCAGTTTTGCGGCCGGGATGGCGCCGGGCACGCGGGTGCCATCGGTAAAGATGATCGCGGGCGTGCCCTGGATGTTGAGCTTCTTGCCCAGTTCCGCCGTTTTTGCCAGGGGGTTGGCGCAGCTGCCGTCATTTTTCGGCAGGGTGTTGCGCAGCATCCAGTCTTCCCAGGCCTTGGCACGGTCCGGCGCGCACCAGATCTGTTTCGATTTCTTGCCGGCTTCCGGGTGCAACTGGTCGAGCGGGAAAAGGAAGGTGTAAACCGTGATATTGGTCACGTTCTGCAGTTCGGACTCGAATTTCTTGCAGTAAGGGCAATCGGCATCGGCGAATACGGCGATCTTGCGGCTGCCGTTGCCCTTTACCACCTTGATGGCGGTATCCAGCGGCAGGGTGTCGAATTTCACCGCGGTCAGTTTCTGGAAGCGCTCTTCAGTAAGGTTTTTCTGGGCATTGAGGTCCAGCACCGAACCCATGAAAAGGTAATTGGCCTTTTCGTCGGCATAGGCCAGTTGCGGACCTTCCATCAGTACTTCGTAAAGGCCGGCATAAGGGGTCTTGCTTACCGTCTGCACCTTGGCGCCGGGAAACTTGGCCTCGATGGTTTTCTTGATCAGGGCTTCGTCGGCGTGTGCCGAGGCGGTCAGCAGGGCAAACAGCAGCGGCGCGGCAAGGTTTTTGAGAGAGAACATGTAATTTCCTGAGAAAGTGTTAAGCATTTATAAAGACTGAAAGAGTTTAACCGAGTTCCCCGATGGCATGGCGCATCAGCCGGTTTTTCAGGCCGCCGAGGTGATTGGTCAGGCTCAGGCCGGTGTTGCGCAAGGTGCGCAGCAGGGGATCGGCGTTGTTGAAAAGTTTGTGCAGCCCGTCGGTGACCAGTTGCATGGCCAGGATGTCTTCCTTGCGCGCCCTTTCGTAGCGGCGCAGCAGGAAATGGTCGCCGCAATCGCGTTGCGCTTCGCGCTGCAGCAGTACCTGGGCGAGCTGGTGGGCGTCCTGGAAACCGAGATTGACGCCCTGCCCGGAGAGTGGGTGGACGTTGTGGGCGGCATCCCCGATCAGCGCCACGCGCG
Organism: Sulfurimicrobium lacus; assembly: GCF_011764585.1. GTDB lineage: Bacteria > Pseudomonadota > Gammaproteobacteria > Burkholderiales > Sulfuricellaceae > Sulfurimicrobium > Sulfurimicrobium lacus. The sequence continues at coordinate 85,578 of NZ_AP022853.1, forward strand.
GCTTGACCAGGTGCTCGAGGTTGAGCAGGCGCAGCGAGAAGGCGGCGGGCGGCGTAATCAGCTGCAGTTCGCCCAGGGTGTTCTTGCCGGCCTCCTGCACGCGGCGGCAGAATTCGTCGCCGGGCAGCGCCAGCAGTTCCTGCGCCACGGGTTCGTAAGCCGACCAGACGATGGAGATCTTGTTGTCGGGCAAAGGCAGGTAAGCCAGGATGCCGTCCTCGCGGAACCACTGGTAGGCGCAATTGCGGTGCGGCTTCTCGACCGTGAAGTTCGCCACCACGCCGGACTGGCGATATTCGCGCGGCTTGGCCTCGAAGCCGGCATGGGCGCGCACCCAGGATTCTCGCCCGTCCGCGCCGACCACCAGCTTGCTGCGCAGCACGCGGCCGTCCTGCAGGGCCAGGATGGCGGCATCGTCGGCGACTTCCAGCGCGGCGCAGGCGGCGGGGCAGAAGATTTCCACGTTGGACTGCCCCTGCAGGGCACGCCACAAGCCATCCTGCATCAGGCGGCTCTCGGCGATGAAGGCGAGTTCCGCCACCCCGGCCTGGTATGCCGTGAAATCGAGCCGCGCCGCCGCATCGTCGCCCCACACGTGCATTTCATGCACCGGCGCGATGCGGCTTTGGTCGAGGCCGCCCCACACGCCGGACTGGTCGAGAAAACGGGCGTTGGCCGGGTTGACCGCGTAGATGCGCGCGTCCCAGCTGTCGTCCTGGGGCAGCGGCGCCGGTGCGCGACCCTCGATCAGCGCCAGCTTGAGCCCGCTGTCCTTAAGCGCCATGGCGAGCGAAGCGCCCACCAGGCCCGCGCCTACTATTACGATGTCAAAATCCATCAGCCCTTTGCTCCGAATATCATCTTTCGCGCGACCAGGCGCTTGGCCGCCGGCAGCAGGTCCAGCGCCGCCAGCCCGAGCCCGCGCCCGAGGCCGACGCCCGCGTAATCGTTGGAGAACAGCCGCACCAGCAGGTCGGTGAACAGGATGCTGCCGCCGGTATCGCGGCGGCGCCCCTCGCGGTAATGCTGCAGCATGGCCGGGCCGCCGATCTCGGCATGGGGGGTGTTGAGGATTTCCTCACCCAGTTCCCAGGCATCGCGCAGACCGAGATTGAACCCCTGTCCCGCCACGGGGTGCATGGCCTGGGCCGCATTGCCGATCAGGGCCATGCGCTGCGCCGTGACCGGGCGGGCGTATTTGAGGCTGAGGGGGAAGCTGGCGCGCTTGCCGGCACTGGTGAACGCGCCGAGGCGGTCGCCGAAGCGTTCGTGCAGCTTGGCGAGGAAAGCGCTGTCGTCGAGTTGCAGCAGGGCTTCCGCTTCGTCCGGCCGGGCGGTCCACACCAGGTCGTAACCCGCGCCGGAAGGCAGCAGCGCCATCGGCCCGAACGACGTGAAGCGTTCGAAGGCGACATGGCGGCGCGGACGTTCCGCGGTGACGTGGCAGATCACCGCAGTCTGGTCGTAATCCACCACGTGCCGTTCCACGCCGGACACCTGGGCCAGGCTGCGCCCGCCGTCGGCGAGCACCAGCAGGCTGGCGGTCACTTCGAGCTGTCGTCCGCCGTGTTCGAACTCCGCTACGCCGAATCCGGGCGTGGATTTCACGCTGCTTACCACGGCGCCGGTCAGATACAGCGGGTTGGCCTGGCGCAGCGCCTGGTGCAGGGCGGTGCTGAGCGCGGAGTAGTTGACCACGTAACCCAGCGCGTCCACGCCGCTTTCGGCAGCGGTCAGCAGCGCCCGCCCGAACCCGCCGCGCTGCGAAATGTGTATGGTCTCGATCGGCGTCGCGCCCTCGATGCTGTCCCACACCCCGAGGCGCTGCAGCAGGATTTTCGCGCCGTAGGACAAGGCCAGCGCGCGCGGGTCGGCGGGGCGGGGAAAATCGTCCTGGGCTTCCAGCACCATCACCGTGCGGTCGCTTTCCTGCAGCGCGAGCGCCAGTGCCGCGCCGGCAGGTCCGCCACCGATGATGAGTACGTCTACGTGGCTAAGCATTTCTTTTGTCCATCAGAGCTTCGATCTCCGCCACGGTCTTCGGTGCCCCGGCGCTGAGGACCTCGCAGCCGTCGTTGGTTACTGCCGCATCGTCCTCGATGCGGATGCCGATATTCCAGAAGTGCTCCGGCACGTTGTCGGCCGGACGGATATAGCAGCCGGGTTCAACGGTCAGCACCATGCCCGGCTTGAGCGTCCGCCACTCGCCGCCCTGCTTGTATTCGCCCACGTCGTGTACGTCCATGCCCAGCCAGTGACCGGTGCGGTGCATGTAAAACTGCTTGTAGCTTTCCTTTTCCAGCACTTCGTCGAGGCTGCCGTGGCACAGGCCGAAGTCGATAAAGCCCTGGGCCAGCACCCTGAGCGCCGCTTCGTGGGGCTGGTTCCAGTGGTTGCCGGGTTTCACGTGGAACAGCGCGGCCGCTTGGGCCGCCAGCACCAGTTCGTAGACATCCTTCTGCGCCGCGCTGAACTTTCCGTTGACTGGGAAGGTGCGGGTGATGTCGGCGGCGTAGCCGTCCAGCTCGCAGCCGGCGTCGATCAGCAGCAAGTCGCCGTCCTTGAGCGGGGCGTCGTTGAACACGTAATGCAGCACGCAGGCGTTGGCCCCGCCCGCCACGATGGAGGTGTAGGCCGGTGCCTGGGCGCCGTGGCGGCGGAACTCGTGCAGCAGCTCGGCCTCGATCTCGAACTCGCGCCGGCCCGGCCGCGTCTGTTGCATCGCCCGGATGTGGGCGGCGGCGGAAATCTCGCCGGCGCGGCGCATGGTGGCGATTTCCGCGGCGTCCTTGACGAGGCGCATTTCGTCCAGCAGTGTCCGCACATCCTGGATCGCTCCCGGTGCGGTGATGCCGCTGCGCACCTGTTCGCGCACGCTGTTGAGCCAGCCGACGGCGCGAGCGTCCCAGGCGCTGTCGGCGCCGAGGTGGAAGAACAGGCTGGGCTGGTCGGCGAGCAGCTTGGGCAGCATTTCATCGAGCTGGGCGATGGGGTAGGCTTCGTCGAAGCCAAACGCCTCTTTTGCTCCCTCGGGGCCATGGCGGAAGCCGTCCCAGATCTCGCGTTCGAGGTTCTTCTCGCGGCAGAACAGGATGCTCTTGTGCGGGTTGCCCGCCAGCAATACCAGCACTGCCTCCGGCTCAGAAAAGCCGGTCAGGTAATGAAAATAGCTGTCGAAGCGAAACGGGAAATGACTATCCCGGTTGCGCACGCGTTCCGGCGCCGTGGGAATCACCGCGACCCCGGCGCCCATGGCGGCCGCGAGGCGCTGGCGGCGTTGCTGATATACTTGGACGTTGCTCATTGGAAGATATTCGATAGAATTCGCATGATTATTCAGGATTTACCCGGCAAAAGCAAAATGACCCGTTTCCATAAAATCGGTTTCCTCCTCGCCGCTGTGGCAGCTTTCCAGCTGTCCGGCTGTTCCTCGGTCGCGCCGCGCGCAGAACGTCCGGCAAGCGTTGCCGCCAAGCCGATCAAGGGCGGCGGCTATTATCTCGACGACGGCCCGGGCGACAATCCCCCCGCCAATCTCGACGCCATACCCGACGCCGAACCCAGGCTCGAACCCTTGCACAAGTTCGCCAACCGGCCCTACACCGTGCTGGGCCAGACCTATACCCCGGCCACCCAGCTCGGCCCGTACAAGGCGCGCGGCATCGCTTCCTGGTACGGCCGCCGCTACCACGGCCAGAAAACGGCGGTGGGCGATACCTACGACATGTACACCATGAGTGCCGCCCACCCCACGCTGCCCATCCCCAGCTACGCCCGGGTGACCAACCTCAGCAACGGCAAGTCCGTCGTGGTGCGCATCAACGACCGCGGACCGTTCCACAGCAACCGCCTGATCGACCTTTCCTACACCGCCGCTTACAAGCTGGGCGTGCTGAACGGCGGCACCAACCAGGTCGAGGTGGAAAGCATCGACCCCGGCAATTACCAGGTGGCGACCGGCAAGCCCGCGGTCAATACCGCCGCGGCCGGCCCCGTTCCGCTGCAGCCCACGCCGGCTGCCGTGGCGCAACCGCTGGCACCGCCTGCCGAGAAAATCGCCGCCACACCGGCCGTGCCGCCGGCCACCGGCGCGGATGGCAGCGTATTCCTGCAGCTCGGCGCCTTCAGCTCGCGCGAAAATGCCGAGAATTTCAGCGGCAAGATGAAGCTGGGCCTGGGGGCGCTGGTGGAAAAAATCCAGATCGTCGACGCCGGCGGTCTGTTCCGCGTGCGCCTCGGGCCGTACGCCAGCCGTTCCGAAGCCAGTCAGGTGGCGAGCCAGATCGGCCAGGCGGCGAATATTTCTCCGGTCATTGCGCGCTAAGCAGGAAATTTCAGGGGCAGCAGGAACCCGGCCGGGGAGTGGCTGTCTGCTATAATTTTGCCGCTCTCACCTACGGAATTTATATGAAACGCCTGTTGCTGATTCTCGCCGCACTGTTCTTCTCCACCCTGGCCGCCGCCGAGCAAGTCCTGCCGCTCCCGCCCGCACCGCCCATCGCCGCGCGCGCCTACCTGCTCGCCGACTTCCCGAGCGGGCGCCTGCTGGTGCAGCAGGGCGCCAACGATCGCATCGAGCCCGCGTCGCTGACCAAGCTGATGACGGCCTATCTGACCTTCTCCGCGCTCAAGCAGGGCCGCCTCAAGATGGACCAGGTGTTGCCGGTTTCGGAGCGTGCCTGGAAAACCGAGGGTTCGCGCATGTTCATCGAGATGAACCGGCCGGTCACGGTTGTGGAGCTGATCCAGGGCATGATCGTACAGTCCGGCAACGACGCCTGCATTGCGCTGGCGGAGGGCGTGGCGGGAAGCGAGGAAGTGTTCGCCTCGATGATGAACCAGCAGGCCTTGCGTCTGGGCATGAAAAATACCCATTACATGAACGCCACCGGCCTGCCGCACGCGCAGCACTACACCACGGCTTACGACCTTTCCCTGCTGGTGGCGGCAATCATTCGCGACTTCCCCGAGTATTTCAAGTTTTACTCGATGAGGGAATACCGCTACAACAATATCACCCAGCCTAACCGCAACCGCCTGCTGTGGCTCGATCCCACGGTGGACGGCATGAAAACCGGCCATACCGAATCCGCCGGATACTGCCTGATCGCCACCGCCAAGCGCGACCCGATGCGGCTGATCTCGGTTGTGCTGGGAACGACCTCCGACCATTTGCGCGCAACCGAAAGCCAGAAACTACTCAACTACGGCTTCCAGTTCTTCGAAGGCAAGCGCCTTTACGCCAAAAACCAGACCATCTCCAACCTGCCGGTTTGGAAAGGCAGCGAGAAGACGCTCAAGGCTGGTCTCAGCCAGGATCTCCTGATCACCCTGCCCAAAGGCTACTACAGCCGCATCAAAGCTACGGTGACCAGCAAACAGCCCTTGCTTGCGCCGATTTCCGCAGGCCAGGTGGTCGGTGCAATCCATCTCACGCTGGACGACAAGCCCTTCGCCGATTACCCGCTGGTGGCACTGGAAAATGTGGCGGTGGGGAATATCTTCGGGCGTGCGCTGGATACCATCAAGCTGTGGTTCAAATAGTCTATCTGAACGGCGCCTTCCTCCCGCTGGAAGACGCCCGCGTGCCGGTGCTGGACCGCGGCTTCATCTTCGGCGACGGCGTGTACGAGGTAATCCCGGTCTACTCTCGCCATCCTTTCCGCCTTGCCGAGCATTTGCAGCGCCTGCAGCACAGCCTGGACGGCATTCGCCTCGCCAATCCCCATTCCGATGTCGAATGGCGTGAACTGATACGGGAAATGATCGCGCGCAACGAGGGCGAGGACCAGTACCTTTACCTGCACATCACGCGCGGCGTGGCCAAGCGCGACCACGCTTTCCCCAAGGACACGCCGCCCACGGTGTTCATGATGAGCAGCCCGCTGCTGCCCGCCGCCCAGGCGCTGCGGGAACACGGCGTGGCGGCGATAACGGCGCCGGACAACCGCTGGCTGCGCTGCGACATCAAGGCCATTTCGCTGCTGCCCAACGTGCTGCTGCGCCAGCTGGCGGTGGATGCCGGCGCCGCCGAAACCGTGATGCTGCGCGACGGGTTTCTCAGCGAAGGCGCGGCCAGCAATATTTTCGTCGTCAAGGATGGCGTTCTGCTTGCTCCGCCCAAGGATCACCTGATGCTGCCGGGGATTACTTACGACGTGGTGCTGGAACTGGCAGCCGCCCACGGCATTCCTTCCCGCGTGGGACCGGTGGCCGAAGACACGCTGCGCAGTGCGGATGAGATCTGGCTGACTTCTTCCACCCGGGAAGTGCAGGCCATCACCCGACTTGACGGCAGTGCCGTAGGTGCCGGCGAGCCCGGGCCTCTGTTCCAAAAAATGGACCGGTTTTACCAGGATTACAAGGCCACCATCATGCGCCAGCCCTCGCTATGAACGATCAGGACACGAACAACCAGGAAACCCTGCTGGAATTTCCCTGCGCCTTCCCCATCAAGATCATGGGGCGCATGGAGGACGGTTTCGTCGCCACCATGGTGGAAGTCGTGCTGCGCCACGCGCCGGATTTCGACGCCGCCAGCGTGACCATGAAAGCCAGCAGCAGCAACAAGTATCTGTCCCTCACCTGTACCATCAACGCCACCTCGAAACGGCAGCTCGACGATCTCTACCGCGAAATCAGCGCGCATCCGCTGGTGGTAATGGCTCTTTGAACGTGAGGAGTGAAGAGTGAGGAGTGAGGAGAAAGCGGCGGTGGGGGGGGTACTCCTCACTCCTCACTCCTCACCCCTCACTAGGCACTTAGGCCTTGTCGAATACCAACCGACCTTTGACGCCATGCAGGACTTCACGGCGCAACGAGGGCCTGCAACCCCGGACGAAATCTGGCTTTTGCAGCATCCGCCGGTTTACACCCTGGGCCTTGCCGGGAAGCCGGAACACCTGTTGCGCAGTAGCGACATCCCGGTGGTGAAGATCGACCGCGGCGGCCAGATCACTTACCACGGTCCGGGTCAGGTGGTGGCGTACATCCTGCTCGACCTCAAGCGGCACGGCATCGGCGTCAAGGAACTGGTGCGACGCATGGAACAGGCGGTGATCGACCTGCTGGCGACCCATGGCGTGGCGGCCGAGCGGCGCGACAAGGCGCCGGGCGTGTACGTGAACGAGGCCAAGATCGCCGCGCTGGGGTTGCGCATCCGAAACAATTGCAGCTACCACGGCCTGTGCCTGAATGTGGACATGGACCTTTCGCCTTACGCCAACATCAATCCCTGCGGCTACCCCGGGCTGGAAGTGACGCAAACCTGCGACCAAGGCGTGAGCGCCGATGCGGATACGCTGGCCGATGCGCTGGCGCGGCATCTTCAGCAGCAGTTGGGATATACTCAACCCCTTATTTGAATTGACAGGATTTGCAGGACGGACAGGACTTCGGGGCAATTTCGTTAGCCCGGTAAAGCCTGTCGATCCTGCCGGAATGGTTTTCTCATGGCTGACCCAAAACTTCACAAAGGCGCCGCCAAGACGTCGCGCATCCCCATCAAGATCGTGCCCCAGGAGCCGCTGCGCAAGCCTGCGTGGATACGCAGCAAGGTTTCGTCGGGCGGCAAGTTCGGCGAGATCAAGCACATCCTGCGCGAGCACGGCCTGCACACGGTGTGCGAGGAAGCCGCCTGCCCCAACATCGGCGAGTGCTTCAGCCACGGCACTGCCACGTTCATGATCCTCGGCGACCTGTGCACGCGGCGCTGCCCGTTCTGCGACGTGGGCCACGGCAAGCCCCTGCCGCCGGACGCCGGTGAACCTGAGCAGCTGGCGCGCACCATCGCCGCCATGAAGCTGAAATACGTGGTCGTCACCAGCGTCGACCGCGACGACCTGCGCGATGGCGGGGCCGGCCATTTCGCCGCCTGCATCGGCGCGGTGCGCGCAGCTTCGCCGCATACCCGCATCGAAACCCTGGTGCCCGATTTCCGCGGCCGCCTGGACGTGGCGCTGGAGATTCTCGGCGACCAGCCGCCGGACGTGCTCAACCACAACCTGGAAACCGTGCCGCGCCTCTACAAGCAGGCCCGTCCCGGCGCCGATTACGCCCACTCGCTGCAGCTGCTGCAGGCTTTCAAGCAAAAACACCCGGGCATCCCCACCAAATCCGGCCTGATGGTCGGGCTGGGCGAGACCGACGAGGAAATCCTCACCGTGATGCGCGACCTGCGCGCCCACGAGGTGGACATGCTGACCATCGGCCAGTATCTGCAGCCCTCGCGCCACCACCTGCCGGTCACGCGCTTCGTGACGCCGGAACAGTTCGAGGAATTCGCGCGGGCGGCAAAGGAAATGGGATTCAAGAATGCCGCCTGCGGACCAATGGTGCGATCCAGCTACCATGCGGATTTGCAGGCTTCTGATGTAACTGGAGAAAAGCAGTGATCAACAACGACGTGTTGCGCAGCATCCGCTATGCACTGGACCTGAGCGACGCGCAGGTGGTGGCGATGATCAAACTGGCCGAGCGCGACGTCGAGTCAGCCGATGTCGCGAGTTTCCTGAAGAAGGAAGACGAGGAAGGTTTCGTCGAGTGCGCCGACGATGTCCTGTCCGCGTTTCTGGATGGCTTGATCGTTCACCGCAGGGGCAAGATGGAACCGCGCCCGGAGACGGACAAGAAGCCGGAACGGCGTTTGACCAACAATGCCATTCTGAAAAAGCTGCGCGTGGCTTTCGAGCTGAAAGAAGAGGATATGCACAAGGTTCTGGAACTCGCCGGGTTCGGCGTGTCTAAACCCGAGCTGAGCGCGTTGTTCAGGCAAAAGGGCCACAAAAATTACCGGGCATGCGGCGATCAGCTGCTGAGGAATTTCCTCAAGGGCCTGGTAATCCGGCTGAGAGGCGACAAGCAGTAATGAAAATTCCAAAAAGACTCCAGCCGCTGGTCGAAGACGGCCTGGTCGACGAGGTCGTCCGGCAACTCATGAGCGGCAAGGAGGCGATGGTCTTCGTGGTTCGCTGCGGGGACGAAGTGCGTTGCGCCAAGGTGTACAAGGAAGCCAATAAACGCAGTTTCCGCCAGAGCGTGGATTACACCGAGGGCCGCAAGGTCAAGAACAGCCGCCAGGCGCGTGCCATGGAGAAGGGCTCGCGCTATGGCCGCAAGGCCCAGGAGGAGGCGTGGCAGAGCGCCGAGGTGGACGCCCTGTACCGCCTCGCCGCCGCCGGCGTGCGCGTGCCGAAGCCGCATAATTTCCACGAGGGCGTGCTGCTCATGGAGCTGGTGACCGACGACAACGGCAATGCCGCCCCGCGCCTCAACGATGTGGTGCTGACGGAAGAACTGGCGCGCGAATACCACCACGCCCTGCTGCAGCAGGTCGTGCGCATGCTGTGCGCCGGCGTGGTCCACGGCGACCTGTCCGAGTTCAACATCCTGGTCGGCAGCGAAGGGCCGGTCATCATCGACCTGCCGCAGGCCGTCGACGCTGCGGGCAACAAACACGCGAGCAGCATGCTGGAGCGCGACGTGAGCAACCTGGCGAACTACTTCGGCCAGTTCGCGCCCGAGTTGCGGGACACCGACTACGGCAAGGAAATCTGGGCGCTGTACGAGAGCGGCGAGCTGCATATCGAAGTCAAGCTGACCGGTCTTTTCGAGCACAGCGAAAAGCCGGCCGATCTCGGCGGCGTGATGCGGGAGATCAATGCCGCACTCGCCGCAGAAGCTGCGCGCCAGCGTCCGCAGGAAACGGAGCAGTAGCGCGATGTTGCTGGACGACTCGCCTTGCATTGTCCCTGCATTAAAAGAAGTGTAGGGTACGACCCCATGAAAGCCCGCGCGCGACTGCTATCGTTTCTGCTGCTAGCCTTCGCCTTGCTGTTCGCGCAGCAGGGCGCGGCGATGCACGCCCTGTCGCACCTGACCGAGCCGCTGCCTGGCCACTCGCAGCAGGACAAACAGCTTCCTCATTCTCCCGCCTGCGAAAAATGCGTGGCATATGCCGGCGTTGGCAGCGCTGTTGCTGTCAGTGGCCTGAGCCTTCCCCCTGCGGCCGTTGCGGCCACCCTCCTTGAATTCGAACCTGGCTGCCGCCTGCCGCAATCCGTCCGCCACTACTACTCCCGCGCGCCCCCTTCCATCGTCTGAACCTTCCTGTCGAATGGCCTTGACGGCCATTAATGATTGTTCGTTCTGACGAGGTTGCTTATGTATAAACGCAAGATCATTGCGTCCGGCATCATCATGATGCTGGGCGCGCCGCTATCCGCTGTTGCCGGCGAGAGTGCGGAAATGCAGCAAATCCGGCAAGAAATCAACGCGCTCAAGCAGAGTTACGAAGCGCGTATCCAGGCTCTGGAGCTGCGCCTGCAGAAAACTGAAGCCGCCTCCAGTGCCGCCGAGAGCCATGCTGCCCAGGCCGAAGCCGCCGCCAGCCAGGCCGCGGCGGCGCCGCCCGCCCCAGCGCCGGCAGACAACATCAACGCTTTCAACCCCGGTGTATCGCTGATCCTGTCGGGCTTGTACAGCAATCATTCGCGCGATCCGGCGGGCCATGCCATCACCGGCTTCCACCTGCCCCCCGCCGTGATGGCGGATTTGCAGCCGCAGCGCGGCTTCAGTCTGGCCGAATCCGAGCTTGGCATTTATGCCAGCGTGGATCAGCTCTTTTACGGCGGGTTGAATTTCGCCATTCACCCTGACAACACGGTGTCCACGGAAGAAGCCTTCATCCAGACCACGGCGCTCAACCACGGGCTGACGCTGAAGGCCGGCCGCTTCTTCTCGGGTATCGGCTATCTCAACGAACAGCACGCCCACGTCTGGGATTTTGTCGACGCGCCGCTGGCCTACCAGGCTTTCCTGGGCGGACAGATGAACAACGATGGCCTGCAGCTGCGCTGGCTCGCGCCGACCGATACCTATTTCGAGCTCGGCGCGGAAGTGGGGCGTGGCGCCAATTATCCCGGCACCGGGCGCGACAAGAACGGCTCAGGTGCCAGCGCGCTGTTCGCCCACCTGGGCGGCGACGTGGGGGACAGCAACAGCTGGCGCGCCGGCCTTTCGCTGCTGACGACTGCGCCGCAGGACCGCCAGTGGGACGACACGAACCTGGGCGGTGCGGGCGTTACCAACAGCTTCAGCGGCAACAGCAAGCTGTGGATCGCCGATGCGGTGTGGAAATGGGCACCCAACGGCAACGCCTATTACACCAATTTCAAGCTGCAGGGCGAGTACCTGCGCCGTGTGGAGGATGGCAGCCTGGTCTACGACCTCAACGGCGTCGCCGTGCCGGGCAGTTACGCCGCCACCCAGTCGGGCTGGTACTTGCAAGGCATTTACCAGTTCGCGCCTTACTGGCGTGCGGGCTTGCGCACGGAGCGGCTGGACCCCGGCAGCGTGGATTACGGCGTCAACGACGGCGTTTTGTCCCGCCCCGCTTATCGCCCTGTCCGCCACTCGCTGATGCTGGATTACAACCCCAGCGAATTCAGCCGCATCCGTTTGCAGTTCGCTCAAGACAAAGCCACTCAGGGCGCGACCGACAACCAGATATTCCTCCAGTACCAAATGAGCCTGGGCGCCCACGGCGCCCACAAATACTAAGAAGGAGCCGCCATGAACCGATATTCGAGATTTATCGCCGCCGCCATTTTGCTGGCTGTTGCCGCACCCGCTTCCGCCGCCCTCAATATCCTGGCCTGCGAACCCGAATGGGGCGCGTTGGCGCAGGAGTTGGGCGGCGACAAAGTGAACGTTTACAACGCCACCAACGCTTTCCAGGACCCGCACCACATCCAGGCCAAGCCCAGCCTGCTGGCTCGGGCACGCAATGCCGACATGCTGGTTTGTACCGGCTCACAACTGGAAATCGGCTGGTTGCCGGTTTTGCTGCAGCAATCGGGTAACCCGAAAATCCAGCCCGGCAAACCCGGTTATTTCGAGGCCGCGCGTTTCGTGCGCATGCTGGAAGTACCTACCCGCCTCGACCGCGCCGACGGCGACGTGCACCCCGGCGGCAATCCACATATCCAGACCGACCCGCGCAATATCGCTCTGGTGGCAACCGGGCTGGCAAAGCAACTGGCGGAGGCCGACCCGTCCAACGCCGCCTGGTACCAGGCTCGTTACCAGGCTTTCAGCGGTCGCTGGCAGCTTGCCGTGACGCGCTGGGAGAAAGAGTCCGCGCCGCTCAAAGGAGTGCCGATCGTGGTGCAGCACAAGGGTTTTCCCTACCTGGAAAACTGGCTGGGCCTGAGGGAGGTCGCGACGCTGGAACCCAAGCCCGGCGTGGAGCCGAGCAGCGGACACCTGGTACAGGTGCTGGAACAGCTGCAGCGCCAGCCGGCGAAGATGATCCTGCGTGCGGCCTACAATGACGGCAGGCCGTCCGAATGGCTGGCGGAGCGCGCGAAGATTTCCGCCGTGGCGCTGCCGTTCACGGTCGGCGGGTCGGAGCAGGCCAAGGACTTGTTCAGCCTGTTCGACGACACCGTGCAACGCCTGCTGGCGGCGGCGAAATGAGCGCCTCCCTGGAGTGGGGCCTGCTGCTGCCCGCTTTTCTCGCCGGCCTGCTGGTGCTCGCGACGCACGTGCCGCTGGGGATGCAGGTGCTGGCGCGCGGCATCGTGTTCATCGACCTCGCCATCGCCCAGATCGCCGGGATGGGCGTCATCGCCGCCGACCGGCTGGGGTTCGAGCCGCAGGGCTGGGCGGTGCAGTTGTCGGCAGTGAGCGCGGCCTTGCTGGGCGCGGCGGTGTTCACCTACACCGAGAAGCGCTGGCCGGAGGTGCAGGAGGCACTGATCGGCGTGGTGTTCGTGCTAGCCGCAAGCGGCGGCGCGTTGCTCCTTGCTGGGAATCCGCATGGCGGAGAGCAACTGCAGGATCTTCTGGTCGGACAGATCTTGTGGGCCAGCCCCGCCCAGTTGTGGCCGACCGCCTGGCTCACGGCCATTTTGCTTGGCGTGTGGCTGCGCTGGCGCGACCACCTGGGGCGCTTCGGTTTTTACGCCGTGTTCGCCTGCGCGGTGACCGCCTCGGTGCAACTGGTGGGCGTCTACCTGGTATTCGCCAGCCTGATCGTACCCGCGCTGGCGACTCGTCATTATCCGCCGCGCTGGCGCATGCCTTTGGCTTATTCGCTGGGTGGTATAAGCTTTGCGCTCGGGCTGCTGCTTTCCGCTTGGAGCGACTTGCCCTCGGGGGCAGTTATTGTGTGGATGCTGGCTGGTTTCGGAGTGCTCGGAAGCTGGGTTGGGCCGAAATCAGGTGATCCCCTATTGAGCGATCAAGGCAAAGCGGCCTAAAATGTAAAACTCTCGGTAGGATAATTTACGCATCTTGTAGGACAATTCCGTGTTTTCTTTCTTACGTAAGTCCAAACAAGCTGAAGCAACGCCAGCCCCCGTCCCGAAAAAGCCGGCGCCTTCTGCCGCGGCGACCGTGCCGCAGGAGCCCCAGCTTGCTTCGCCACTCGCGGCACCGGCTGCGGCTTCCCAGCCGGGCGAAGAAATCGTCGTGTTCGAAAGTATCAGCGCGGAAGCAGGATCGGCGGTCGAAGAGGCGGCGGTTTATTACGCAAACAACATGGCTGATCAGGCGCTGGCAACCCTGAGCCAGTACCTACAGGATTACCCGGAAAAAAAGGAAATGCAGCCGTGGCTCATGCTGTTCGACCTGTATCAGGTACAGAACAACAAGCCGGCATTCGACGAACTGTCGATGCAGTTCGTGGTCAAGTTCGAGCGCTCTGCGCCGATCTGGAAAATGCCCGCGACGCCCGCAGCGACCAGGAAGATCGATACGGCGCAGAAGGAAATTCTTGCCTTGGGCAGCAAACTCGCCATTAGTCCGGAGCTGGAAAAGCTCTGCCTGCTGGCGCAGAGCGCAAATGAAGCGAGGGTGGATGTACGCGATGTCGCAAGTGTGGAACTGAGCGGCTGCAAGTTGATGCAGGAAGGCTTGTCCGCTTGCCGCAAGAAGGGAAAACTGCTGCAGCTCGTTGGTGTGGAACATTTGATCGATGTGGTGAAAGAGCAGATCGTGGCTGACGGCCATGGCACCGAAGACCGCCTGGCCTGGCTGCTGCTGTTCGAGCTGTACCAGTGGCTGGGCAAGGAAGCGGAATACGAAGACCTCGCCATCGAGTACGCGGTAAATTTCGAAATCTCCCCTCCGGCCTGGGAGGCGGTCAAGCCGGCCCAGGTGGCCGCACAGGCAAAGCCCCAAACATCCGATCAGACTGCGGCGGGAAGCGAAACTGGCGAGTCTTTTGCCATGCGCGGCGTGATTTCAGAGTCCAGCCAGTCACAGTTGCAGGATCTGTCCAACTACGCGGCGGACAAGCAGGAAGTTCGCATCAACCTGGCAGAGGTGACGCGGGTGGATTTTGTCGCTGTGGGCAACTTCATGAGTGCATTGATCAACCTCACCCAGGCGGGCAAGAAGATTCTCATCCTGGACGCGAACGAAATGGTGCAGGCGCTGTTTCTCATGATGGGCATGTCAGAATTCGCCACCCTGATCCGCAAAAAGTCGCGCTGAGTCATTACCGGTCGGTACTATAATCAGCTTTTATCTTTTTGATCTGCCCTATGGAACAATATCACGGCACCACCATTCTTTCCGTCCGCCGCGGCACTAGCGTCGCCATGGGCGGGGACGGCCAGGTCACGCTGGGCAACATCGTGGTCAAGGCCACGGCGCGCAAGGTGCGCCGCCTCTACCATGACAAAATCCTCGCCGGATTCGCCGGCGGAACGGCGGACGCTTTCACGCTGTTCGAACGTTTCGAAGCCAAGCTGGAAAAGCATCAGGGCCACCTGCTGCGTTCCGCCGTGGAACTCGCCAAGGACTGGCGCACCGACCGCATGCTGCGCCGTCTCGAGGCCATGCTCACCGTTGCCGACCACGAATCCTCGCTGATCATCACCGGCAACGGCGACGTGCTGGAGCCGGAAGAAGGCCTGCTCGCCATCGGCAGCGGCGGTGCCTACGCCCAGTCCGCGGCACGCGCGCTGCTCGATCATACTGATCTGGCACCGGCCGACATCGTGAAGAAATCGCTCACCATCGCCGCTGATCTGTGTATTTATACCAATCAGAATCACATCATCGAAGTGCTTGAATAAGCTATCAGCCATCAGCAGTCAGCTGTCAGTAAAACCCTTCGACTGCTGAAAGCTGAATGCTGACCACTGAAGGCTGAATTATGTCCGAAATGTCCCCCCAGGAAATCGTCCACGAACTCGACAAACACATCATCGGCCAGGACGCGGCCAAGCGTGCCGTCGCCATCGCGCTCCGCAACCGCTGGCGCCGCTCGCAGGTCGCCGACCCGTTGCGCCAGGAAATCACGCCCAAGAACATTCTGATGATCGGCCCGACCGGTGTCGGCAAGACCGAAATCGCCCGTCGTCTGGCCAAGCTCGCCAATGCCCCGTTCATCAAGGTGGAAGCGACCAAATTCACCGAAGTCGGCTACGTCGGTCGCGACGTGGACTCGATCATCCGCGACCTGGTGGAAATTGCCATCAAACAGACGCGTGAGCAGGAAACGCGCAAAGTCCAGTTCCGTGCCGAGGAACACGCCGAAGAGCGCATTCTCGATGCATTGCTTCCGCCGGCACGCGATGGCGGCGATGTTGACAAGGAAGGCGCCACGCGGCAGAAATTCCGCAAAATGCTGCGCGAGGGACAACTGGACGACAAGGAAATCGAGATCGACGTCGCCACCCCTCAGGCGCATATGGAAATCTTCGCCCCGCCCGGCATGGAGGACCTTACTTCGCAGATCCAGGGCATGTTCCAGAACATGGGCACCACGCGCAGCAAAACCCGCAAGCTCAGGATTCGCGAAGCGATGAAGCTGCTGAGCGAGGAGGAAGCGCTCAAGCTGGTCAACGACGAGGAGCTTAAAATCGCAGCGGTGCATAACGCGGAACAGAACGGCATCGTGTTCCTCGACGAGATCGACAAGATCACCAGCCGTTCGGAGAGCTCCGGCGCCGAAGTGTCGCGCCAGGGCGTGCAGCGCGACCTGCTACCGCTGGTAGAAGGCACCACCGTCACCACCAAGTACGGCATGGTCAAGACCGACCACATCCTGTTCATCTGCAGCGGCGCGTTCCACCTCGCCAAGCCCTCCGACCTCGTGCCCGAGCTGCAGGGGCGGCTGCCCATCCGCGTCGAACTCACCAGCCTGAGCGTGAGCGATTTCGAACAAATCCTCACCAGTACCGATGCCTGTCTTACCCGGCAGTATCAGGCGCTGCTCGAAACGGAAGGCGTCAAGCTCGAATTCAGTGTGGATGCCGTGCGCCGCCTGGCCGAAATCGCTTTTGAGGTGAATGAGCGCACTGAAAATATCGGTGCGCGCCGCCTGCACACGGTGATGGAAAAGCTGCTCGAAGAAATTTCCTATGACGCCGCGCGGCACAGCGGCAAGACCGTTTCCATTGACGCCGGCTACGTGGACAGCCGGCTCAAGGAGCTGGCGCAGAGCGAGGATCTGGCGCGCTACGTGCTCTGAGCCGCACGAAGGCGCAGGCTAGAAAAACTTGCAAACTCCTTTCGTCTAGTTGATAATCATTCTCAACTAGACGAAAGGAGTTACTGTAATGAAATTTTTACCGCTTGCTTGTGGCTTGCTCGCCACCGTGACTTTTACCTTAGGCAGTACGACCGTACTGGCTGCGCCGGACGAGATCCAGGTTTATACCGAGGAAATGGACGATCCGAGGGAGTTTGGCCTCGAGTTGCATGTCAATTACGCTATCACCGGCGCCAAGGAGCCTTCTTATGAGGGGGAGATGCCCGGCCACCATATGCTGCAGATGACGCCGGAGTTTTCCTACGGCATCACCAAATCGTGGGAAGCCGGCTTGTACCTTCCCTTTGCACTCAACCCGGACGGCAATCTCTACAACAACGGGCTGCGGCTGCGCATGAAATACATGGCGCCACGGGATGACGGCGCAAGACTGTTCTGGGGGCTGAACACCGAAGTGGGATATTCGACGCGGCGCGTTTCGGAGAGTTACTGGGGCATGGAATTGCGCCCCATCATTGGCTATCGGGACGAGGCCTGGCTGTTGAGTTTCAACCCGATACTGAACCTGAGCCTGTCTGACAACGTCAGCCGTGCACCCCAGTTCGAGCCGGCGCTGAAAATCACGCACGCCGCGGGCGAAGGCATTCAGGCCGGTTTCGAGTATTACGGCGAGTATGGCCCGCTGCACCAGATCCTGCCTGCGGACCAGCGCAGCCACTCGCTGTACGCCGTGATGGATGTTGCCAGGGGGGATCTGGACGTCAATTTCGGCGTTGGCCGGGGCTTCGGCGCGAACCCCGACAAATGGGTGGCGAAGGCGATCATCGCATTTCCATTCAAATAGTCCGGCGCATCATGTCGTTAATGTGATGGTGGCAGCAATCCTTGCAGTAAAGCCATCACGCGCCCGGTTGCCCCTTGATGCCGGCACGTGAACTCCAGCCCGGCCTGACCCATGCGCTGGCGCAACTCGGCGCTCTCCAGTAATTTCTGCAACGCCCGCGCCAACTCGGCTTCATCCGCGACCCGCAGCGCAGCACCTGCCTCCACCGCGCGTTCGGCCGCATCGGCAAAGTTGAAGGTATGCCTGCCGAGGAGCGCCGGTTTACCCACGCTGCAGGCTTCAATCAGGTTTTGGCCGCCGAACGGCAACAGGCTGCCGCCGATGAACGCCACATCGCAGGCGGCGTAGTAGGCGAACATTTCTCCCATGCTGTCGCCCAGCACGACTTGCGTCTCCACAGCGATGGCCTGCCGCGCGCTGCGCCGCTGATAACGCAGGCCGCGCCGTTCCAGCAGTTGCGCAACTTCGTCGAAGCGCTGCGGGTGACGGGGAACGATAACGGTCAGTAGTCCCGGGACGGTCAAGCCGCCCAATGCGTCGAGAATGCGCTCCTCCTCGCCATCACGGGTGCTTGCGGCGAGAAACACCTTCCGATCCGGGCCGAAGCCCTGGCGCAAGCTGCGGCCGAGCGTCAAAGCCGCATCGGGTGGAGCAATGTCGTATTTGAGGTTGCCCATCACAACAACATCCTGCGCTCCCAGGGCGGTCAGGCGCTGGGCGTCTTCCGCGGTCTGCGCCGCAACAGCGGTAAGCTGGCGCAAGCTGGCTTGAATGAGACCGCCGAAGCGCGCATAGCGGCGCGCCGATTTCTGCGACAGGCGCGCGTTCACCAGGCACAGCGGCACCTCTGCGTCGTGGCAGGCTTGCACCAGGTTGGGCCAGATCTCGGTTTCCAGTAGCACGCCGAGTTGCGGCCTGAAGTGTGCAAGGAAACGCCGCACCGCGAAAGGGTAATCGTAAGGCAAGTAGCAGCGCAACACATCGGTTCCGAACAGCTGCTCCCCCGCCTCGCGCCCCGTGGGCGTCATGTGGGTCAGGAGGATTTGATGCGTCGGGTAACTGGCCTGCAGGGCTTTGATCAGCGGCGCTGCGGCGCGGGTTTCACCCACTGAAACGGTATGCAGCCAGATAACCGGGCGCATGGAACGGGTCGCATAGCGTCCGAAGCGTTCGTCCCAGTGCTGCAGGTATTCAGGCTGGCGCCGTGCGCGCCACAGCAGGTGAAAAACCACATAGGGGAGCAGCAGATACAGTAGCGCCGCGTAAAGCCAGCGTCGCCAATTCATGCTGCCATTACCCCGGAAAGCGCTGCGATGACCTCTTCAGGGTTCGGTATCCGGCCTGCTTGCCCCAGGTTGACGCCAGGTCCGGCGGTATAAACCCCGGTCAGTCCTGGTTCGGAGGCGCAGTAGAGGGCGACCACCGGCACTTTCAAGGCGGCGGCAAGATGTGTCAGCCCGGTGTCCACGCCGACCACGGCGCGGGCGTTGCCCAGCAGCGCTGCGGCCTGGGTCAGGTTCAGGCGCGGCGCAACGAGGGCATTCGCCATCTGCGCTGCGAGGCGTTCGCTGCGCTCCTTTTCCTGCGAGCTCCCCCAGGGCAGGATGCAGCTCATGCCGGAAGCGTGGAGATGGGCCGCGAGCAGCAGCCAGTCGGCTTCGGGCCATTCCTTGTCGGCACGACTGGTGGCGTGGAGCAGCACGGCATAAGGCTGCGAGGACAGCCACGACAATTCCGTCTGCGGCGTCGCTACGCCGTAGTCCACCGGCGTGTCGGGCTCATACCCGAGCGCCCGCCCCGCCAGACGGCGATTGCGCTCCACCGCGTGGAGGTTTTTCGGGATGGCGATGGTCTTGTCGTAGGCCAATGCCGCGATCGCTTCGCGCGCGCTGGCGCGGTCATAACCGCAGTGCGGGCCGGGTGCGAGGAGCGTGATGGCCGCGCTTTTGACCAAACCCTGGCTGTCCAGAACCATGTCATAGCGTAGCGATTGCAGTGCCTGTCGGAATGCCGCCATTTCCCGCCAGGTGGCGGGATTGAGCAAAGCGCGCCGCCAGCGCCGCACCGCCACAGGAATGACCCGGCTGACGCCAGGGTGCAAGGCAGGCAATTCGACGAAATTCTCTTCCACTACCCAATCGATCCTGGCATCCGGGAAATGGGTGCGAATGTCCGTGATAGCGGGAAGTTGATGGATGACGTCGCCCAATGAAGAGGTCTTGACCAGCAAAATTTTCAGCATGCGCTATTCTAGCCTACCCTGCCGACAGGCATAATGGCCATCCATGCCAAGCCAACCATTTTCCGTCGTCATCATTACGCTGAATGCCGCCCAGCAGCTCGAAGCCTGCCTGCGAAGCGCATCCTTTGCCGATGAGATCGTCATCGTGGACAGCGGCAGTGACGATGCAACGGCCGAAATCGCGATACAATATGACGCCCGCGTGATCGTTCAGCCATGGCTGGGGTTCGGGCGGCAAAAGCAGTTTGCCGTCAGCCAGGCGCGCAACGATTGGGTGTTGTGCCTGGATGCGGATGAGCGCGTGAGCGAAGAATTGCGGGTGAGCATTATCGAAACCTTGCAACAGCCGCGCTTCTCCGCCTACAAAATGGCGCGCAGCAATCGCTTCATGGGGCGTTACCTGCGCCATGGCGAAGGTTATCCGGACTGGAGTTTGCGCCTGTTCGAGCGGCATCGTGCGCGCTGGAGCGACGATGCGGTGCATGAAAAGGTGTTGCATGACGACCCGGTCGGAACGCTGCACGGCGATCTGCTGCATGAATCAGCGGAAAACCTCCCCGACTATCTGGACAAGCAGAATCGCTACACGACGCTGCAGGCGCAGACGATGTACCGTGCGGGGCGCCGCGCAGGTCTGGGACAATTGTTGCTCAGTCCGGTCGTGCGCTTCATGCGGTTCTATTTCTTGCGCCTGGGCTGCCTCGACGGGGTGCCGGGCCTGGTACATATACTGATCGGTTGCATCAACAGCTTCATGAAATACGCCAAGCTGATGGCCTTATACAGGGAAAAATGACATGAAAGTATTGGTAACCGGCGTGGCCGGCTTTATCGGCATGCACACCGCTCAGCGCCTGCTGGCCTTGGGCAACGAAGTGGTCGGAGTGGATAACCTCAACGATTATTACGACGTGCAGCTAAAGCGCGATCGTTTGCAGCAACTAATGCCCCTGTCCGGCTTCAAGTTCATCCAGATGAACCTGGCGGACCAGCAGGCCGCGCAGCAGTTGTTCGCCACGGAAAAATTCCAGCGCGTGGTGAATCTGGCCGCCCAACCCGGCGTGCGCTATTCCCTGCAAAATCCTCACGCCTACGTCGAATCCAACATCGTCGGTTTCCTCAACGTGCTGGAAGGCTGCCGCCACAATCAGGTCGAGCACCTGGTCTATGCCAGCAGCTCCAGCGTGTATGGCGCGAACACCCGGATGCCCTTCTCCGTTCACGACAACGTGGACCATCCGGTCAGCCTTTACGCCGCCACCAAGAAATCCAACGAACTGATGGCGCACACGTACAGCCACCTCTTTGCCCTTCCGACCACCGGCCTGCGATTTTTCACCGTTTACGGCCCCTGGGGGCGCCCCGACATGTCGCCCTCGCTGTTTACCTCAGCGATTCGCGCCGGGCGCGCGATCGACGTGTTCAACCAGGGCAAGATGCGGCGCGACTTCACGTACATCGACGACATCGTCGAGGGCGTGGTGCGCGTGCTGGACAAAACCGCCACACCCGACGCCGCCTTCGATCCCGCACAGCCAGATGCCGCGACCAGCTACGCGCCTTTCCGCGTCTACAACATCGGCAATCACGAACCGGTGGAACTGATGACTTTCATCGGAGCGATCGAAGATGCGCTGGGCAAGAAGGCGGTCAAGAACATGTTACCGATGCAGGACGGTGACGTGGTGGCAACCTATGCCGACATCGATGATTTGCGTCAGGCGGTGGGTTTTTCGCCGGCTACGCCGTTAAAAGACGGGGTGGGGAAATTCGTGGCGTGGCATCAGGGGTATTACAAAGATCTGTAGGGATTTTACGGCTGGCAACACGTGCCTCAACCGCGTGGGCACGGCCTGGTGCCCCGCCCTATACATTCATTTGCTTCGCTCAAAACCCGCTGAACAGGAAATCCAGCGCCGCAATAATCTCATCTCGCCGATGCGCCAACGACAGCACCTTGTCGCCAAGCAAGCGTGAAGGCACACCAGCCAGTTCGGCCGTGGACATCACAAGCGCGATGCCCTCGACTTCGACATGCGGATTCAGGTGTTTTGCGGCCTTGCCCATCTCGCCCGTCTTCACTAATGGGATAACGACCCGAGTGGAAAGAGGTTCCAGCATGTCCGACTGGACATCCAGCAGATACGGGGTTATTTCGCAGGAAGCTGGATTGGCGTTTCGGTAAACATCGAACCGCGCCATCAGAAAGTCCGCAGTCCTTCACTGAACACGCCATTGCGATCGATGCGCTGGTTATACGCGTCGATTGCCGCGCGATTCTCTTCCAGCCAGTTTTTTTGCAAAGACTCTCGCAGATGTTCTACCAGACGTTGTTCCAGCAATTGCGACAAATTGAGGTTGAGTGCCTTTGCCTGCCGTAACAAGCTCTCATTAATGCTCAAGTTGACAGATTTCTTTTTCGCCGCTGAATTGTAAAAGTCCTTATGCATGAAGAATTCCTTTGGTCATACAATGCGCATTATATATGCGCATTGTATGACCAAAGCAACGCCCATAAAAAACGGGCGCCGAGGCGCCCGTTTTAACTTCTAGTTTAGCCTAGGCTAAATTAGAAGGAGTGCTTCATGCCCAGAGAGAACACGGACGGATCGGAGTTGAAGTTGCCAATCGGCGTGCCGCCGTTGGAACCACCTACCAAGCCGTAGCCGGAGTTTTCTTCGTTGGTCAGCTTGGAGTACAACGCATAAACCGTGGTGCGCTTGCTCATGTTGTGATCAAAGCCCAAGGACCATTGCTTGACGCCGGAGTTTGTGATGCTGTTCAGGCTGCCTGCTTTGGTGTATGCCGCCTTGATGACGTTGGCACCCATGGTGTATGCACCGCTCAGGTAGAACGCGTGGTGGCCATATGCATCGGAGCTGTCAGCAGCGAAGTTGTCGCTGAGTTTTTCATAAGCAAGACCGACCTTGAAGTCGCCCATGTTGTAGCCAGCGCCCAGTTTCCATGCTTTTTCATTCTTGCCGGTAATGCCAGCAAGTCCGAGAGTACCCGTTCCAGCGGTACCAACGTTGTGTTTCTCGTAGGCCAAGCTGGCGAAGATCGGGCCGTTGGCATAAGTACCCATTGCGGACCATGCATCACCCTTGGTTTGACCGTTGGTCAGTGCGCCTTCAGCACCTGCAACGTAGGCGACGGCGCCAGTGAAGCCGCTCAGGCTCGGGGAGATGTAGGCGATGACGTTGGATTGACGACCGTCGAAGGTGGTTGCGCCGTTGGCGGATACACCCATGATGGAGCGGTTATCAGCGATGTTGTCGGCGAACACGTCCAGGCTACGGGTAGCCAGTTTGTACGGGGTGTCGTGACGACCCAGAACTGCAGTACCGAAGCCGCCGGTCAGGCCAACGAAGGTGTTACGTGCGTTCAGAGCGCCGTTGCTCGAGCCTTGGAAGGCAGCGGTGCGGCCAGCGCCGTCGCCAACGATGGAGCTTTCGATCTGCCACACAGCGGTCAGGCCATTGCCCAGGGCTTCAGTGCCCTTGAAGCCGAGGCGGGAAGAGTTGTCGTTGATTTGCGTGGTGCGTTGACCAGCGCCAGCTGCGTAACCGGATTCAACTGAATCAACGGAAACGTTCATTTGACCGTAGATGGTCACGTTGCCGCTGTCGGCCATTGCGGCGACAGGAGCCAGAGCAGCAGCGATTGCTACAGCGATAAGTTTCTTGTTCATAAATCTCTCCGTAAGAGTTGAGTTTTAGAGTTGCTTAGCGGTCCGGATGTCCGGGCCACCTAACCTCCCTATTGAGAAGTTGGGACCATTCTTGCAAAGAGTCAAAGGCGCTGGCAAGGTAAATTTGCTGTTTTCGCAACAGGGCGGAAAGTTATGTTGTTTTTGTGCAACACACATGCTTTGAGCTAGCCATGGATAAGATTAACCATTGATTTTTCGCAACATTCGATTCCGGGCGAATGATGGGGTTATTCTTTAGGAAAGCGAGCGGCAAATATGGGAAAATTCTCGCTATAACCAGGCCATTATCGTGAAATGACAACTTCTTTCCAACTCGTAGCGCAATGGATTCATTCTGCCCATGTTGCCAACACCTGCGGCAAATATGAATCTGCGGCTGGCTTGTGCAAGCAGGCACTGAAAGTCGCGCCGGACATTCCGGAAGCCTGGTACAACCTTGGTGTTGCGCTGCGTGGTTTAGGTAGGCTTGCCGAAGCGACGGATGCCATTAATAAGGCCAGGGCACTTACGCTCAACTCTGCCGATGCGCAAAACAGCATCGGCCTGGAGTTTTTTGAACTGGGAGCTCACTCCGAGGCCATGCAATGTTTTGAACGTGCAATTGCGCTGGCACCGGACTATCCCTTCCCCTATTCCAACATGGGCAAGCTCCAGGAAAAAATGAAGCGCTATGAAGATGCCGAAGCCTCTTTCAGGAATGCGCTCAGGCTGCAGCCAGATCTTGCACCGGTGCATGCCAATCTTTGCGGCATCCTGAATGCCCAGAAACAGCATGCGGCCGCCGATGCTGCTTGCCGCAAAGCACTCGAGCTTGACCCGAACTCCCCGGAAGCGTGGAGCAATTTGGGCGGGGCGCTTGTTGGACTGAAACGCTTTGAGGCGGCCGAAACGGCCGGTCGCAAAGCTATTGAGCTTGACCCGAACTCCCCGGGAGCGTGGAGCAATTTGGGTGGGGCACTTGTTGGACTGAAACGCTTTGAGGCGGCGGAAACGGCCAGTCGCAAAGCTATTGAGCTTGACCAGAATTCCTCGGAAGCGTGGAACAATTGGGGGCGCTCACTTGCCGGATTAAAACGTTTCGAGGCGGCCGAAATGGCCAGTCGTAAAGCTATTGAATTCGATCCGAACTCTCCGGAAGCATGGAGCAACCTGGGGAGTTCGCTTTCTGAACAATTCCGATCGGAAGAGGCCGAAATGGCTTGCCAAAAGGCCATTGAACTCGATCCGGAACTGGCGTTCCCGCATAGTGTGATGGCGAAAGTCCACTTGGAAAAGGGTGCTTCTCAAGAGGCTGCAATAGAATTCCAACAGGCGCTAGCTAAAGATCCACACGATCTGGATACCCTTTCCAATCTCCTTTTTTGCCTTAACTACGAACCCAACACGTCTCCGAGCGGGATGATCGCAATAGCTCAGCAATTCGACCAGGAAGTGCACGCTGAGGTTGTTCCCTTCAATTCATGGAAGTGCAGTTCCGATTGCGACCGGAAACTCAGGATAGGGCTGGTTTCAGGAGATTTCCGACGGCACCCGGTTGGCTACTTTCTGAAAGGGCCGCTTCAAGAGATCGATAAATCTGTGTTCGAGATATTTGCCTATAGCAATTACCCAAAGGAAGATGATTTAACGGCCGAACTCAGGCAGCATTGCGCGGCATGGACGAAGGTCGTCGGGAAAAGCAATGCCGAGCTGGCCAGGCAGATACATGACGACCAGATCGATATACTGGTCGACCTTTCCGGGCACACGGAATGCGGCCGCTTGCCCACATTCGCCTGGAAGCCCGCCCCGGTGCAGGTTACATGGCTTGGCTATTTTGCAACCACCGGGGTCAAGGAGATTGACTGGAAAATCGGCGACCCATGGGTTACGCCCTGCGAAGAGGAACATCATTTCACGGAAAGGATATGGCGGCTTCCGGACAGCTGTTTCTGTTTCTCCCCCCCTGACGGTGCGCCAGCTGTTGCCGAGTTGCCGAGTCAAAGGAATGGCTACACTACATATGGCTGCTTCAATAATCAGACCAAGGTCACCGATGAGGTGATTGAAGTCTGGTCGCGCATTCTGCGGGCCGCGCCGGAAGCCAAACTGTTTTTAAAAGCGCATCAGATGGCCAGCCGCGAGCTTAGAGAAACGCTACTGGCTCGTTTTGCGCGCCACAATATCGGTCCGGAGCGCCTGCTGCTGGAAGGCTCGGGCACGTATGCAGAATATCTGGACGCCTATGCGCGGGTAGACATCGCGCTAGACCCGTTTCCTTACGCCGGCGGCACCACCACGGCCGAGGGGCTGTGGATGGGAGTGCCTGTCGTAACCCTCAAAGGCGATCGTTTCATTGCCCATCAGGGAGAAAGCATTCTCAATGCGGCGCTACTTCCGGACTGGATCGCTCAAGACAAGGACGAGTACGTGCATATTGCATTATCCCGCGCCGCAGATCGAACGGCTTTGGCCGGGACGCGAGCGGGTCTGCGCTCACAGGTCGCCGAGTCGCCGCTGTTTGATGCCCCACGTTTTGCCTGCAATCTTGAAGAAGCCTGGAGGGGTATGTGGCAGGCGTGGTGCAAGCTGCAAAATCAAACTGAACGAAGCTAGTCAGTCTGCGAAGCTTCCCAAACTACAACCCCAGCCGTTGCCAGATCGTAGTAATAAGTCCTGCCTGATTGAGCGTATAGAAATGCAGCCCCGGCGCGCCGCCCTGCAGCAGGCGGTCGCACATGGCGGTCACCACGTCCAGGCCGAAGGCGCGAATGGAGGCCGTGTCGTCGCCATAGCCCTGCATCTTGAGGCGCAGCCAGCGCGGGATTTCTGCGCCGCAGGCGTCGGAGAAGCGCGCCAGCTGCGAGAAATTGCTGATCGGCATGATGCCGGGCACGATCGGGATAGCGATGCCCATGGCGTCGCATTCGTCGCGGAAGTTGAAGTAGGCGTCGGCATTGTAGAAGTACTGGGTGATCGCCGCATTGGCACCGGCGTCGACCTTGCGCTTGAAGTTGGCGAGATCGGCCTGTGCCGTCGGTGCCTGGGGGTGAAACTCGGGGTAGGCCGCCACTTCGATCTGAAAATAGTCGCCGGTTTCGGCGCGGATAAAGGCTACCAGCTCGTTGGCGTAGCGGAATTCGCCCACGTCCTGCGTGCCGGACGGCAGGTCGCCGCGCAGCGCGACGATGTGCCGGATGCCGTGACCCTTGTATTCGTCGAGGATGGCACGGATGTTTTCCCGCGTCGAGCCGATGCAGGACAGGTGCGGTGCGGCCTTGCGGCCCTCCTGCTGAATCTCGACCACGGTTTCCAGCGTGCGATCGCGCGTGGAGCCGCCGGCGCCGAAGGTCACCGAGAAGAATTCCGGGTTGAGCTGCGCGAGCTGCTGGCGCGTGGCGCGCAGCTTGTCCATGCCCTCGGGTGTTTTCGGTGGAAAGAATTCGAAGCTCAGGATGGGTTTGCTGTTCATGTTTTTTTAGCCACAGAGTTCACAGAGAACACAGGGGCACACAAAGATCGCGTCTCTGTGCTCTCTGTGTTCTCTGTGGCAAACATCAATAACGGTAGTGATTCGGCTTGTACGGACCGTTCTTCGGCACGCCGATATAGCCGGCCTGCTCTTCCGACAACTCGGTGAGGTTCACGCCGATCTTCTTCAAGTGCAGGCGTGCCACTTTTTCATCCAGGTGCTTGGGCAGCACGTACACGCCCACCGGGTATTTGTCGGGGTTGTTGAACAGGTCGATTTGCGCCATCACCTGGTTGGTGAAGGAGGCGGACATGACGAAGCTGGGGTGGCCGGTGGCGCAGCCCAGGTTCACCAGGCGGCCTTCGGCCAGCACGATGAGTTTTTTGCCGTCGGGGAATACCACGTGATCGACCTGCGGCTTGATGTTGTCCCACTCGTACTTGCGCAAGCTGGCGATGTCGATTTCCGAATCGAAGTGGCCGATGTTGCACACGATGGCTTCGTTCTTCATCTTGGCCATGTGGTCGTGGTTGATGACGCTGAGGTTGCCGGTGGCGGTCACGAAGATGTCGCCCTGGTCGGCCACGTCTTCCATGCGCACTACGCGGTAGCCTTCCATGGCGGCTTGCAGGGCGCAGATCGGGTCGATTTCGGTGACCCACACGGTGGCGCCCATGCCGCGGAAGGCCTGCGCGCAACCCTTGCCCACGTCGCCGTAGCCGAGCACCACGCAGATCTTGCCCGCGACCATCACGTCGGTGGCGCGCTTGATGCCGTCCAGCAGGGATTCGCGGCAGCCGTACAGGTTGTCGAACTTGGATTTGGTGACCGAGTCGTTGACGTTGATGGCGGGGAAAGCGAGGCGGCCTTCGGCGTGCATCTGGTAGAGGCGGTGGACGCCGGTGGTGGTTTCCTCGGTCACGCCGCGAATCGCAGCCAGGCGGGTGGAGTACCAGCCGGGGTGAGTCTTGAGGCGCTTGTTGATCGCGGCAAACAGGGCGGTTTCTTCCTCGTTGGTGGGCTTGGCAACCACCGAGGCGTCTTTCTCTGCACGGGTGCCGAGGTGCAGCAGCAGGGTCGCATCGCCGCCGTCGTCGAGGATCATGTTCGGCATGCCGCCGTCGTGCCACTCGAAAATGCGGTGGGTGAAGTCCCAGTATTCATCCAAGTTCTCGCCCTTGTAGGCGAACACCGGAACATTGTCGGCGGCGATGGCGGCCGCGGCCTGGTCCTGCGTCGAATAGATGTTGCAGGACGCCCAGCGCACTTCCGCGCCCAGCGCGGTCAGCGTTTCGATCAGCACGGCGGTCTGGATGGTCATATGCAGGGAGCCGGCGATGCGTGCGCCCTTGAGCGGTTGCGTGGCGCCAAATTCCGCGCGCACAGCCATCAGGCCGGGCATTTCGATTTCCGCGATGGAAATTTCCTTGCGCCCCCAGGCGGCGAGGGACATGTCGGCGACTACGTAGTCGGTAAAGGTGCTCATGGTGTTCTCCATTCAAGTTTCTGAATGGGCGCAGTTGTTGCGGTAATCCCGCCCCGAGCCTGGCCCCGTGTCGGGGTCGCAGCGCCCCTCGGAGGGGGTTTAAAATGAAACGTGTAGGGCGCAATAACCAACGGGCATTGCGCCGGATGTTGGTGCAATGCGCTACGCTTATTGCACCCTACAATAATTACAGCCCCGCATCCGCGCGCAGTGCGTCTGCCTTGTCTGTCGCTTCCCATGTGAACTCCGGTTCGTCGCGGCCGAAGTGGCCGTAGGCGGCGGTGCGGGAGTAGATCGGGCGCAGCAGGTTGAGCGTCTTGATAATGGCGCGCGGGCGCAGGTCGAAGTGAGCTTCGATCAGCTTGGCGATCTTGGCGTCGCTGATCTTGCCGGTGCCGAACGTGTCCACCATCAGGCTGACCGGCTTGGCGACGCCGATGGCGTAGGCCACCTGCACTTCGCACTTCGACGCGAGACCCGCGGCGACGATGTTCTTGGCCACGTAGCGGCCGGCGTAGGCAGCAGAGCGGTCCACCTTGGACGGATCCTTGCCGGAGAACGCGCCGCCGCCATGGTGCGCTGCGCCGCCGTAGGTGTCGACGATGATCTTGCGGCCGGTCAGGCCGCAGTCGCCCATCGGGCCGCCGACTACGAAGCGTCCGGTGGGGTTGACCAGGTATTTCACCTCGCCGCACAGCATTGCTTCGGGAATCACCGGCTTGATGAGTTCCTCGATCACAGCCTCGCTGATCTGGGCGTGCGACACGTCCGGGTGGTGCTGGGTGGAAATCACCACGGTGTCGACGTGCGCCGGCTTGCCGTCCACGTAGCGGATGGTGACCTGTGACTTGGCGTCCGGGCGCAGCCAGGGCAGGCGGCCGTCCTTGCGCAGCTCGGCCTGGCGTTGCATGAGGCGGTGCGCGTAGTAGATCGGCATCGGCATCAGTTGCGGGGTTTCGTCGCAGGCGTAGCCGAACATCAGGCCCTGGTCGCCGGCGCCCTGGTCCATCTCTTCCTCGGGCGTGCGATTGACGCCCTGCGCGATGTCGGGCGACTGCTTGTTGAGCGCGGTGAGCACGGCGCAGGTCAAATAGTCGAAGCCGATGTCGGAACTGTTGTAGCCGATGCGCTTGACCACTTCGCGCGCGATGTCGATGTAGTTCACCGTGGCGTGGGTGGTGATTTCGCCGGAAATGACCACCAATCCGGTGCTCACCAGCGTTTCGCAGGCTACCCGGGCTTTCGGGTCCTGCGCCAGGATGGCGTCGAGCACGCCGTCGGAAATCTGGTCGGCCACTTTGTCCGGATGGCCTTCGGATACTGATTCGGAAGTAAACAGATATTCGTTCATAAATCCCTCAAAAAGCAAAAACCCCATTTAGCGGCGGCTAGAACGGGGTTTTTGTCCTCGCTTTAGCCGTATTTTTAACGCGCCCGCAAGCTGAATCAAATCGGCGCAAGCCGCGTTTATCTCATTTTTGTTTTGCCTTGTCAACCGCGGTCTTGTCGTCCGTCAACTCGTAAGTCACCTTGATCCGTACCCGGCTTTTTACCGCTCGGCCATGGCGCTGGGCGGGCGTGAAGCGGGCATTGCGGAATGCCTCCAGCGCGGATTTGTCGAATATGCCGGGCGGGCTGGATTCTTCCACCGTGATGTCCTGTACCTTGCCGCTTTCATCCAGCAGCAGTACAAGCGTTACGCTGCCGGCCATGTTGGCGTTCGCCGCTTCGGCCGGGTAGGCGGGCTGAATGCTCTGCAATGCCGTGGGGTGAACATCCACTTCCTGCGCCGGGTAGTAGGTGGGATCTTCGAGCAGGGGAACTTCGATACTGGGCAGGTTGGCGCTTTTCTCCGGTGCCGCCGCACTGGCTGGCGGCTCGGGCGCCGCAGGCTCGGTGGCCGCCGGTTCAGGCTGTGGCGGCGGAACCGGCTCAGCGTCTTGAAGCGTCGGTGTATCCGGCGTTGGCTCCGGCTCTGCTGGCTGCTGTGGCGCCGTGATGGGGCGAGGCGCCTCCACCAATCGTGCCCGGATGATGTGTGTGGACGGGGCCGCAGCGGGCACCGCCCGGATTTGCAGGCCGAAAATCAGCGCAAAGTGAATCAGCATGGAGCCGGCCAGCGTCAGTGCGAGTTTTTCTGCCGCTGCCGCACTCGCAGAAGGAGGGTTGAGCGCCATGCCGCGCTAATAGCCCTGCTGCAGCCTGACGTAATGAGCGGCGGAATAGTTGAAATAGGCCAGTTCGTCCGCCGTCAGGGGGCGCACTTCGCGCACCGGGCTGCCGAGATAGAGGTAGCCTCCTTTCAGACGCTTGCCCTCCGGCACCAAGCTGCCCGCGCCGAGCATGACGCGCGGCTCCAGCACGGCGTGGTCCATGACGATGGAACCCATGCCGATCAGGCACTCGTCGCCGATTTCGCAGCCGTGGAGGATCACGCGGTGGCCCACGGTCACGCGGTCGCCGATCAGCAACGGCGCGCCTTCCGGCCGGGCGGCACTTCTGTGGCTGACATGCAGCACGCTCAAGTCCTGGATATTGCTCTCGGCGCCGATGCGGATGCTGTTCACGTCGCCGCGAATCACCGCGCCGCACCAGATGGACGTGCGCGCGCCGATCGCCACGTCGCCGATGATCTGGGCGCTGGCGTGGACGAACACTCCTTCCGCGATGACCGGTGCAATGCCCTTATAGCTTGCGATATTCGAATTCATGGTTGAAATGGGCCTCCATAGACCCAGATAGTATAATCAATTCGCCACTATTCTCGGATTCCACCAACATGAACAACCCCCTGCTCGACTTCTCCGGCCTGCCGCGTTTTCCCGACATCGAGCCGGCACATGTCACGCCTGCGGTCGAACAACTGATCGTCGACAACCGCGCCCTGGTGGAGAGACTGGTGGCCGACGTCGCGCCCCCCGCCTGGGATAACTTCGTGCGCCCGCTGGAAGACGCCAACGAGCGCCTTTCCCGTGCCTGGGGACAGGTTTCGCACCTCAACGCGGTGATGAACAGCCCCGAGCTGCGCGAGGTTTACAACGCCAACCTGCCCACCCTCACCGCCTTCTACGCCGACCTGTCGCAACACCAGGGCTTGTTCGACAAATTCAAGGCGCTCAAAGCCTCCCCCGCCTTCGATACGCTGACCCCGGCGCAAAAGAAAATCGTCGCCAACGAACTGCGCGACTTCGTGCTCGGCGGCGCCGACCTGGCGGAGGACAAGAAGGGCCGCTTCAAGGCCATCCAGGAGGAGCTTTCCACCCTCTCCGCCAAGTTCGAGGAAAATCTGCTCGACACCACCAACGCCTTCGCCCTGTTCGTCGAGAGTGAGGACGAGCTAACCGGTATTCCCGCCGATGCGCTGCAGGTGGCGCGCGAGGCGGCCCAGGCCGACGGCAAGGCGGGCTGGAAATTCACGCTGCACATGCCGTCCTACATGCCGCTGATGCAGTACGGGGAAAACCGCAAGCTGCGCGAGCAGATGTACTACGCCTACGTCACCCGCGCTTCCGAATTCGGCAAGCCGGAACTCGACAACACCGCGCTGATCACGCAAATCCTCAAGCTGCGCCGCGAAGCCGCGCAAATGCTGGGGTTCAACAATTACGCCGAGGAATCGCTGGCCACCAAGATGGCGGAAACACCGCAGCAGGTGCTGGACTTCCTCAACCAGCTGGGCGCCCGCGCCAAGCCTTACGCCGAGCGCGACCTCGCCGACCTGCGCCAGTTCGCCCGCGAGGAAATGGACATGGACAAGCTCGAAGCATGGGACGTCGCCTACGCCAGCGAGAAAATGCGCCTCCAGCGCTACGCTTTTTCCGACCAGGAAGTGAAGCAGTACTTCCCGGAAAACAAGGTCTTGCCGGGCATGTTCAAGGTAGTGGAAACTATTTACGGTCTCTCCATCCATTCTTCCAGCGCGCCGGTATGGCACCAGGATGTGAAATTCTTCGACATCCGCGACCAGCAGAACCAGCTGGTCGGCCAGTTCTACCTCGACCTCTATGCGCGCCAGAACAAGCGCGGCGGCGCCTGGATGGACGACGCCATCACGCGGCGGCGCAAGGAATCCGGCATCCAGGTGCCAGTGACCTACCTGAACTGCAATTTCGCCGCGCCGGTGGGCGACAAACCCGCGCTCTTCACCCACGACGAAGTCATCACCCTGTTCCACGAGTTCGGCCACGGCCTGCACCACATGCTGACCCGGGTGGAAGACCTCGGCGTGTCCGGCATCAACGGCGTGGAATGGGACGCCGTCGAGCTGCCGAGCCAGTTCATGGAAAACTTCTGCTGGGAATGGGACGTGCTCAAGCACCTGGCCCGCCACGTGGATAGCGGCGAACTCCTGCCGCGCGCGCTGTTCGACAAGATGCTGGCGGCGAAGAACTTCCAGGGCGGCTTGCAAACCGTGCGCCAGCTCGAATTCGCCCTGTTCGACATGCATCTGCACGCCGATTTCGACCCGGCCGGTACCGTGACGCCGCTGCAGCTGCTGGAGCGCATCCGCGCCCAGATCGCGGTGCTCATCCCGCCCGCCTACAACCGCTTCCCCAATAATTTCTCGCACATCTTCGCCGGGGGCTACGGCGCCGGTTACTACAGCTACAAGTGGGCGGAAGTGCTGTCGGCGGATGCCTACAGCCTGTTCGAGGAAAACGGCGTGCTGAGCGAAGAAGTCGGCCACCGTTTCTGGAGCGAGATACTCGGCGTCGGCGGCAGCCGTTCGGCGCTGGAATCCTTCGTCGCCTTCCGCGGGCGGGAGCCTTCCATCGACGCGCTGCTGCGGCATAATGGCATGGTCTAGCGGGGCTTCATGTCCCTGATTTTGCGCTATACTTCAACCCATTTTATTAGCTGACTCGCGGCGAAAACCGCTGGCAGATCCAATGTCCCCACAAAACCCGACAGATATCGCACGCGCCGCCCTCTATCAGCTTACCGAGGACGGCCTGCCGCCGACGCCCGAAAACTACGGCAAGTATTACCGCAAGGTTTCCGGCGAGGAGGCGCCGCAGGAGCAGGTCGACCAAAATACCTGCGGCCCGCTGTTGACCATGATCCGCGACATGCTGGGCGAGGCGAGCGAACGCACCGGCACTCTTGCCAGCGATCTTCAGAGTCACAACAAGACGATCAAAAGTTCCATCGACGACTTGAGCCAGGCGCAGGAAAAGAAGCGCATGCTGCAACTGCTCGGCACCATTCTGACCACCACCACCTCGATCCACTCCTCGGTGGAAGACGCCCATCTCGATCTCGCCGCCACCAAGATGGCGCTGGAGCACATCAAGAACGAGCTGCAGGAAAGCCGCCACCTGATGCAGGAAGACTGGCTCACCGGCGCCCAGAACCGGCGCGCCATGGACATGGTACTGACCAAGGAAGTCGCTCGCGCCCAGCGCAGCGCCACCAAGCTGACGGTGGCGATGCTGGACCTGGACTATTTCAAGCGCATCAACGACGAATTCGGCCACGACGCCGGCGACAAGCTGCTGCAGCACCTGACCCTGATCACCAAGGCGGTGCTGCGCGAGGCGGATTCCCTGATCCGCTACGGCGGCGAAGAATTCCTCATCATCCTGCCGGAAACCGACATCAACGGCGCGCAGTTCGTCATGGACCGCCTCAAGCAGGCTTTCCAGAAAACGCCGCTGGCTTACGACGGCAAGCCGATCCCCGTCACCTTCAGCGCCGGACTGGCGCGCCTGACCTCCGACGAAAACGGTCATGCCCTGGTGATGCGCGCCGATGCTGCCCTGTACGAGGCCAAGCACGCCGGCCGCAACTGCGTCAAAATCGCCGCCGACTAGTTTTACCCCTCCTTAAATTCCGTTCAGCTTGCGTTCAGTCTCCCGCGCGTAGGATGCGTCACATCAGGCCACGCCTGAAATATCCCAACGCAAAAGGAGATGGGCATGAAAACTACCAAACTGGTGCTCGCCGGCTTGACCGCCGCGCTGGTGCTGGCTTCCGGCGCCGCCCTGGCGGAACAGTATTCCGACCGCGCGCGCGTCGTCAGCGCAACGCCGGAATACGACCGCGTCAACGCGCCGCGCCAAGAGTGCTACGACGAATACCAAGCGGCGCAGCCTTATGGCGAGCGTTCCTATGGCGGTTCGGTGATCGGCGGCATTACCGGCGCCCTGGTCGGCAACCAGATCGGCCGCGGCCACGGCAGGGAAGCGGCTACCGCCTTGGGTGCCATTACCGGTGCCATCGTCGGCGACCGTCTGCAGAACCAGAATATCGACGACAACCGGGGGCCGCGCAGCGTGCGCCGCTGCCGCGAAATCGACAACTGGGAGAACCGCCTCGCCGGCTACCGTGTGGTGTACGAATACGGTGGGCACCGCTACGCCACGATGATGCCGAACGACCCCGGCAACTATGTGCGGGTGCGGGTTTCAGTCGATGCTTATGAAGATTAGAATTGACCCATTCTGAGCCAGGGAAACTTCCATGAAACGCCTCGCTTTGCTCTGTGTCCTGTTGCTCCCCCTTTTCGCCACGGCCGGCGAGCACTGGCGGCCGTCCTCGTCCTTCCACCTGGCCGAAGCCGGTCGCGGCCAGCCCCGCATCAGCATGGGGGACGCCATGGAGCGGGTGGCTCGGGCAACCGGCGGGCGCGTCATCCAGGCGCAGCCCGCCACGGTGAACGGGCACGAGGGCTATCGTATCAAGGTGCTTACGGCGCGCGGCGAAGTGCGGGTGGTTTACGTCGATGCCGAAACCGGTGCCATGCAATGAGGGTGCTGGTCATCGAGGACGAAGCCAGCCTGCAGGCACAGCTCCGCGCCGGGCTGGAGGGCCAGGGTTACCGGGTGGACAGCACGGGCGACGGCAAGGACGGGCTCTACCTCGCCACGGAATACCCCTTCGATGCCGCCATCGTCGATCTCGGCCTGCCCGGCCTGTCGGGCATCGAGATCATCCGCGCGCTGCGCCGGCAGGGCAAGACGCTGCCCGTGCTCATCCTCACCGCACGCGGCCGCTGGCAGGACAAGGTGGAAGGGCTGGAAGCCGGCGCGGACGACTATCTCGCCAAACCGTTCCAGATGGAAGAACTGCTGGCGCGCCTGAAAGCCCTGCTGCGGCGCGCCTCCGGCAGCGTCGACCAGGTTTTGCGCGGCGGTCCGGTCACCCTCGACATCGCGGCGCAAAAGGCTTTCGTGGCGGCGCACGAGATCGAGCTCACCGCATTCGAATACCGCCTGCTGGAATACCTCATGCAGCACCGCGCCAAGGCCATCCCCAAGAGCGAGCTCACCGATTACCTCTATCCCCACGACCAGGATTGCGACAGCAACGTGCTGGAAGTGCTGGTGAGCCGCCTGCGGCGCAAGCTCGACCCGGACGGCGCGTTGCAGCCGATCGAGACCCTGCGCGGCAGGGGTTACCGTTTTACACTGCAATAATTAAAAAAACAGTTAACCACGGAGAACACGGAGAAAGCCTATGTTTTTCCTCCGTGTTCTCCGTGTTTTCCGTGGTTCAAAAGGTTTTTAAAATCATGACCATCAACGCCCGCATCGTTCTTGCCGCTTCGCTCGTGCTGGCGATTTTCCTCGCGCTCACCGGGATCGCGCTCGACCAGGCGTTCCGCGACAGCGCGCGGGCGGCCCGGGAGGAACGCCTGCAGGGGCAGCTTTACCTGCTGATCGCTGCGGCGGAAGTGGATGAGGCCGGACGGCTGTCCATGCCGGACCAGCTGCAGGAGCCGCGCTTCGGCCAGCCCGGATCGGGGCTTTACGCCTCCATCGACGACGGGCGTGGAAGGCAGCGCTGGCTTTCGCACTCGGCCCTGAACGTGGTCCTGCCGGCGGGCAGCGTGCTGGCTGCGGGCGAACGTCGCTTCGCGGAGCTGCCGGGTGCGCGCGGCGCCCATTTTTTCGTCAGCAGCATGGGGGTGAGCTGGAGCGAGGGAAAGCGCAAATTCCCCTTCACTTTCCGCGTGGCGGAAGACCTGGACGCCTTCGATACCCAGCTCGCCCGTTACCGTCGCAGCCTGTGGGGCTGGCTCGGCGCGATGGCCTTGCTGCTGCTGCTGGCGCAAGCCGCGCTGCTGCGCTGGGGGCTGCGCCCGCTGCGCCGGGTGGCGGCGGAAATCCGCGCCATCGAGGCGGGAGAGAAGGAGCGCCTGGGCGGCGATTACCCCGCCGAGCTCAAGGCGCTGACCGAAAACCTGAACGGCCTGCTGCAGCGTGAGCGCGCGCACCAGCAACGCTACCGCGACGCGCTGGGTGACCTCGCCCATAGCCTGAAAACGCCGCTGGCCGTCATGCGGGGCGCGTTATCAGAACAATCGCGCAGCGCGCTTTCGGAACAATCCTCGCTGGCCGCCACGGTAGCGGAGGAGAGCGAAAAAATGCAGCGCATCGTGGACTATCAGCTGCAGCGCGCAGCGACCATGGGGCCTTCTTCGCCCTTGGCGGGCACGCTCGAAATCGAGCCGCTGGCGCAAAGAATCATGGCCTCCCTCGACAAGGTTTATCGCGACAAGGCGATCAGCGCGGAAATGCACGTCGACAAGGCGCCCGGATTCCGCGGCGACCAGGGGGATTTGCTGGAATTGCTCGGCAACCTGCTCGACAACGCATACAAGTGGAGTGCAAGCCGGGTGATGTTGTCCGTT
The DNA here is from genome assembly GCF_011764585.1 of Sulfurimicrobium lacus. GTDB lineage: Bacteria > Pseudomonadota > Gammaproteobacteria > Burkholderiales > Sulfuricellaceae > Sulfurimicrobium > Sulfurimicrobium lacus. The sequence goes on from NZ_AP022853.1 coordinate 122,455, forward strand.
GCGGCAGAGGCAGGGAAATTGACGCTGTCGGTGGAGGACGACGGTCCGGGCATCCCGCCCGCCGACATCGACCGCATCCTGCAGCGCGGCGCCCGCGCCGACCAGTCCGCACCGGGCCAGGGCATCGGCCTGGCGGTGGTGGCCAGCATCGTGCAGGCTTATGGCGGAGAGGTGGCGATCGGCCGCAGCGCGCTGGGTGGCGCTGCCATCACGATTCGGCTGCCAGGGTAAAGACAGGGTTTAACCACGGAGAACACGGAAAAAGCAAAGAGCCGTGGATTTCCTTCCGTGTTCTCCGTGTTTTCCGTGGTTAATTGCCTTTCCCAGACGTCTTTCCCTTTTTGCGCTCCTGCGCGGCCTTGGCCAGCGCCTGGCGCAATTTCAGCAGGGCGGCGATGCGCCCGTCCACTTTGGCGTTCACTTCCTGGGCCGCGATGCCGGTCAGCAGCTCCAGCGCCTCGTCCACCTGCGCGACCGGGTAGACATGGAAGCGTCCTTCAGCCACTGCCTGCACCACGTCCTGGCGCAGCATCAGGTGCTGGACGTTGGCGGCGGGAATCACCACGCCCTGCTCGCCGTTCAGTCCGCGGGCGCGACAGATGTCGAAGAAGCCCTCGATTTTCTCGTTCACCGCGCCGATCGCCTGCACCTGCCCGAACTGGTTGATCGACCCGGTCACCGCCATGGACTGCCTGACCGGCACTTCCGCCAGGCTGGAGAGCAGGGCGCAGAGCTCCGCCACCGACGCGCTGTCGCCTTCCACCCCGCCGTAGGACTGCTCGAACACCAGGCTGGCGGCCAGCGGCAACGGTCGGTTCTTGGCGTAGCGCGAGGCGAGGTAGGCCGACAGGATCAGCACGCCCTTGGAATGGATCGCGCCGGAGAGCTTGGCTTCGCGCTCGATGTTGAGCAGTTCGCCCTCGCCCAGGCGGGTCGTGGCGGTAACGCGCGAAGGCTGGGCGAAGGCGGCGTTGCCGAGGTCGATGACGGACAGGGCGTTGACCTGCCCCACCCTGGCGCCGCTGCTGTCGATCAGCACGGTGCCGCGCAGGATTTCCTCCTGCACCCGCTCCTTGAGGCGGCTGGCGCGCAGCAGCTGGGTGTCGATGGCGTACTGGACGTCGGCCATGGCCACTGCCTCGCGCCCTTCCTTGCGTGCCCAGTAATCGGCTTCGCGCAGCAGGTCGGCGACCGACTGCAGGTGGGCGGAAAGCTTGTGGGCCTCGCCCGCCAGCCGTGCGCTGTGTTCGATCACCCGCGCCACGGCGGCGGGGTCGAAAGGCAGCAGCTTTTCCTTGCGGGCGACGGTGCCGATCAGGCGGGCGTAGAGCAGGTCCGATTCGCCGTTGCGCTCGAAACGGTCGTCGAAGTCGGCTTCCACCTTGAACAGCTCGGCGAATTCGGGGTCGTAGGCGTACAGCAGGTAGTAGAGGATGCGCTCGCCGAACAGCACGACCTTGACATCCAGCGGCACCGGCTCAGGCTCCAGCGATACGGTGCTGACCAGGCTGAGTATCTGCGCCAGCGATTCGATGCGGATTTCGCGCGCGTGCAAAACGCGTTTCAACCCCTCCCAGGCATAAAGCTGGGTCAGCAGCTTGCGGGCGTCGAGCAACAGGTAGCCGCCGTTGGCGCGGTGCAGCGACCCCGGCTTGATCAGGGTGAAATCGGTGACCAGGTTGCCGAACTGGGCCAGGTGCTCCACCCGCCCGATCAGGTTGTGGTGCATCGGGCTGTCCTCGTACACTACCGGAGCGCCCTGCGACGCGGTGTGGTCGACCAGCACGTTGATGCCGTAACGGCGGAAATGGGGGCCGTCGTTGCCGCTCTGTCCCTCCTCGGTGCGCCTGAAATCCCCCACGTTTTCGATCACATCCTGCTGCACCGCGTCGAAATAGGTCATCACGGCGGGGATGAGCAGGAACGGCAGCCGGGCTTCGTCCACCAGGTGTTCCACGGCGAACATGGTGATCAGGCGGTTGAGGTGCTTGAGCTTTTCACGCGCTTCGCGCTTCCACTGCGGGATGTCGTGGCGCAGGATTTTTTCCAGCTGGGCCTGCAGTTCGCCAATGGTCGCCTCGATGCGCGCCTTTTCCTGTTCGTCGAGCTTGTCGTATTCTTCCGGCTTGATCACCTCGCCGTCTTTCAGCGGCCCGAAGCCGAAGCCGTTCTGCGAGCGCAGCAGGGCGATGCCGCGCAGGTTGGCATCCTCGCCCAGCGACTTGACGGCATCTTCTTCCCGCGCGGTGAAGGATTCCTGGATTTCCTCCGTCTTGGCGCGGTATTCCTCGCTCTCGAACGCCGCCGCGATGGTGGCGCGCAGCTCTTCCACCAGCAGCTCCATGGAACGGTGCAGCCTGACCGCCATGCCGGCCGGAAGCAGCAGGGCGCGCGGCTTGTGCGGCTGTTCGAAGTTGTTGACGTAGCACAGGTCGGCGGGAACCGGCTCCTTGCCCGCCTTGTTTTCGAGGAACTGGGTAACGAAGGTGTGCTTGCCGGTACCGTACGGCCCCATGACGAAAAGGTTGTAGCCCTCGCGCTGGATGTCGCTGCCGAAACGGATGGCGTTGAGCGCCCGCGTCTGGCCGATGATTTCGGCGAGATCTTCGAGTTCGGCGGTGGTGGCGAAGGCAAACTGCCCCGGATCGCAGCGGCGGTAGAGTTGTTCCGGGGTGAGGGACGGAATGGTGGACACGGTATTCCTCGCTTTATTCTTCATTAAGATCAGCGCTGAAATAGTTTCTCACACTTCCACTCTTGTTTAGCATAGGCAGACGCCTTATGGTTAGAATCGTCCCGATGAACAAGCTTTTCGCTGAAACTTATGCCTGCCTCATGACGCCAGAGCCAGACGCCAAGGCGGCGTGCGCGGTCGCCCTGTGGCAGCAGTGGCAAGCCGGCCGGCTGCTCATGGACGAGGCCACGCCGGTTGTGCCGGTCGGCGAGCCGGGGCGCCCGGACAAGCCGCAACTGGTCGCGCCGGGCAAGGTGGAACGGCGCAGGCTGTCTACCCCCCAAGGCCAGGCGGCGCTGATCCATTCCCTGGCGCATATCGAGTTCAACGCCATCAACCTGGCGCTGGACGCGGTGTATCGTTTCCGCGCCCTGCCGCCCGACTTTTACGGCGACTGGCTGCGGGTAGCAGCGGAAGAAGCGCTGCATTTCACCCTGTTGCGCGACCACCTGCGCACGCGGGGTTACGACTACGGCGATTTCAACGCCCACAACGGGCTGTGGGAGACGGCGCTCAAGACCGCCCACGACCCGCTGGTGCGCATGGCCCTGGTGCCGCGCCTGCTGGAAGCGCGCGGCCTGGACGTCACGCCGGCGATCAGCGCCAGGCTGGCCGCCAGCGGGGACCGGAAAGCGGTGGAAATCCTGGCGATCATCCAGCACGACGAAACGGGCCATGTCGCCATCGGCAACCGCTGGTATGGCTATTTATGCGCGCAGCGCGGCATCGATCCGATGACTACTTTTTTCGATTTGCTACGCGAGTACGACGCGCCGGCCCTGCGTCCCCCGTTCAACATGGAGGCGCGGGCGCAAGCAGGTTTCAGTGCCGGAGAGCTGGAAATGCTGAAAACGCTGGCTGCAGGTTCAGTCGTTTAGATCCACCACTTTGTTATCATGAGCATGACGGATATGCCGTCATATCACACCGGGAGAAAGCGACATGGCAGGATTCCAGGAAACCGAAAACATGGCGCTGTTCTGCGATTTCGAGAACATCGCCATCGGCGTGCGCGACGCCAAATACGCGCAGTTCGATATCAAGAAGGTGCTGGAACGCCTGCTGCTCAAGGGCAGCATCGTGGTCAAGAAAGCCTACTGCGACTGGGAGCGCTACAAGGATTTCAAGGGGCCGATGCACGAGGCGTCATTCGAGCTGATCGAGATCCCCCACGTGCGCATGTCCGGCAAGAACTCGGCCGACATCCGCATGGTGGTGGACGCGCTGGACCTGTGTTACACCAAATCCCACGTCAAGACCTTCGTCATCATCAGCGGCGATTCGGATTTCTCCCCGCTGGTCAGCAAGCTGCGCGAAAACAACAAGACCGTGATCGGGGTGGGGGTGAAAAACTCCACTTCCGACCTGCTGATCTCCAACTGCGACGAGTTCATCTACTACGACGACCTGGTGCGCGAGCAGGAAAGCAAGAAGGAGACAAAGAAAAAAGCCGTGGCCAAGGCTACGCCGTCCGCCGCGAAGAAAGCGCCCAAGACCGAGGACGACAAGGCACAGGAAGCGCTCGACCTGGTCATGGAAACGATCGAAGCCCTGATCGCGGAGCGCAGCGAAGGGGAAAAGATCTGGGGTTCGATGGTCAAGCAGGCCCTCAAGCGTCGCCAGCCCGGTTTCAACGAATCCTATTACGGCTTCCGTTCCTTCAACGAATTGCTGGAGGAGGCGCAGACGCGGCAGCTGGTGGAGTTGGAGCGGGATGAGAAATCGGGGGGGTATGTCGTGCGGTTGGCGAGCAGGAAATGAACCACTTCAGTACGGCTGCCATAGACCTAATATGCACGGCGGCCCACACTCGATCGCATATCTGAATGGTGTTTAGAGGGAGTTTCCTAATAATAAACACCCCGTGCGGGCTACTTTAAGTTGGGTATCAAAATGAAATTGTTTGAGCCACGCTCACCCCTTCAACGGTTTTCTGGAATCACTGGTTTTTTGGCAATCGTTACAGGTATTGCAACTATTGCGATTAACTTTGAATCCAACTTTTGGAAAAACTCTTTTATTTTTTTAACGGTGACGCTCTGGACAGTTTTTATTGTTAGTTGGATCGTCGCAACAATAAAAATCGGCATTCTTCATATGAAAGCCAGTCAGGCGAACAGAGCGGACGAACCGCTCATGTTTTGGTTCCTTTTTGGCATTATTATTTGCTTCTTATCTGGCATCTATTGGTGGATTTTCTGGGCATCATGGCGTTCTTGGAGTTCTTAGCTAGCGTGGGGTAATAACCAACGGGCATTGCGCCGCATGGTGTGATTTAGTGCTGTTGGATGCGCTCCGCGCACCGTTTTTGATTGCCGGGGGCAGCCCGGCGGCTGGTTACCTTTCTTGCTTCGCCAAGAAAGCGTAACCCAAAGAAGGCGAGCCCCATCCACCGCCCCTCCGGGGTTCCCTGCGCTGCTCGTCAAGCCGGGCGGCTGCGGAACTCGCGCTTTGCGCTCAGACAGTCCTCGCCGACTGCCCCCGGCTCGCCTGTGCTGCTCGGCGGTGGACCGAGGGGAATTCGGCGTAGTTCCACGTTCTTGCTTTGCTTTAGTGAACCTCGGAGCGCCCATTTCTCTTTTTTCGGACCAAGGTTCCCATTCAGCTAGCGTTAAGCTTCCCAAGCCTACAATTTGCCTCACGTTCACACACAAGGAGGCAAATCATGAAAAAGATCAGCTTGATCGTCGTATTGACCGCAGCGCTTACCGGCCAGGCGTATGCCGGGGACTGGAACAGCGATGCTGTAGTGGGTGGCGCGTTCGGCGGCGCTGCCGGTGCGGCCATCGGTTCGGCGCTGGGCGGTCGTGATGCCGCCATTATCGGCGGCTTGCTGGGCGGTGCGACCGGTGTCGCGGTGGCTACGCGCGATAACCAATACCACCGGGTTGAACCCGTCCATTATCGTCCGGAGCCTGTTTATTACCGTCCGGCACCGGTCTACTACCGCCCGGTCCCGGTGCAGCGGGTGTATTACGAGCGTTATGACAACGGGCCGCGCCACGGTCACCGCGATTTTCGCGATCATGAATACGGTCGCGGCTATTACGGCGACCATCGCGGTTACGGCGGCCCGGGCTACGAGCGCCGCGGCTGGTAATCAGGGGGCGACGGCGCCGAAGACCTTTCGGAGCAGGGCGCTGCCCTGCCCCACCGGGTCCTGGCGGATGGCCCGTTCCTGTTCGCCGATCACCAGGAACAGGCCGTCCAGCGTCTTTTTTGTCACGTACTGATCGAGGTCGGCATCGCTCGCGTCCATGAGGCCAAGCTTGGCGGCCTTGCCGGCGTACTGGTTGTATTTTTCGGCCAGCCGGACCCGGGCGGTGGCGTTTTTCACGATGGGGGCGAATTTTGCTGCAAGGTCCTTGTCGGTGGTGCGGCGGAAGTATTGCGTCGCCGCCTCATCCCCTCCGCTCAGGACGTCCTTGGCATCGCTCACGGTCATTTTTTTAACGGCGCCGACCAGGATCGGCCTGGCTTCCTTCACTGCGGATTCGGCGGCCCGGTTCATCGCCACTTTCAGTTCATCCGCCTGCTGGCCCATGCCCATCGTGCGCAGCAGCCCCTCGGCCTTGCGCAGCGAGTCCGGCAGGGGAATCCTGACCTTGTCGTTGCCGAGGAAGCCGTCGGCGGCGCCCAACTGGGAAACCGCCGCCACGGCGCTTTTGGTCAGAGCTTCCTTGAGGCCGGCGGAGGCGTCCCGGTTGCTCAGGTCATCCAGGCCGGCCGCATTGAGCGATGAACTCAACATCAGGCCGGCAAGAACCATCAGCCATTTACTCATGACGTTCTCCTTGTGAAAAACACTTGGCCAACCAGAATACTTCATCAAGCCAAAGATTCAACGCTGTAAATCGCCACCATGCGGTGTTCCTCGCCGGGCTGCACCGTGACCACGTTGTCGACTGCGTTGGCGGTTTCCACGCACACCATGCCACGATGGCCTTCGGGGCCGAAGTCGCCCATCTTGTCGGCCTTCTCGGTCCAGGGGTTCCATACCACGGCTGAGCGGGCGCTCTGGCTGGCAATGCGAATGCGGCGCTTGAGCCCGCTGTCCTCGATCAGCAGGTCGGCGCTGGTGTCGAGGTAGACGCGGTCCACTTCGCTTTCGATCACGATGGCGCCGTGCTGGGTCTTGCGCGTGGTGGGGCCGACCTTGTCCAGGTAGTCGCAGCCGTCGAGGCCGGCGATTTTCATCTTGGCCACGTCGCTGATGTGGAAATAGGTGTGCAGTGCTTCGCCCAGCACGAAAGGCGCATTGCCTTTATTGCGCGTCACCAGCTCGACCCTGAGCGCGGCACCTACGGTGACTTCCAGTTCGGCGCTCGAAGCATGCGGCCATTGCGCGCGTGTGGCGTCGTTTTCCACCAGGCCGAAGCGCAGGAAAGAAGCGCCGTCCGCCAATGCCTTGGTTTCCAGCACCTGCCACATCACCGTGCGGGCAAAACCATGCCCCGGCAGCGCCGCGTCCGTGGCGTGCGGGCCGAACCACGGCCAGCATACCGGCACGCCGCCGCGGATCGACTTGCCGGGCGCGAACTTGGCGAATTTCGACAGCCAGATCACCGGCTCCTGGCCGCGCGGCTGGAATGTCATGACGTGGGCGCCCTGCAGGGCGATGCTTGATTCGGCCAGGGTGTTGGCGACTGAAGCGACTACCAGCCCGCCGGGGCCTTCCTTGAATGCGATGTGGCCGGGAATGGCGAAGCGTTGGTTGAGGTCAGCGATGGTCATGGTGGTCTCCTGATTTATTGTGGGTCGGCGAACATTTTGCCGGGATTGAGGATGTTTTGGGGGTCGAACACCTGCTTGATGTCGCGCATCAGTTGCAGCGTCACAGGGTCGATTTCGCGCGCTACGAAGGCCCGTTTCTCGCGCCCCACGCCGTGTTCGCCCGAGAGGGTGCCGTCGAGGCGCAGCACCAGGGTGAAGATTTCGTCCAGGCAGGCTTCCGCGCGCTGCAGTTCTTCGGCGTCGTCGGGGTTCACCAGCAGATTGACGTGGATGTTGCCGTTGCCGGCGTGGCCGAAGTTGGCATTGGCGACGCGGTATCTGGCGCTCAGCTCGCCCAGTCCCTGCAGCAGTTCGGGCAGGCGCGATACCGGCACCACGATGTCCTCGTTGATTTTCTTCGGCGCGATGTCGCGCAGCAGGGGCGAAAGCGCCTTGCGCGCCGCCCACAAGGCCTTGAGGTCGCTCACGATTTCCGCCCTGATCAGGCCGTCGTTGCTGCACGCGGCGCGGATGGCCTGGGCGCTGGAGGCGATTTCGCCGGGCGCACCGTCCACCTCGATCATCAGCAGTGCGCGTGTTTCCTGTGGCAACAGACCGGGATGGCGGGCGCGAATCAGGTCGAGCGAGGCCTGGTCGAGAAACTCCAGCGCGCTGGGCAGGGCGGGCTGCGCCATGATGGCGGCGATCGCCCGGGCGCAACTGGCGATGTCGCGGTAATGGGCGGTCAGCCCGCCGACTGCAGCGGGCAAGGGCGTAAGTTTGAGCGTGGCTTCTGTGATGATGGCCAGCGTGCCTTCCGAGCCGATCAAGAGACGGGTCAGGTCGTAGCCGACCACGCCTTTGGTGGTGTAGCAGCCGGTCTTGATGATGTCGCCTTTGCCCGTCACCGCTTTCAGGCCCAGCACATGGTCGCGGGTGACGCCGTATTTCACTGCGTGCGGGCCGCCGGCGCAGGTGGCGAGGTTGCCGCCGACGCTGCAATAGGCGGCGCTGGAGGGGTCGGGCGGCCAGAAGAAGCCGTGCGGCCGGGCGGCGTCCTGCACTTCCTGGTTCAGCACGCCGGGCTCGCACACCAGCACGCGGTTGGCCGGGTCGACGGCGAGGATGCGCCGCATGCGTTCGAGGGACAGCGCCACGCCGCCCTGTTCCGGAATGCTGGCGCCGGTGGTGCCGGTGCCGCGGCCGCGCGGCGTGAGGGGGACGGCGAATTCATCACACAGCCGGACGACCTGCTGGACTTCTTCGCTGCTGGTGGCGAATACCACCGCGTCGGGGGGAAAAACCTTGCGGCTGTTGTCGTAGCCGTAGGCGTAGCAACTCGCTTCGTCGGTCAGCAGCTTGCCGTCGCCGACAATGGCGCCGAGGCGGGTGAGGAACGCCGCGGGTAACATGGGTTCAGAGGGCGCGAATCTTGGCGATGGTGGAGGTGGTGGAACGCTCGAACAGGAACGGGATGGAATGGACTTGCCCGCCCCAATCCAGCACTTCGCGCGCGCCGACGATGTTCTCCGCGGCCCAGTCGCCGCCTTTCACCAGGATGTCCGGGCGACAGGCGAGAATCAGCTGGAGCGGTGTGTCTTCGTCGAACCAGGTCACCAGGCTGACGCTTTCGAGCGCCGCCAGCACGGCCATGCGGTCCTGCTGGCTGTTGACCGGGCGGTCGTCGCCTTTGCCCAGGCGTTTGACCGAGGCATCGGTGTTGACCCCCACGACCAGGCTCGCGCCCAATGCCCTGGCCTGCGCCAGGTAGGCGGCATGACCGCGGTGGAGAATGTCGAAGCAGCCGTTGGTGAACACCAGCGGACGCGACAGCGATGCGACCCGTGCCGGGAGATCGGCCGGGTCGCAGATTTTGCTTTCAAAAACGGGGGCGGAATAGGTCAAAGTCTAATCAGTTCTCGTATTCGAATACCTTGACCACCTTCTTGACGTCGCTGGTGGTGCGGGCAATTTCGACTGCTTCATCGGCCACCTGGCGGGTGACGATGCCGAGCAGATAAACCACGCCATTCTCGGTGACGACCTTGACCTGATTGACCGGGAACTTGTTGGCTTCGATCATGCGGCCCTTGACCTTGGAAGTGATGTAGGTGTCGTTGCTGTGCGAGGCGAAAGACGTCAAAGGCCCGATCGCCATTTCGTTGAGGACCGAAGCCACGTTGGGCACGGTGCGGACCTCCTGCTCGACATCGGCTTTCAACACTTCGGTGGGCGCCTGGCCGGTGAGCAGGACGTTGCGGTTGTAGCTGGTCACGGTGACATGCACGCTGTCGTTGAACTTGTCGTTGAGTCGGGTCATGGCCTTGAGTTCGATGCCCTGGTCTTCGATATAGGTGCCGGAGGTACGGCGGTCGGTGACCATCAGCGCGCCTGCGCCAACGCCGGTGGCGACGACCGGGAAACAGCCCTGCAGCGCCGGGATGACAGCCAACAGCAGTAACGGAAGAAATTTACGCATTTATTCAACTCCTAAAAGCAAACAGTCGATGGCATCGCACAGGCAGTGGATGATGAGCAGGTGCACTTCCTGGATACGCGCGGTACTGTCGGAAGGCACACACAAGTGGATATCGCCGGGGCGCAAAAGTTCACCCATAGGTCCGCCGCCCTTGCCGGTGAGGGCGATGACACCCATTTCGCGTTCGTGGGCGGCTTCGATCGCCTGGATCACGTTGCGCGAGTTGCCGCTGGTGGAGATCGCCAGCAGCAGGTCCTGGGGTTGGCCCAGGGCGCGCACCTGCTTGGAGAAAATCAGCTCGAAAGAATAGTCGTTGGCGATCGAGGTGATGGTCGAGCTGTCGGTGGTGAGCGCCATGGCGGCCAGGCCGGGGCGTTCCATCTCGAAGCGGTTGAGCATTTCCGAAGCGAAGTGCTGGGCGTCGCCGGCAGAGCCGCCGTTGCCGCAGCTTAGCACCTTGCCGTCGGACAGCAGGCATTGCACGACCTGCTCGGCAGCGAGCGCGATGGGCTCGGCGAGCAGATCCAGCGCCTGCAGCTTGACGTGGGCACTGTCGGTAAAGTGATGGCCGATACGGGAAACCAGATCCATAAATTCAAATTCCTTAGGCGCTAAATGCATCCTTGATCCACTCCAGCCTGCCGCCGTCCAGCAGCACGGCGTCGAAGCGGCAAGGCGGCTGGACCGCTTGTTGCTGTAAATAATGCTGCGCGGCGCGAATCAGCTTGCCCTGCTTGTGGGCGGTGATGCTGGCGCCCGCGCCGCCGAAATGATTGTTGTTGCGCAGCCGCACCTCGACGAAGACCAGCGTGCCGCGATCGTCCATGACCAGGTCGATTTCGCCCATGCGGCAACGGTAATTTCGCGTCACCAGCCGGAGCCCTTGCCGTTGCAGGAATTCGGCGGAAAGGTTTTCCGCGTCCTGGCCGAGCTGGATCACGGTGTCAATGGTGCGGCGTCTCCATCGCGAAACACCGCCAGCACCCCAGCGCGTTCGATCTGATGCCCCTTGTCCAGGCTCAGTCGGCCGGTTACCCCGTCGAGAGTGAGGGGCGTGCTGGTTGGTGCGGCTTGCAACAGCAATGCCAGGCGCCAGGCGTCGATGCCCAAGGCGTAAAGGCGTTCAAGATCGGCGCTGAACTGTGCCTGGGGGCGCGGGTAGACCATCACGGCCAGATGGTCCGGCTGTAGCAACCATGGCATGTCGATGAAATGGATGCCGTTCAGGTCGTAGTATTTTTCCGGGTTATTTTTTCCCGCGTAAATTTGCGAAGTCGCATAGATGGGCTGGTCGGAGCTGAGATAAGGCCGCAGCTGGCGGGCTTCTCCGCCGTCCATGGCGAGAAACAGCATGTCCGCCGGGTGTCGTTGCAATGCGTCGCGTACGGCATCGGGGTTGGAACCACTGAAGTTGAGCTGGCTGACCAGTTCGCCGCCGAGCTGCGTCCATTCGTCGGCAAAGGCGAGCTGCATGCGCTTCGCCAGGCTGTTGCCGGAGGCGACGATGACGGCTGTTTTGCGGCCTTCGCCAAAGGCGGCTTGGGCGATCTGCCGGGCTTCGATGTCTGCCGCCAGTGCCAGCACATAGAGCTGCGGCGGGATATCGCTGAGCGATTCCGGCTGGTTCAGCGCCAGCGTCGGGACGCTGACCTGATTGCTGGCGGCAAGAGCGCTTACGCCGTTCTTGGTCAGCGGGCCAACGACAATTCGGGCGCCGGCTTGCGTTGCCCGACTGTATGCGGCCACAATGTCGTCAGGCTGGTCGCCGCTGGGGTAGACCCTGATCGGAAGATCGCCGGCCTGGACTGAGGTGGCGGCCATGAAACCTTGTTTTACCGCTTCGGCGGCGCGGCCAAAAGCGGGCGAGTTGAGCGGCAGCAATAGCGCGATATGCGCATTTTTGGCGGTGGCCGGTGCAGCGGCACCCAGCGGCTGGAGCGGCGTATCCACGGCCGTGGCTGCGGGGGGGGCAACTCTGGCCAGCGGGGAGAGCGTGACCTCGGCTTGAGGAATGGGTCTGGCATTGGCCAGCGGCCGCGATTCGACACTAACCGGCCGTTCCGGGGCGCTCGCACAGGCCGCCAGCGTTACGGCAAAAAACATCAGCAAAAAAGTGAGGAAACGTTGCATCAGGGCCAAGGAATAAGTGGTGTCGGAACATTATATGTGGTTGCCACGCCGATTGGAAATTTGCGGGACATCACGCTGCGCGCGCTGGAGATATTGAAGTCGGCGCATATCATCGCCGCCGAGGATACCCGCAATACATCCCACTTGCTGGGGCATTTCGGCATTTCCGCCAAGCTGGTGGCATTGCATGAGCATAACGAGCTGGTCGCCGCGCCCAGGATCATCGAGGCGCTGCAGTCGGGCAAAACCGTGGCGCTGGTGTCCGACGCCGGCACGCCAGCAGTAAGCGACCCGGGCACGATCCTGGTGCACGCGGTGCGCGCGGCGGGTCTGCCCGTGGTGCCGCTGCCCGGACCCAGCGCCGTCATCTGCGCGCTTTCGGCCGCGGGTCTGGAAGCGCCGCATTTTCTCTTCTACGGCTTCCTGCCTTCCAAGCCCGCCAACCGGCGCAAGGCGCTGGCGCCGCTGCTACCCTTGCCCTACACCCTGGCGTTTTACGAGGCGCCGCACCGCATCGTGGAAACGGTGGACGACCTGCTGGCGGTGCTGGGCGGCGAGCGGGAAATCGTCTTCGCGCGTGAGCTGACCAAAGTGTTCGAGAGCATTCACGGCTGCAAGCTGGCCGACGCGCCGGCCTGGCTGGCGGGCGACCCCAACCGCCAGCGCGGCGAATTCGTGTTGCTGGTGTCGGGCGCGCCGCCGGTCGAGGAACAAGGCGTGAGCGCAGAGGCGCAGCGCATCCTGGCGCTGTTGCTGGCCGAGCTGCCTCTCAAGCAGGCCGTCAAGCTGGCGGCCGAGATCAGCGGCGAGAAGAAAAATGCCCTCTACGACCTGGCCTTGCAGTTAAAATAAACACAGCCTTTTTGACGGATCACACCATGGACACGCTGACCCTCACCCGCCCTGACGACTGGCATCTGCACCTGCGCGACGGCGCCGACATGCAGGCCGTGCTGCCCGATACCGCACGCCGCTTCGGGCGCGCCATCGTGATGCCCAACCTGCGTCCGCCGGTAACGACGACCGAACTGGCGTTGGCCTACCGTCAGCGCATTCTGGACGCCCTGCCTGCCGGTTCCGATTTTGAGCCGCTGATGACGCTGTACCTCACCGACAACACCGCGCCCGCGGAAATCGCGCGCGCCAAGGCCAGCGGCGTGGTGCACGGCGTCAAGCTCTACCCGGCAGGCGCTACCACCAATTCCGATTCCGGCGTCACCGACATCCTCAAGTGCCACGCCGCGCTGGAAGCGATGCAGGAACACGACCTGCCGCTCCTGGTCCACGGCGAGGAGACCCACCCCCTGGTCGACGTGTTCGACCGCGAGCAGGTGTTCATCGGCAAGGTGCTGGTGCCGCTGCTGGACCGCTACCCTCGCCTGCGGGTGGTGTTCGAACACATCACCACCCGTCAGGCGGTGGAATTCGTCAAGGCTGCGCCAGCCACTGTCGCCGCCACCATCACCGCTCATCACCTGCTGTACAGCCGCAACGCCATGTTCGCCGGCGGCATGCGCCCGCACATGTTCTGCCTGCCGGTGCTGAAGCGGGAAGAGCACCGCTGGGCGCTGATCGGCGCCGCCACCAGCGGCAACCCCAAGTTCTTCCTCGGCACCGACAGCGCACCGCACGCCAGACATGCCAAGGAATCGGCCTGCGGCTGCGCCGGTATCTACAGCGCCCACGCTGCGCTGGAACTCTATGCCGAAGCTTTCGAAGCGGCCAAGGCGCTGGACAAGCTCGAGGCCTTTGCCAGTTTTTACGGCGCGGATTTTTACCGCCTGCCGCGCAACCGGGACAAAGTCACGCTGCGCAAGCAAAGCTGGGAAGTGCCTGCCGAACTGCCGTTCGGCGACGGCAAGCTGGTGCCGCTACGGGCGGGAGAGTCGTTAAGCTGGACGCTCGACTAGCTTATTTCGCATACAGGCGCCCGATTTCGACGGCGCAGGATCCCGGGTTCTCGCGATGCAGTTGCAGCAGGTGCATCGCCGTTTCCGACCAGCGCGGCGCACCTTGCTGCACCATGGCGCGCAGGGCCTGCAATCGGCCTCCCTCGACCCAGCTCTGGTAGGCCTCGCTCAGCTCGGGGAACAGCTCGCGCCGCATGCCCTTGAGGTTGGCAAAATAGAAATGCAGCCCGGCTGCGTTTTCCTGGTCCAGCAGTGTCGGCAGGGTGGAGGTGCAGTCGGCCAGGTGGTCGCGCACCGCCCGCGCCACGATTTCGCCGCGCGAGCCGGAGACGGCCAGCAGCAGCGCCGGCCAGTCTTCGCCCAGTAGCGCCTCCGCGCGCCATTCCCCGATTTCATGCAGCAGTGCGGACTCCACTTCGTTGTCGGTCATCTGTTCCAGAGCCTGCGTAAAGTCGGCGTCGAAGTCGTACTGCGCCATGGCGCGCGCCATGGCGTCCTGATGCTGTTTCCAGCGCCACTCCTCGATTTTTTCCCACAGCATGCGGCGCATCGATTCGCGCCGGATGAACAGGGTGCCGTCGAGCAGCATGGCCGGCGGCGCGGCCATATCGCGCGCATGCTCGCGTCCGGCGATGAGCACTGGCAGTCCCTCGCGCCGCTCGGTGCGCAACAGCTCGGCGAGGAAAAAGTGAGGCGCCGCGTAGCCGCCATAGCCTCCGCTGTAAACCAGCCCCTGCGCGGTGAGTTCCTGGTTGATGACGGAAGTTTCGAACGGGTCGATTTGGCTTTGTCCCAAACGCAGCGGCTCGAAGCGGTCGATCTCCAGCTGCTCCCATAAGGCTTCTCGTTCGGTGATCCAGTCCCCCAAGTCGTCTTTCGGCAGCGAAACATCGAACGGGAAGCCTTTCTCCCAGCGGTAGAACTCGCGCATCTTGAGCAAGTAGGTGCACAGGGTGTAATTGCGCGCATGCAGGGCGTCGCTGATGTGGCAGTTGCGCTGGACGGTGTCGCGCAGGCTGGATAGATCCATGGGGCGATCCAAAGTTGACTGTATTAGTCGGGATTTATATCACGAATCATGCTAAAATCCAACCCGAAGCTGGCTAGGCAGTCGCTGTATGGTTTTCCATGCAGAGGAAAGTCCGGGCTCCACAGAGCAGGATGCCGGCTAACGGCCGGACGCCGCGAGGCGATGGAAAGTGGCACAGAAAACATACCGCCGATGGCCCGCAAGGGATCAGGTAAGGTTGAAATGGCGAGGTAAGAGCTCACCGCATTGCTGGCAACAGCAATGGCAGGTTAAACCCCATCCGGAGCAAGACCAAATAGGGGGGCATTGGCGCGGCTCGCGTTGCCCCCGGGTAGGTTGCACGAGCGCTGGAGCAATTCAGCGCCTAGAGGAATGACTGTCCACGACAGAACCCGGCTTATCGGCCAGCTTCACCTTATTCCTGGCGTTACCATGTTCCGTTCGCTTTTGCCAAAGCGGCAAGGTCGAGAACAGTTGGTCGAACTCCAAATAGCCTGAAAAATCAGAGCGTGCTCATTTGGTTTCCAGTAGCCAAACGCCGTCCCAGCCACCGTTGATCTGGGCTTTGCTGCAGGTTTCGGCATGCAGGCGGCACAAGGTGTCGTCAGGCATGGCGCTGAATCGCATTTCGGCTTCCGCCCAGCGTCCAGCCTGGCAAAGAGCTTGTGCTTCATTGTAAGCAGCCATGTCATAGCGCGTTGCCGCGCCGGCTAGGCCTGCCAGTTCGAATACTCGTACTGGCGCAGTGCGCCCGGTCACCTTAACTACGCCTATTTCGCGACCAACAAATTCTGCACCGATTTCGTTCCAGGTGGCTTCCGACACCATGATGTGGGTACCGAAAGCCTTGTTTGCGCTTTCCAGTCGCGATGCCAAATTGGCGGCATCCCCTATCATCGAATAATCGAAACGCGTTCTGCTCCCCATGTTGCCGACGATTACTTCACCCGTATGTAACCCGATACGCGCTTTTAAGGTAGAACCGGTTCTGGATCGGTAATCATCCGCTCTTTCTTCCAGGCGCTGCTGGCAACGCAATGCCGCGCGGCAGGCTCGGCTGGCATGATCCGGCTGGTCCAGCGGCGCATTCCAGAAGGCGACAATGGCATCGCCCAGATATTTATCAACTGTGCCCCCTTCGTCCAGAATGATGTCTGTCATGTCGCTCAAATAGTCATTGAGGAGCGTGGTGAGCAGTTCTGGTTCCAGGCGCTCGGCCAGGAGAGAAAAGCTTTCCAGGTCGGAAAACAGCATCGTCAGCGTCTTGCGCTCGCCGCCCAGCTGCAGGCGTGAAGGATCGGCCATGATCTGTTCGACCACCTTGGCGCTTACATAACAACCCAGAGCGGAGGTGACAAGTTGCTTCTGCCGCTCCATGTCCAGGCTTTCCAGCGCGCGCACCACGGTGAGGCGCAGCATCTCGGGCTCCCAGGGTTTGGGCAGATATTTATATATCTGCGCATCGTTGATGCAGCGCACCAGGGCTTCCATGTCGGCGTAACCGGTAAGCAGAATACGGATGGCTTTGGGCTGATGCTCCAAGGCATATTTCAGGACTTGGTCCCCGGTGATGCCGGGCATGCGCTGGTCGCAAATGATAAGGTCCAGCGTTTCACTGCCGATAATTTCGATAGCCTCAGCCCCGGTTGTTGCCCTGAGCGTGCGGTAACCCTTACGAAATGTTCGTTCAAGGGTGTCCACGATGTCGGGCTCGTCGTCGACGAAGAGAAGGGTGTGCATGGCTTTCGGGAGGTGAAGTCAGGAGGCAGCATGATACATAGACCCATTGCCGGCAGCCATATTTATCCGCGGCGAAAACAGATATGACTACTCAGTTCAGCGGAGGTTATGAGGCGTGCGTATCAGCTTGTCGCGGCGTAATCGGTTTCATCGTAAATCTGCGTGAGTTCCACCCCGGCCTCTCTGATGGTCTGCAATTTGTATGTCAGGGCGCTTCGTACGGATTCGTGATGTGATGGCGGAGGGGGGCATCCCAGCCATCCTTCTTCAGCATGTACGTCGAGGCTGTAATAGGCATATGGGGCGACCTTGTCGCCGATGTCGTCGGTGACGATAGTCAGCCGATACCCGCTGGAGGCAGACCCTTCCGCGCTCGCATGACGGACGGTGCGTTCTTCGAAGTCGATGAACTGTCCGTCGGCTTCCTGAAGATAGCCCGGCAGCGACACAAGCAGACTGACGATTTGCGGGTGCGTCAGTTTGGCCGACTCCCCGCTGATCGCCGCAAGGTAATCGTCCTGATTCATCACCCAGTTCGCGACGTGGAGCTGGCGCTCGTTTTCGACGGTGCCGGAAAACAGGCCGCGAACGTTCACCATGTCCGAAATATTCACGCAGAACATTTCCGGGGTCAGGCCTTTCAGGTCGAAACGGGATAGTTCGGTGCACGGCAGGACGGCAATGTAGCTAGCCCAGCCCGAGCCGTTGCGCACCAGCGCCGGCTGTACCTGGTATTGAAGAATGAGAGTCTTGCCCTGGATCGAGATGAATATTTTTTTCAAAACGGTGGAATTTCCTGCCGAAAATGTCCGCTGCGGACGAACCTGAATTCAGGTTCGCTCGTTGTCCGGGGTTGTTTCGTCGGCGCCGCGTTTCAGCCTGCGCCGGTCCAGCCACCAGGCCATGAGCGGCAGAACCAGCAATCCGCCGGGGAGCAGCAGTGCAACGGCGTAGGGGCTGAGCCGGGCCAGGCTGCGCATCTGCTTCATGATCAGCCGGCGGTCCTTGTGCGTCCAGTGAATGCCGTTACGCTGTTTCATGAGCAGCGGCATGAATCCGCGTATTTCGGTAATTTCCTCCAGCAGTTCGGCGCGTTGCCGGTTCTGGAGCGAGACGAGCTTGGTATACCCCTGCTGCAGAGGGTGAGCGATTGCGGCCGGCACCGACCCGAGCTGGCGGATCAGTTTTGTGGTTTCGAAGGGCACGATAGCTGCGCTGTGAAAATTATGATTGGAGAATACTGCCTGCACGGGCCTTCACGCAAGGGAGTTGTCTGCAAACCCCGGGATTGGCGGCAATAAAAAAGGGCGGGTTGCCCCGCCCTTCTCATGCCGCTATACGCTGCGTATTACAGGCTGTAATACATGGCGAATTCGACCGGGTGAGTGGTCATGCGGAAGCGGGTGACTTCTTCCATTTTCAGTTCGATGTAGGCATCGATCCAGTCATTGGAGAACACGCCGCCACGGGTCAGGAACTCGCGGTCCTTGTCCAGGTAGTCCAGCGCCTGGTCGAGCGAGGAGCACACGGTCGGGATCAGCTTTTCTTCTTCCGGCGGCAGGTCGTACAGGTTCTTGTCCATTGCATCGCCAGGATGAATCTTGTTCTGGATACCGTCGAGGCCGGCCATCAGCAGTGCGGAGAAGCACAGGTACGGGTTGGCGGACGGGTCCGGGAAACGGGTCTCGATGCGGCGGCCCTTGTCGCTGGCAACGTGCGGAATGCGGATCGAAGCGGAGCGGTTCTTGGCGGAGTAGGCCAGCATCACGGGAGCTTCGAAGCCGGGCACCAGGCGCTTGTAGGAGTTGGTGCCGGGGTTGGTGATCGCGTTCAGTGCACGGGCGTGCTTGATGATGCCGCCGATGTAGTACAGCGCAGTCTCGGACAGGCCGCCGTAGCCGTTACCGGCGAACAGGTTCTTGCCGTCTTTCCAGATGGACTGGTGCACGTGCATGCCGGAACCGTTGTCGCCAACGATGGGCTTCGGCATGAAGGTCGCGGTCTTGCCGTAGGCGTGAGCCACGTTGAACACCACGTATTTCAGGATCTGGGTCCAGTCAGCGCGCTTCACCAGGGTGCTGAATTTGGTGCCGATTTCGCACTGGCCGGCGGTTGCCACTTCGTGGTGGTGCACTTCGACCGGCACGCCCATTTCTTCCAGTGCCAGGCACATGGCGGAACGGATGTCCTGGAACGAATCGACCGGGGGAACGGGGAAGTAGCCGCCCTTGATGCCGGGACGGTGACCGACGTTGCCGCCTTCGAATTTTTCGCTGGAGGACCAGGCTGCTTCTTCGGATTCGATTTTCACCGAAGCGCCGGACATGTCGGCGTGCCAGGTGACGGAGTCGAAAATGAAGAATTCGGGTTCCGGACCGAAGTAGGCGGTGTCGCCGACGCCGGAAGACTTGAGGTAGGCTTCAACGCGCTTGGCGATGGAGCGTGGGCAGCGGTCGTAGCCTTTGCCGTCGGCGGGCTCAACCACGTCGCAGGAGATGATCAGGGTGGATTCGTCGAAGAACGGGTCCATGTTGGCGGTCTCGGGATCCGGCATCAACAGCATGTCGGAGGCCTGAATGCCTTTCCAGCCGGCGATGGAGGAACCGTCGAAAGCGTGGCCGGTTTCGAACCAGTCGGCATCCACTACGTGGGCGGGAATGGAAACGTGTTGTTCCTTGCCGCGAGTGTCGGTAAAACGCAGATCAACGAATTTGACTTCGTTGTCCTTGATCATTTTTAAAACGTCGGCAACCGCCATATTTCTCTCCTACGAACGAAAGGTAAAAAATTCTGAGCACGCTTCAAAGCACGAAGCATGCCACTAAATAAACAATAAAAAACTATTGTGCCATAAGCAGTTAAAATCGGGGCAAAAAAATGCTTGCCCCGCGGCTGTGCGCGGCTCTGCTTTCTGCACCATTACGGTGCGATTTTTCGCAATTCGATGGCGCGGAAGATGCCGTCTTCCGCTACGATTTTTGCAATTTCCGCGTTCAATGCCGCAGCTGTTTCCGCTTGCTGGACGGGCGATTCGGGCAGCAGGATCTCGGCGTCCACCTTGCCGCCGAGGTAGTGCAGCACCACCTGTTTCGCCGGCGGCATCCGGTCGCCCAGCCGCTGGCTGAGCTGGCGCAGCAGTTCTTCGCGCGGCGGCAGGTGGACGCTGCGTTTGACTGCCGAATCGTCTTCCGGGTCGATGTGCACCATCACGTCGAGGGCGGCATGTGCTTTGAGCACGCGCGCGCGCGCCGTCTCTGCCACGTAATGTCCTTCTGATACGCTGATTCTCGGGTCGACCAGCACGTGCGCGTCGACCAGGGCGCGGTCGCCCATGCGGCGGGTGCGCAGTTCGTGCAGGCCCTGCACCCCCGGCGTCGCCAGCAGGGTGCTGCGGATGGCGGCGACTTCCTGTTCGTCCAGGCTGGTGTCGATCAGTTCCATAAGCGCCTGATAGGCTTGCTTCCAGCCCATGCGGAAGATCATCGCCGCCACCAGGGCGGCGGCCAGCAGGTCCAGGGAGGTCACGCCGTAAAGGTTGCCGGCGATACCCGCCACCACGATCAGCGAAGAGGCCGCATCGGAGCGCGCGTGCCAGGCGTTGGCTTCAAGCATGCGCGAACGGAGCTTGCGCGCCACGTGGAGCATGTAGCGGAACAGCCCTTCCTTGCCGGCCAGCGTGAGGACGGCAATCCACAAGGTCATGACATGCACCTTCTGAATCGCCGATGGGTCCTGTAAACGCTGTGCCGCGCCCCACAGCAGGGCAGCGCCCGTCCCCATCAGGATGACGCCCAGCACCAGGGTGGTCGCGGTTTCGATGCGCGCATGACCGTAGGGATGCTCCTCGTCCGCATCCTTCGAGCCGTGGCGATTGGCGAACAGTACCAGGAAATCGCACAGCAGGTCGGACAGGGAATGCATGCCGTCGGCCACCAGCGCGGAGGATTTGCCGATGATCCCGATCACGATCTGCAACAGGGTCAGCGCGATATTCACGGCGACGCTGACCAGCGTGACCTTCTTCGCTTCATGGTAGTGCCGCCCCGCCCCTTCGGGGGCACCCGCTTTTACGCTATGTCTTTCCACAACGACTCCGTCGGACCTGCCCGATACTATTTCGTTTTGCCCGCTTCAATCGGGTAGCCGGCGGCTTTCCATTCCGGGTAGCCGCCACGGAACCAGTAGATGTTCCGGTAGCCGTTGCGGACCGCCAGCACCGAAGCTTTGTAGCTTTTCCAGCATGGCGTGCCGTCGCAATAAAGCAGCATGGCGGTGTTCTTGTCCTGGGGCAGCTTGGTCAGATCGAATTTGTCTTCCGCGGCATCGAACCCGACTTCCTTGGCGCTGACTTCATGATAGGGAACCAGCAGCGATCCCTTGATATGGCCCTCCACATACTCCGCCTCGGCGCGCGCATCGATCACGAGCACGCCTTTCGCGATCATGTCGCTGGCCTGCTTGGCCTCGATCACGTGGGTGCCGGCCAGCTCCGTGGGCGTGGTGTTGAGCATGGAGGAAATCGCAGCGAATTCCTCGCGCTTGGTGGGTGAAAAAGCCATTTTCTTTCTGGCATTGGTTTCAGCTTCAGCATATTTCAGCAGCGCGCCCTCGATCTTTTTCTCCTGCTCCGGGCTGATGCGCTTGGTGTTGACGGCGAAGGCCATTTTGGGGGCCTCGGCGGTATGCTGGATGATCTTGCCCGGATGAGATTTCAGCCACTTTTCGGCCATGGCGGAATCTACGGCGATGATGTCCATGCTGTTGATTTCGAGCGCAAAAAGCTCTGCTTCCTGGCTACGGAAATAGCGCGCTTCCTTGAAATGCTTCTTGGTCTCCACCGATTTGGAGTTCAGTTCCCCGCGCGCCAGACCCGCCTGGATAGACTCGAAAGGCGGCAGGCCCAGTTTAGTTCCGCTCGCATCTTTTATGCTCGCCCATTTCGCATTCGGCCCCGCGACGAACACCGCACCCACCTCGCCGCCTTCCTTACACAACGGGTTGTAGCCGGCTTTCAGCACGCTGGCGATGGTATGGGCCGGCGCGATTATCATGTCGTACTCGCCGCGACTGGCGCGTTTGGCCGCAACGAAAGGACTCGCCACCGGGATGAAGTTGACCGGGGTATTCAGCTGCGCGCCCAAATATTTGGCCAGCGCCTGATATTTGTTCAAAACATCGGCATCCGCGAAACGTTCACTGTCGGAAGGGGCCGCGGCCATTTTCAGGCTTTCCGCAGACCGTGCCGGACCTGCGCCCATCATCACTGCCAGAACCAAAAATAACGATATTGCACGTAACATTGTAGAACCCCTTTTCAGTCAGCTTGACCACGCGCATAGCTTACCTTGAGAAAGCCTTAATGCGAAATTCTAGCCTGGGGTAGAATTCGCACCCAGAAAACCGAACATGCAGAGAAAATCATGACCGATCGCTACGCTGTGGTAGGCAACCCCGTTGCCCACAGCAAGTCTCCCCTGATTCATGCCGAATTTGCCAGCCAGACCGGCCAGGACCTCACCTATACGACATTGCTTGCACCGCTCGACGGTTTTGCGCGGAGCGTGCGCGAATTTCAGGAAGCCGGCGGCAAGGGGCTCAACGTCACCGTGCCGTTCAAGCAGGAAGCGTGGAAGCTGGCGACCAGCCTGACGCAGCGCGCGGAACTGGCGCAGGCGGTGAATACGCTGAAATTCGACGGCGCAACCATCCTCGGCGACAACACCGACGGCGCCGGGTTGGTGCGCGACATTACCGCCAACCTCGGTTTTTCCGTTCGCGGCAAAAAGATCCTGCTGATGGGCGCAGGCGGCGCCGCGCGAGGGGTGATCCTGCCGCTGCTGGAACAGTACCCGGCGCTGTTCGCCATCGCCAACCGCACGCCAGACAAGGCGCACGAACTGGCGCAACTGTTCCTGCCCCACGGCGACATTTCAAGCGGCGAATATGCCAGCCTCGCCGGCTGCCATTTCGACTTGGTCATCAATGCCACTTCCAGCAGCCTGTCGGGCGAGCTGCCGCCCCTGCCGGCCGGCGTGTTTTCCCCCGGCAGCCTGGCTTACGACATGATGTACGGCAAGGGACTGACGCCGTTCCTGCAATTCGCGCAGGCCAACGGCGCCGCGCAGCTGGCGGACGGCCTGGGCATGCTGGTCGAACAGGCGGCGGAATCGTTCTTCCTGTGGCGCGGCGTGCGGCCGGAGACCCAGCCCGTGATGGTGCTGCTTAAACCTAAAAACGGCAGTTGACCGCTCCATTGAGTACTAATGCCATGAATTCAATTAATTTCTTCTCAACTCAGTGGATTCACCCGTTTGGTGAGGCCGCTACGTGATGGATTGCACCATTTTTGCGGTGCATGGCTACGTTGCAACTCCTTGGAATGGAACGACCATTCCGCGTCGTTGCGCCTTGCCCTGCACCGCAAAAATCGCACACTCCACCTCGTCCAACTGCCGTTTCTAGGTTAAATCATGATGAAAGCACTGTGGCGCTGGTTCTGGCGCGGACTGTTGATTCTGCTGGGCGTCGTGGTGCTGTACCAGGCCTGGATCTTTGCCCACATCTGGTGGTGGGTGGACCACAATCCCTCCACCAGTTCCTTCATGGACACCCGCCTGGCGGAAATGCAGGAAAAGAATCCGGACGCCGAGTTGCGCCATAAATGGGTCCCCTACAACCGCATTTCCATGAATCTGAAGCGCGCATTGATCGCTTCCGAGGACGCCAAGTTCGTCGACCACGAAGGCTTCGACTGGGAAGGCATCCAGAAGGCCTACGAGAAAAACCTGAAAAAGGGCCGTATCGTCGCCGGCGGCTCCACCATCAGCCAGCAGCTGGCGAAAAACCTGTTCCTCTCGTCCCGCAAGGCGTTCTGGCGCAAGGGCGAAGAAGCCGTGATCACGCTGATGCTGGAACAGATGATGCCGAAGCAGCGGATTTTCGAGATATACCTGAACGTGATCGAATGGGGCAACGGCGTATTCGGCGCGGAAGCCGCCTCGCGCTACTACTACAAAACCAGCGCCGCCAACCTGGGTGCGGAGCAGGCCGCCAAGCTCGCGGCCATGGTGCCCAATCCGCGCTACTACGACAGCCACCGCAACGCCAGGGGTTTGATGCGTAAAACCAGCATCATTCTGGCGCGCATGCCGGCGGCGGAAGTGCCTTAAGCAAACAGCCGCGCCAGTTCCACGCCGGGCTCCTCGGCGCGCATGAAGGCCTCGCCGACCAGGAAGGCGTTGACGTTGTTCTGGCGCATGCGTTGCACATCTTCCGGCTTGAGGATGCCGCTTTCGGTAATCACGACGCGTTCCCCGGGGACCTGCGGCAACAGTTCCAGCGTGGTTTCCAGTCGGGTTTCAAAAGTGCGCAGGTTGCGGTTGTTGATGCCGATCAGCGGGGTTTTGAGCTGTAGCGCCAGTTCCAGTTCGGCCGCGTCGTGCGACTCGACCAGCACCGCCATGCCGAGCTCGTGGGCGACCGCTTCCAGTTCCTGCATGCGGGGCAGATCCAGCGCGGCCACGATGAGCAGGATGCAGTCGGCACCCATGGTGCGGGCGCGACAGACCTGGTAGGGGTCGATCATGAAATCCTTGCGCAGCACCGGTAGATTGCAGGCGGCGCGCGCTTCGATCAGGTCGCTCTTGCTGCCCTTGAAAAACTGGGTGTCGGTGAGCACGGAAAGGCATGCCGCGCCGTGCTGCTCGTAGCTGCGGGCGATCGCGGCAGGGTCGAAATTTTCCCGGATGATGCCGCGGGAAGGGCTGGCCTTCTTGATCTCGGCGATCACGGCAGATTTTCCGCCGGCAATCTTGCTGCGTATGGCGGCGACGAAATCGCGCGTCTGGGGCATCGCATCCGCTTCGGCGCGGATAGCGGCATAAGGTTTCTTTTCCACCGCGCGCGCCACTTCGAATTCCTTGACCGCGATGATTTTGTTGAGAATGTCGGACATCGCTCAGGCTCCCTTGAAGCGGTTGGAAACTTCTACCAGCTGACGCAATTTTTCCCGTGCCGCGCCGCTTTCTATGGAGGTACGCGCCTTGGCTATCCCTTCGGCCAGTGTCGCCGTGCAGCCCGCCACGTAGATCGCCGCGCCGGCGTTGAGCAGCACGATGTCGCGCGCCGGGCCGGGCAGGTTGTCGAGCACGCCGAGCAGCATGTCCCTGGCCTGGGTCGCATCCCACACTTTCAGGGTTTCCAGGCTGCACGGTTCGAAGCCGAACTCGCGTGGCTGCAGGGCATATTCGTTGACTTCGCCGTCTTTCAGTTCGCCGATCAGGGTTTCGCCGGACAGGGTGATTTCGTCCAGACCGTCGCTGCCGTGCACCACCATCACGTGGCGGCTGCCGAGGCGCTGCAGCACGCGGGCCTGGATGCCGACCAGGTCGGGATGAAATACGCCCATGACCTGGTTGCTGGCCCCGGCCGGGTTGGTGAGCGGGCCCAGCACGTTGAAAATCGTCCGCACGCCCAGCTCGCGCCGTATCGGCGCAGCGTACTTCATGGCGCCGTGGAAATTGGGCGCGAACATGAAGCCGATGCCGATTTCGTCGATGCTCTGGCCGACCTGTTCCGGCGTGAGATTGAGGTTGACGCCCAGGGCCTCCAGCACGTCGGCCGAGCCGCAGGTGGAGGAAACAGAACGCCCGCCGTGCTTGGCCACCCGTGCCCCGGCGGCAGCAGCGACGAAGGCGGCGGTGGTGGAGATGTTGAAGGTGTGCGCCGCATCGCCGCCGGTACCGCAGGTGTCGACCAGATGCCCGGTATTCGTGACCGGCACCTTGGTGGCGAATTCGCGCATCACCTGCGCGGCGGCGGAAATCTCACCCACCGTTTCCTTCTTCACCCGCAGGCCCATCAGGATGGCGGCGATCTGCGCCTGTGTCACTTCCCCGCTCATGATCTGGCGCATCAGGGACAACATCTCGTCGTGGAAAATCTCGCGCTGGTCGATCAGTCGGGTGAGCGCGTCCTTAGGTGTTATCACGCGCGCTTCTCCTTGAGGAAGTTGGCCAGCATCTGGTGGCCGTGTTCGGTCAGGATTGATTCCGGATGGAACTGGACGCCTTCCACCTGCAGGGTCTTGTGGCGCACCCCCATGATCTCGCCGTCGTCGGTCCAGGCGGTGATTTCCAGGCAGTCAGGCATGCTTTCGCGCTCGATCACCAGCGAGTGGTAGCGCGTGGCAGTGAAGGGGTTGGGCAGGCCCTTGAACACGCCCACGCCTTTGTGATGGATCTGCGAAGTCTTGCCGTGCATGAGCTGCTTGGCGTGGATGATCTTGCCGCCGAACGCCTGTCCGATGCTCTGGTGGCCGAGGCACACGCCCAGCAGCGGCACCTTGCCGGCGAATTCCTGGATCAGCGGGACCGAAATCCCCGCCTCGGCGGGCGTGCAGGGGCCGGGCGAGATCACGATATGGTCGGGCCTGAGCGCCGCCACCTGTTCCACGGTGATTTCGTCGTTGCGGTACACCTGCACGTCTTCGCCCAGTTCGCCGAAGTACTGCACCAGGTTGTAGGTAAAAGAATCGTAGTTGTCGAGCATCAGCAGCATATTGCTTGTGTCCTGTTGTTTCTTGAATGTTTACTAGGCCTGCACGATTTCGATTTCGGTCAGCGCTTGTGCGCGCTGGGCGAATTTTATGTCGAATGTGGCAAAGCGGCCTGCCCTCAGGCTGCTGGCCAGATGCAAGGCGTCGGCAAAATCGAGGCCGCTTTCAAACCAGCCGAGCGCCAGGGCGAGTTCCGCCGGATTTTCCAGCGTGACGTTCGACAGGCCGGCGATCGCGCGCAGCGCGTGGGCAATGGCACTGGAGTCCAGCTTGTAGGCGTAGCGCAACACCCACTCGGTTTCGAGCAACACCGTCTTGGGAACAAAAATCTGCTCCGCCTCGAACAGCGCGGCTGCACGTCTTACCTGCTCGGGCTCATCGTTGGCGACGATGCGCACCAGCAGGTTGGTATCAATTGCCAGCATGATTTCCGGCACCTTCCGCGATCGCGGCCTCCATGTCTTCGAGCGACCGGGCGGGGCCGGCATAACCGGTGCAGCCGATGACATCCCGCAGGCGGGTCGGGCTAAAGGATTTTACCGGTCGCAGCATGACACCGTCCGGCGTGTCTTCGATCACGAACTCCATTCCTGCCGACCAGTGATGCGACTCGCGCACCGATTTTGGCAGGATGATCTGTCCCTTGGATGAGAGCTTGGTGGTTTCCATGTGCCAACCTAAAGGTAAGATTTGGTAAGACTCAACGATACACGCAGCCAGGATCGAGTGCAACGGCCACCTTAGGGCGTGTTAACACGCCTTAGTTCGAATACCCCAGATTCGGCGCCAGCCACTTCTCCGCCGTTTGCAGGTCCCAACCCTTGCGCCGCGCATAGTCTTCCACCTGGTCGCGGTCGATCTTGGAGACGGCGAAATAAGTCGATTCGGGGTGCGCGAAATAGAACCCGCTCACCGCAGCGGTGGGCAGCATGGCGAAGCTCTCGGTCAGGGTGATGCCGGCGTTTTCGGGCGCCTGCAGCAGCTCGAACAGCGGGCCTTTCTCGCTGTGTTCCGGGCAGGCGGGATAGCCCGGCGCGGGGCGGATGCCGCGGTATTTTTCCTCGATCAGGTCTTCGTTGCTCAGGGCTTCGTCCCTGGCGTAGCCCCAGAACTCGCGCCGCACGCGCTGGTGCAGCAGTTCGGCGAAGGCCTCGGCGAGGCGGTCGGCAAGCGCCTTGAGCATGATGGCGCTGTAGTCGTCGTGGTGTTTTTCGTACTCGGCCACGCGCGCGTCGATGCCGATGCCGGCGGTGACGGCGAAGGCGCCGATGTAGTCCTTCAAGCCGGAATCCTTGGGCGCGATGAAATCCGCGAGGCACAGATTGGGCTTGCCGGCGGGCTTCTCGGTCTGCTGGCGCAGGGCGTGGTAGGTCATCACGATCTTGTTGCGCGACTCGTCGCTGTAGATCTCGATGTCGTCACCCACCGCGTTGGCGGGGAGCAGGCCGATCACCGCGCTGGCACCCAGCCATTTCTCGTCGATGATCTTTTTCAGCATGGCCTGCGCATCGGCGAACAGCTTTTTCGCTTCGACGCCCACCACTTCGTCATCCAGGATGCGCGGGTAGCGGCCGTGCAGTTCCCAGGCCTGGAAGAACGGCGTCCAGTCGATGCGCGCGGCGATTTCGGCGAGCGGATAATCCTTGAACGATTTCAGGCCGAGCATGGCCGGGACCGGGGGCACATAGGCTGCCCATTCGGTCTTGAGCCCATTGGCGCGCGCCGCTGCCAGCGACACCCGCTTACCGGCGCTCTGGCGTTCCTGGTGGCGTTCGCGTACGGCGACGTATTCGGCCTTGAGATTGGCGATATAGGCATCGCGCAGGTCGGGGCTGAGCAGGCTGGTGCATACGCCCACGCCGCGCGAGGCGTCCTTGACGTAGACCACCGGGCCGGAATAATTCGGCTCGATCTTCACTGCAGTGTGCGCCAGCGAAGTGGTCGCGCCGCCGATCAGCAGGGGAATCGTCATCCCCATGCGCTGCATTTCCTTGGCGACGTGGGCCATTTCTTCCAGCGACGGGGTGATCAGGCCGGACAGGCCGATGATGTCGGCCTTCTCGTCGATGGCGGCCTGCAGGATTTTCGCCGCCGGGACCATCACGCCCAGGTCCACCACGTCATAGTTGTTGCACTGCAGCACCACGCCGACGATGTTTTTGCCGATGTCGTGCACGTCGCCCTTGACCGTGGCCATGATGATCTTGCCCTTGGCCTGGGCGGCCTCGCCGCTCAGGCGCTTTTCTTCCTCGATGTAGGGGATCAGGTGCGCCACCGCCTGCTTCATGACGCGGGCGGATTTGACCACCTGCGGCAGGAACATCTTGCCGGCGCCGAACAGGTCGCCCACCACGTTCATGCCGTCCATCAGCGGGCCCTCGATCACGTGGATCGGGCGGGCGGCTTCCAGGCGCGCGGCTTCGGTGTCCTCGACGATATAGGTGGTGATGCCTTTCACCAGTGCATGGGTGAGACGCTCGCCGACCGGCGCCTCGCGCCAGGCTAGGTCTTCGATCTGCTCCTTGCTCTGGCCCTTGAAGGATTCGGCGAATTCCACCAGGCGTTCGGTGGCGTCGGGGCGGCGGTTGAGCAGCACATCCTCGACTCGCTCCAGCAGGTCCTTGGGGATTTCCGCGTAGACGCCGAGCTGCCCGGCGTTGACGATGCCCATGTCCATGCCGGCCTGGATGGCGTGGTAGAGGAAGGCGGTGTGGATCGCCTCGCGCACCGGCTCGTTGCCGCGGAAGGAGAAGGACACGTTGGACACGCCGCCGCTCACCTTGGCGTAGGGCAAATTCTCTTTGATCCAGCGCGTGGCCTCGATGAAGTCCACCGCGTAGTTGTTGTGCTCCTCGATGCCGGTCGCCACCGCGAAGATGTTGGGGTCGAAGATGATGTCTTCGGGCGGGAAGCCGACCTGTTCGGTCAGCAGCTTGTAGGAGCGGGCGCAGATTTCCTGCTTGCGCGCCTGGGTATCGGCCTGGCCCTGCTCGTCGAAAGCCATCACCACCACGGCCGCGCCGTAGCGGCGCGCGAGTTTGGCGCGCTCGATGAACTCGGCTTCGCCTTCCTTCATCGAGATCGAGTTGATCACCGATTTGCCCTGTACGCACTTCAGCCCGGCCTCGATGATGCTCCACTTGGAGGAGTCGATCATCACCGGCACGCGCGCGATATCCGGCTCCGAAGCGACCAGGTTGAGGAAGCGCACCATCGCGGCCTGGCCGTCGAGCATGGCTTCGTCCATGTTGATGTCGATGATCTGGGCGCCGGTTTCCACCTGCTGCTTGGCGATTTCCAGCGCTGCGTCGTAGTGGCCTTCGAGGACCAGGCGCTTGAACTTGGCCGAGCCGGTGACGTTGGCGCGCTCGCCGACGTTGACGAACAGCGAGTCCTTGCCGATGTTGAGCGGTTCCAGGCCGGACAGGCGGCAGGTTTTTTCAACCTGCGGGATCCTGCGCGGCGCCAAGCCTTCCATGGCTTCGGCCACCGCCTTGATGTGCGCCGGCGAAGTGCCGCAGCAGCCACCCACGATGTTGAGCAGGCCGTCCTCGCCCCAGCTGCGGATGGCGGCCGCCAGCTGCTCCGGCGTTTCGTCATAGCCGGATTCGGACAAGGGATTGGGCAGGCCGGCGTTGGGGTGGGCGCTCACATAGGTGTCGGCCTTGTTGGCCAGCTCTTCCACGTACTGGCGCAGCTTGTCCGCGCCGAGTGCGCAGTTGAAGCCGATGGAGATCGGATCGGCGTGGCGCATGGAATTGAGGAAGGCTTCCGCGGTCTGACCGGTCAGGGTGCGTCCGGATTCGTCGGTGATGGTGCCGGAAATCATGATCGGCACTTCGACCTGGTGATCGTCGAAATATTTCTTGATGGCAAACAGCGCGGCCTTGGCGTTGAGCGTGTCGAAAATCGTTTCCACCAGCAGAATGTCCGCGCCGCCGTCGAGCAGGCCCTGGACGGACTCGGTGTAAGCGGTCACCAGCTGGTCGAAGGTGACGTTGCGGAAGCCCGGGTCGTTCACGTCCGGCGAGATGGTGGCGGTGCGGCTGGTCGGCCCGACCACGCCGGCGACGAAGCGCGGCTTGGCGGGGTTCTTTGCCTCGAATTCGTCCGCCACCTCGCGCGCCAGTTTCGCTGCCGCAACGTTGATCTCGTATACCAGGTGCTCCATGTGGTAGTCCGCCATGGCGACCGAGGTGGCGTTGAAGGTGTTGGTTTCGAGGATGTCGGCGCCGGCTTCGAGGTAGGCGGCGTGGATTTCGCGGATGATATGCGGCTGGGTCAGCACCAGCAGGTCGTTGTTGCCCTTGAGGTCGCCGTCGTGGTCGGCGAACTGGTGGTGGCAGGCGCAGCCGCCGTGCGCGTGCACGCCGCGGTATTCGTCTTCGCCCAGTTTGTAGCGCTGGATCATGGTGCCCATGGCGCCGTCGAGGATCAGGATGCGCTGTTGCAGTTGCTGGTGAAGCAGGGCGGTGCGTTCGGAACGTGTCATGGCGGAAAGAATCTGGTTCGTGAAAAATGGTCTAATGATAACATTTCAGCCACACCCCAGTTGAGCCGGCAGGAGAACTCACATGGAACACCTCACCCCCAAGCAGGCTTACGAATACCTGCACACCACGCGCGAGGCTGTATTCATCGACGTGCGCAGCGAAATGGAATTTCTTTTCGTCGGCCACCCCGACGGTTCGATCCTGATTCCCTGGGTGGATGCGCCGGACTGGGAAATCAATCCGCACTTCGTTTCCCACGTCAAGACCGCTGCCAGTATCAACCGGCCGGTGGTGCTGATCTGCCGTTCCGGCCGGCGTTCTGTGGACGCGGGACTGTTGCTGGAACAGGCCGGATTGAAAGAGGTATACAACGTGCTGCACGGCTTCGAGGGCGATCTCGACGATACCTACCACCGCAACAAGGTCAACGGCTGGCGCTTCGACGGCCTGCCGTGGACGCAGACGTGAGTTAGCTGTCAGCCGTCAGCTTTCAGCGGTCAGCTGATAGCTGTCTGCTCGTGCACTAGCGCAGCGAATGCTTCTGCCGGCACCGGGCGGCTGAAATAATAGCCCTGGAACTCGTCGCAGCCGTGGGCGCGCAGGTAGTCGAGCTGCTCCACGGTTTCCACCCCCTCGGCAATGACCTGCATCTTGAGGCTGTGCCCCAGGCTGATCACGGCGTCGGCGATGGCGGCATCGTCCGGGTCGTCGCAGATGTCGCGCACGAAGGACTGGTCGATCTTGATCTTGGAAATCGGCAGGCGCTTGAGGTAGCTGAGCGAAGAATAGCCGGTGCCGAAGTCGTCGATCGAGATCTGGATGCCGATGACGTGTAGCTGGTTCAAGGTGACCAGAGTGGTCTGCAAGTCGTGGATCATGATGCTTTCGGTGACTTCCAGTTCCAGCAGTTCCGGCTCCAGCCCGGAATCCTCCAGCGCCAGGCACACCACGTCGGTCAGGTTGCTTTGACGGAACTGGTGCGCCGAAAGGTTGACCGCCATGCGCATGCGCGGCAAGCCGGCGGCCAGCCAGGCGTTGTTCTGGGCGCACGCGGTGCGCAGCACCCATTCGCCCACCGGGATGATCAGGCCCGTTTCCTCGAGCAGGGGGATGAACTCTACCGGCGAGATCAGGCCACGTTCCGGGTGCTGCCAGCGCAGCAGCGCCTCCATGCCGATGATTTTCCCGCTGCGCAGATCGACCTGGGGCTGGTAATGGAGCAGGAACTCGTTGCGTTCGAGCGCATAGCGCAGGCCGGTTTCCAGGGACAGGCGCTGTGAAACCCCGCTGTTCATTTCGGCGCTATAAAAGTGGTAGCAGTTTCCGCCCTGGGCCTTGGCATGGCTCATGGCCGTGTCGGCATTTCTGAGCAGGTCGTCCTTGTTGGTGGCATCGATGGGGTAGAACGCGATACCGATGCCGGGTGTGATGAATACCTCGTGCCCTTCAAGGTTGAAGGGTCTGGCCAGAGTGTCGAGAATCTTTTTGGCCACCAACACGGCATTTTCCTGGCTGCCCACGTCGGTCAGGACCACGGCGAATTCGTCTCCGCTGAAACGGGCAATGGTATCGCTGCCGCGGATGTTGCCCGCCAGGCGCTTGGCCACGGCTTGCAGCAGTTTGTCGCCGAAGGCGTGACCAAAGGTGTCGTTGATGGCTTTGAAGCGGTCCAGGTCCAGGTGCAGTACCGCTACCAGCGCGTTATTGGCGCTCGCCGTTGCCAGCGCCTGAAACAGGCGATCTTCCAGCAAATGGCGGTTGGGTAGCTCGGTAAGCGCGTCGTAATAGGAGAGGTGGTGGAGGTGTGCTTCGGCCTGTTTCTTTTCGCTCAGATCGGCAAACACGCCCAGATAATGGTTGGTTGTTCCCTGTTCGTTGCGAATGGTGACGATGGATAGCCATTGTGGGTAAATTTCGCCGTTTTTGCGCTGGTTCCAGATCTCTCCCTGCCAGTAGCCGTACTCGACCAGCGACGCCCACATGCCCTGGTAAAAAGCGGCGTCGTGCCGGTCCGAGCGCAGCAGCCTCGGATTGCTGCCAAGCGCGTCTTCCTCGCTGTACCCGGTGATGACGGTGAAAGCCCGGTTCACGCGCAGGATGTTGGCCTGAGCGTCGGTGATGATGATGCCCTCGATGCTGTTCTCGAACACCTCGTCGGCGAGGCGCAGGTCTTGCTGCGCCTGCCGCAATTTGTCGCGCTCTTCCTCCAGTTCGAGAATGTGCTGCGCCTGCAGCGCCTCGCGTTCCTGCCCCCGCGCAACGATCAATTCGTGCGAGGCATCCAGGCGTCGCTGCACCTGCCGGATGATGAGATAGAACATGGCGAACAGTGCGCCGCCGAGGATCAGGTAAAAGAGGTCGAGGGAGTGCAGTACGGCATTCGTGTCGGCGCGGCTTTGCGTCTTGTCGCGCAGCACAACCAGCTTGCCCACCTTGCGTCCGCCGACATCCTCGACAGGGATGGTTCCGGCGTAATAGTGCTTGGCGCCGATTTTGAGGTCGATATCCTGGCTTGACTTCTCCTCCCGGGACAGCGCGCGGTTGATGCTTTCAGCCGGCAAGTCCAGCGTCTGATGGACGATCACCGCGTCGGGAAGCCGCTCCCAATCGGCGCGGCGCCCCATGTGCCGCATGGTGTCTTCCCAGGCTTTGCGCTGCAGGAATTGCTTGTCGATCACCAGCAGGTGATCGGTGCCGATGATGGCCTGGACGCCATGCAATACCTCTTCGATCTCCTCGCCCAGTTCCACATAGCCGATCAGCCCCTGGCTGTCGCGCATGGGCGCCACTACGCGCAGGGTAAAGGTGCCCATTGGTCCCAACTCCACGCCGGAAGCGGTTTTTCCGCTGCTTTCGGCGGCCAGGGTGGTGAAGCGATCGATGGTGTCGCCGTGACGGTCGGGCTGGTGCACGCGCAGCACGTTGACTCGGGCGGCGTCCTGGAAATAGAAGTGGGTGATGCCGTACCGGTCATGGAACTGTTTGAACAGCGGGGCGGCCCGCTTGAGCAGCGCGTCCCGGTCCCCGGCGCGCAGCGCGGCCTGAAACGGCTCGTCGCGCAAGATCACTTCCAGCGCTGCGCCCAGTTTTTCGCTGCGCCGCAGCAGCGCGCGCTGGTAATAGGTTTGCGCGGACTGCATATCAAGGACGAAATTCTCGTCGGAGACTGTTTTCTCATGCCGGTTCAAGCCGTAATGGAAAATCCCCAGCAGTGCCGCCAGCACCAGCGCGAGAGGGAGAAGGATCGCGGTTTTCAGGCCCGCCCGATGATTCATTGGCAGGCCTTTTCCCAGAATTTAGTCAACATGCGTCCGAATTTTTTATGGTTGTAGCGGAGACTGGGGAATTTATCAGAAAAGGCGTGCCTTGGGAGCCCTGGTCACGCCAGCGTCACGCCCAGCGCGCGCCCGATGAGATAGGTCGCGCCGCCCGCTGCGCCGCCGATCGCCAGCATGCGCAGGCCGCCGAGCCAGGCGTGGCGGCCGGTAAACAGGCTGAGGGCGGCGCCAACGCCGAACAGCGCGATCGATGTCAGCGCAATCGCGGCGAACAGCGCCGACATTCCCGTGCCGAGAAAGAACGGCAGCAGCGGCACGATGGCGCCGCAGCCGAAGGATACGAAGGAAAACAGTGCAGCGCCCCAGGGCGAGCCGAGTTCTTCGGGGTTCAGCCCCAGTTCTTCGCGCGCCAGGGTGTCCAGCGCCCGGTCGGGGTCGGCAATGATGTCCTTCGCCAGCTTGCGCGCTTCCTCCCGTTCCACCCCCTTGGCCTGGAAGATCAGCGCCAGTTCGGCGGCTTCCTCCTGCGGGTATTGCTCCAGTTCATCCCGCTCCAGGCCGATCTGGTATTCGTACATTTCGCGCTGCGAACGCACCGAGAGATATTCGCCTGCTGCCATGGAAAAAGCGCCCGCCAGCAGGCCGGCCACGCCGGAAAGCAGGATAACGCCGCTCGCACCCGAGGGCCCGGCTGCACCCGCCACGCCCATAATCAGGCTGGCATTGGAAACCAGGCCGTCATTGACGCCGAACACCGCCGCGCGCAGGTTGCCGCCGCCGACATTCCTGTGGCGCCGGCCCACTTCGTCGAGCGAAGTCGGGATGTGATGATCGGCCGGGTTGTAGAGCGACATGCCGCGCACTTTCATAGCCGCCAGAACGTTGCGCAAGGGGCGCGGACCGATGCGGCGCACTAGGGCCGCAACCAGCCGTACCCGCAGTTCCGGCACGTAACGCGCGGGCAGCTCGGCATCGGACTGTTGCGCCATGTTCGCCCAGATCCGCGCCTGCTGTTCGGCCGCATCGGCCAGTTCGAGAAACAGGATCTGCCGCGCCGTGCCCGATTCGACGTCGGAGATGATGCGGTAGAGATAGGCGGAGCGCTTTTCTTCGCGCCAGCTTTCCAGCATATTCATTGTCGAAGCCTTGGCTTTATCCCATGAGAATTGCGGTGCATAATGAGGGCCGATTCGGCCGCCCTAGGGAATTGTGGAGCTTCTCAGATCCAATCTGGCTATTGAGCCAGACTTGCAGAATTTTATCCAGTTCGTCCTGACTGCAGTCGGCAGCCTGGGAGGCAATGCCTTTTCCGCCTCCCTGGCGACCCTGGAGATGACGCATGCGCTCCGGGAGGCAGGGGCGGCGACAGGTTATCCCTTGCCTGTGAGCCTGCAACTGGACCAGCGCACCCTGCTTGTGACGTGGGGGGATGATGGCCAGCAGCAGCGCATCGCTTCATTCCCAGAGGTTCCCGGAGTCGCTGCAGTGGAACAGTTGCGCCACCATCTGCAGCAATCCACGGCGGCCGCAGATCCTGCCCTGCTGCTGCGGCGCAACGCCGAAATGGAACGCTTCCTCAACGAAACACGGGAGCGCACCGAAAAGGAAATCGAAGCCATGCAACTGGCGCTGGGAAAACGCCAGGACGAACTTTCCGCCTCCATCCATCAGGCGGAAACCGACGCGCTGACAGGGCTGCTCAACCGGCGTGCCTACGATGCGAAACTGTCCCAGGCTTTCAACCGTACCCGGCGCCAGAAAACCGAAGCCCTGTCGCTGCTGCTGTTCGATCTCGATTTTTTCAAGCAGGTCAACGACGAGTTCGGCCACCAGTTCGGCGACGCTTACCTTAACAAGATGGCCCATGCCATGCGTGCGGCAGTCCGCGACGAGGTGGATCTGGTGTTTCGCTTTGGCGGTGACGAATTCGCCATTGTGCTGTTTTCCGACAAGAACAATGCGTGCAGGACGGCGATGGACGTGCTGGACGTGATGGAGGGCAAGGTCAGCGTCGGCATCGCCACGCTGACGCCTTCCCAAGCCGCAGAAGTCAGCCTGGCGGATTTCATCAAGCTGGCAGACGATGCGCTTTACGAGGCGAAACGCGCCGGGCGCGGGCGGGTTGTGGTCAATAGCTGCGGTCTACCCGGCAGCGTGGGCTGCACTTCATACTGTCCCAAACTGGAAAGTGCACCATGTCGCGCATCATAGACAGCGTCAGGGATTGCAAGCTGTTGCACAGCAACCCGGTGCAAAGCGAAAGCGCCGCCATCCTGCTGCGCTCCAAGGTCGCCGCCATTGCCCAGCGCCTCGGCTTTTCCGAACTGAAGCGCGAAAACATGGCGCTGGTGGTGTCTGAAATGGTGTCCAACCAGGTCAAGCATGCCGGCGGCAAGGGCATGCTGCAGATCTGGCAGCAGCCGGGGCCGGTGCTGGACATCCTGTCCCTGGATTACGGGCCGGGGATCGCCAATCTTTCGCTCGCCGAGGCGGACGGCTATTCCTCCGTCAATACACTGGGCAAGGGGCTGGGCAGCATTCGCCGCCTGAGCGATCAGGTCCACGTTTACACCCAGCAGGAAAGCCACGGCCGGGAAAAAAGATGGAACGGCACCGCCATTCTCGCCCGGTTCTGTCCGAGCGGAAAACAGGATTGCCCGGTCGTGGGGAGACATCCGGTGCTGAATATCGGTCTCTATTCGCGCTCCCTGTCCGACGAGCGCTACAACGGCGATCGCATCTACGTGCGGCAGGATCACGAAACGCTGCGCTGGATGCATCTCGACGGCCTGGGGCACGGCGAGCAGGCCGAAAAGGCCACCGCCGATCTCGCCGGCCTGCTGCAACATTACGATGCACCCGCCGAGACGCTGGCCGCGGTCGACCGCCAACTGCACAATTCGCGCGGTGCGGTCGCGATTATCGGCGAGCTAGGACTGGGCAACCGGGCACTGCATATCCTTGGGGTGGGCGACATGCACGCCCACATCCTGGAACACGACGGGATGCACAATTATTCCTTTGCCCCCGGCGTGCTGGGCAAGGAACACAAGTCGCCCGAGGTGACGAGCCTGAAGTTCGACCAGCGTTGTGTGGTGATCACCGCCAGCGACGGCATCCGCCGTAACTGGGATGTGTCCAATTTCCCAGGCCTGTTCAATCTTCATCCTCAGTTGATTGCTTATGTGCTGGGGAATATCATGGGCAGGATTTCGGACGACCAGTCCGTTTGCGTAGCGAGTATTGGCTGAGAAGTCGCTGCGGCAGTCAGTTTATTGAGGAGAAGACGGTGGTAAAACAAACAAAAAACACCAGCAAAATTTTGACCGAATTGCTCAAGCTGCAGATCGGCAATATAACCGAACGCATCGAGAGGGAAGGGCAGACCGTATTCGGCGGCAGCAACCTGCTCGAGTCCGATGAAATCGCCGATTTGTGCATCCAGTTTCTCCAGTTGCTGGTGGCGTTGCTGGAGTCCCGGGATCCTGACGACGACGCTTCACCTCAGTTCCATGCCCTGGAAATGTTCTTCAACAACCTGTCGAAGCAGATCCTGGTGCGCGGCGGAAGAATCGAAGACCTGGTGCGCTACATCCAGTTCATGCAGCACACCCTCATCGATGCGCTGGGCGAGGACGAGAAAATCAAGGTGGACGACGCACGCACCATCCTGCTCTACCTTTCCAGCCTGTTCAACGAGCTTATCCTGGCCGTGTTCCAGGCTTACCTGAGCGAGAAGGAACGTACAATCTGGGCTCAGGAAGCCGAATTGCGCGAAACTTCCACTCCCATTACGGAGATCTGGGACGGCGTGCTGACCCTGCCGATCATCGGTACGCTCGACTCCAGCCGCACCATGATCGTGATGGATGCCCTGCTCAACCGCATCGCCAGCGACCACGCCAGCGCGGTGGTGATGGACCTGACCGGGGTCAAGAACATCGATTCCCAGGTATCGCACCATCTCATCCAGATGGTGCGGGCGATCCAGCTCATGGGTGCGGACGCCATCCTCACCGGCATCCGCCCCGATATCGCGCGCGCCCTCACCAGCCTCAATATCGACCTGGACAACGTCACTACCCGCGCCACCTTGTCCGACGGCCTCAAGGAAGCGTTCCGCCGCATGGGCATACAGGTCAGCCATAAAGCAGCCTGATGTCTGGCATGGCGATCCCCGGCCTCCATCTGACCCAGATCGGGCGCGACAACTTCCTGCTTGAACCGTCGCGCTCGCTCGATATCAGCATTGGCGACGAGCTGGTGGTGGCGATTCTGCAACGCTTGCAGCAGGCCAAGGCCGGGACGCTCTACTACGATCTGGCCGAGCTGCCGCTGATCGAGCCGCGCTACTATCGCTGGCTCAACATGCTGGCGCGCGCCTGTCGCGCGGTTAACGTGGCGATGGTGTGCATCCGCATGCAGCCCACAGCTGCCTTCGCTTTATCTCGCTACATGGAAGGCGTGCCGGATTTTGCCATGGGGCAGGAAGTGACCCAGTAAATCGACGGGCTAAGGAACCCCTGATCAAGTCAAGTCGCGACCGCGTTTGACTTGATCAGGGGTTTCCTAACGGTCGAAGCGGCGGTATTGCACCGCCTCTGCGATGTGGCTGCTGAGTATTTCTTCCGCCCCTGCCAGGTCCGCAATGGTCCGGGCCATCTTGAGAATGCGGTGATACGCGCGGGCGGAGAGGTTGAGGCGGCTGATGGCCTGTTTCAGCAGCGCCATTCCGGCCACGTCCGGCTGGCACAGCGCGTCGATTTCCTTGGTGGTGAGCCTGGCGTTCGTCTTGCCCTGGCGCGCCAGCTGTCGCCGATAGGCCGCTTCCACTCTTGCCCGGATAGCTGCGCTGGGTTCGCCCTCGGCCTTTTGTGTCAACTCATGCTCCGGCAGTGCGGGCACTTCAATCTGCAAATCGATGCGATCCAGCAGCGGGCCGGAAATCTTGCTCTTGTAGCGGCTTACCTGATCCGGCGTGCAGCGGCATTTGCCGTTGGGATGGCCGAGATAACCGCAGGGGCACGGGTTCATCGCCGCCACCAGCTGGAACTGGGCCGGGAAATCAGCCTGGCGCGCCGCGCGGGAGATGGTGATGCGCCCCGATTCGAGCGGTTCGCGCAGGGTCTCCAGCGCCTTGCGGTCGAATTCGGGCAACTCGTCCAGGAACAGCACGGAATGGTGCGCCAGGCTGATTTCGCCGGGGCGGGGATTGCCGCCGCCGCCCACCAGCGCGACGCTGGAAGCGGAGTGGTGAGGTGCGCGCAAAATGCGGCGGCGCCAGTTTTCCAGGCGAAAACCGCCGTTCAGGGATTGAATCGCCGCCGCTTCCAGCGCTTCGCCTTCGCTCATCTCCGGCAGGATGCCGGGCAGGCGGCTGGCGAGCATGGATTTCCCGGTGCCGGGCGGCCCCGACATCAAAATACTGTGGCCGCCCGCAGCGGCGACCTCCAGCGCGCGCTTGGCGTGCGACTGGCCCTTTACCTCGCTGAAATCAGGATAAATCGCCGTGCCGGCTGTGACTTCGGGGACATGGCGCGAGAGCCGTTCCTGGCCGGCAAGGTGGGCGCACACTTCGAGCAGCGAACGGGCGGGAAAGACCTGCGCATCCTCGACCAGGGCTGCTTCATCGGCATTGTCGCGCGGCAGGATGAAAGCGCGGCCATCCTTGCTGGCCTTGAAGGTCATCGCCAGGGCGCCGCGAATCGGGCGCAGTTCGCCGGTCAGCGCCAGTTCGCCGGCAAACTCGTAGTCTTCGAGGTGTTGCGCCTTCAGTTGGCCGGATGCGGCGAGGATGCCCAGGGCGATGGGAAGGTCGAAACGCCCGCTTTCCTTGGGCAAGTCGGCCGGTGCCAGATTGACGGTAATTCTGCGTGCCGGAAATTCAAAGCGCGCATTCTGCAGCGCGGCACGCACGCGATCGCGGGCTTCTTTCACTTCGGCTTCGGCCAGTCCGACCAGGGTGAATGACGGCAGGCCGTTGGCGAGATGCACTTCCACCGTCACCAGCGGAGCATCCATGCCGTTCAAGGCGCGGCTGTAGAGGACCGCGAGGGACATGGGGAATTATGCCGTTTTGGCGGGTTCTGTCTGCTGTTTCTGTTCCAGTGCCGCGACCTGTGCTTCAAGCTTGTCGAGCTTCTCGCGCGTGCGCACCAGCACGGCTTGCTGCACCTCGAACTCTTCCCGCGTGACCAGGTCGAGCTTGGCAAACAGGCCTTGAAGCGAAGCGCGCAGATTCTTTTCCACATCGCCTGCCGGCGAAGCGGCCAGCACCTGGCTGATCTTGGCGTTGATTTCGTCTAATACTTTATGGTTGAGCATGACTGTCCTCCTGATGAGCCAAAGTCTACCAGAAATGAAGCGCTTTTTAGCGGCGTGCATGGCGTTACGCGGTCGCGCACAGCAATGGTGCGCCATGATGGTGCAGCGCTTCAGCTTTGTGCCCAGACAAGGCGGGGTATTTGAGTGTCGTGCGCAATGTGTTGAAATATAAGAAATAATATTCTGGCACGGTACGTGCTTATGTCTGGGCGTAGTTTTGGGTTGCAAATAATTTTATTTAGATAGAGATCAAGGAGATCAAGATGCGTAAATTAACTCAAGCCCTGTTGCTCGCAGGTGTAGTCGGGATGCCGGCTCTGATGGCGTCCACCTCTTCCATGGCAGACGAAGCCCCTGCTGCCAGCGCGATTACCGGCAACATGGCTTTCGTGAGCGACTACGTGTTCCGCGGCCTGACCCAATCCTGGGCCCGGCCTGCCGTACAAGCCGGCCTGGATTACGTCCACCCGAGCGGTTTCTACCTGGGCACCTGGGCTTCCAGCATCAGCGACAAGGAATACAACAACGCCAGCATGGAATGGGATTTCTATGCCGGTTACAACGGCAAGATCAACGACGACATGGGTTGGGGCGTCGGCGCGATCCAGATCTGGTACCCGGGCGGCAAGCTGGCCGGCTTCTCGCCTGACCAGAAATACAACACCCAGGAACTGAACGCCAGCTTCAACTACAAGTTCGTCAGCGTGAAATACTCCTACGCCCTGACCGACCTGTTCGGCTTGAACCAGAACAACTATTTCAGCGCCCTGGACCCGGCGACCGCGCCTACTGGCAGCACCAAGGGTTCTACCTACCTCGAAGCCAACGCCAGCTATGAAATCATGGACAAGCTGACTTTGGGCGCCCACATCGGCCACCAGAAAGTCAAGAACGCATCCGACTACAGCTACACCGACTACAAGATCAGCCTGAACAAGGAACTGCCGAAAGAGATGTTCGGCCTGAATGTCGGACTGGCTTATACGGATACCAACGCCAAGAAGGGTGCGTGGACAGGCGCTTATGCCGGCGAAACCAAGTACCTCGGCGACAAGACCTGGATCCTGTCGGTTAGCAAAACCTTCTAAATCCATCGACCTCATGCGGGCCGCAAGCCGGCCCGCCATTCGGAAGGAGTCATCATGAAACTAGTAACTGCAATCATCAAGCCGTTCAAGCTGGATGAGGTGCGGGAAGCTCTGTCCAACGTGGGCGTGCAGGGCATCACCGTGACCGAAGTCAAGGGTTTTGGGCGGCAAAAGGGTCACACCGAGCTGTATCGCGGTGCGGAATACGTGGTGGACTTTCTGCCCAAGGTCAAGGTGGAAGCCGCGATCAAGGCCGAAATGCTGGATCAGGTGATCGAGGCGATCGAGAAATCCGCCACGACCGGCAAGATCGGCGACGGCAAGATCTTCGTTTCCGATCTGGAACAGGTAGTCCGTATCCGTACCGGCGAAACCGGTCCGGAAGCCCTCTAAAGGAGCATGTGATGAAAAGACTGTTAAGTTTGATCGCCCTGCTGGGCGTCCTGGGGCTGAGCGGCCCGGTAATGGCGGAAGACGCTGCTGCACCCGCCGCCGCACCGGCTGCGATGGCTCCGGCTCCCGAGGCTGCCGCACCGGCTGCGGCGCCTGAAGCAGCGGCTCCTGCCGCGGCACCCGAGGCTGCGCCTGCTGCTGCGCCGGTACCCGAGGCCAAGCTCGATAGCGGCAACACGGCCTGGATGCTGACTTCCACCGCTTTGGTGCTGTTCATGACCATTCCTGGCCTGGCACTGTTCTACGGCGGCATGGTGCGCAAGAAAAACGTACTCGCCACCATGATGCAGAGCTTTGCCATCACCGCGCTGGTTACCATCATCTGGATGGTGGCAGGTTACAGCCTGGCGTTCTCGCCCGGCGGACCGTTCATCGGCGGGCTGGATAAACTGTTCCTGCACGGCGTGGACTTGAATGCGCTGACCGGCGTGGCGGGTGCGAACATCCCGGAAACCGTGTTCGTGATCTTCCAGATGACTTTCGCCATCATCACCCCGGCCCTGATCACCGGTGCTTTTGCTGACCGCATGAAGTTCTCCGCGATGCTGTGGTTCATGGGCATCTGGTCGCTGGTGGTTTATGCGCCGATCACCCACTGGGTGTGGGAAGCCGGCGGCTGGCTGTTCACCAAGGGCATCCTGGACTACGCCGGCGGCACCGTGGTACACATCAACGCCGGTATCGCCGGCCTGGTGGTCGCGATCATGCTGGGCAAGCGTGTCGGCTACGGCAAGGAAGCGATGGCACCGCACAACCTGGTGCTGACCATCATGGGTGCTGCCATGCTGTGGGTGGGCTGGTTCGGTTTCAACGCCGGTTCCGCCCTGGCTGCTGACGGTCGTGCCGGTATGGCCATGGCTGTGACCCAGGTTGCTACCGCTGCCGCTGCACTGGCCTGGATGTTTGCCGAATGGATGAGCAAGGGCAAGCCTTCGGTACTGGGTATCGCGTCCGGCGCGGTTGCCGGCCTGGTGGCCATCACCCCGGCTTCCGGCTTCGTCGGCCCGATGGGCGCGCTGGCCATCGGCCTCGCCGCCGGCGTGGTGTGTTTCTGGGGCGCGACTTCGCTCAAGCGCATGCTGGGCTATGACGACTCCCTCGACGCTTTCGGTGTGCACGGCATCGGCGGTATCGTCGGCGCTCTCCTCACCGGCGTGTTCGCGGTGAAAGACATCGGCGGCACGGCCGGCATGCTGGAAGGCAACGGCGGCCAGGTGGTGATCCAGCTGATCGGTGTGGGTGCTACGGTAGCCTATACCGCCGTCGCTTCCTTCATCATCCTCAAGGTGATCGACATGGTGATCGGCCTGCGTGTCTCCGAAGAGGAAGAGCGCGAAGGTCTCGACGTCAGCCTCCACGGCGAGCACGTGGACTAAGGCAGACATCCTGCGGGCTTGCGGGCCCGCAGGAAGCAGCAAGGTTCGTAAATTTCTCCATCCTCTCCCTTCAAGAGTGGAATTCGGGGCGGCGCAAGCCGCCCCTTTTTTTCGTCAAAACGCCGCCGCACAGCTTTGGTGCGCCTTGGTGGTGCATGCACCAATTCGCATTCGCTTCCCGCTCGGTTGCTCATGTTGTTTGATCGTATCGTAATGATTCATAAGAGTTTAATAAACTGGCACGGTAAATGCTTTATTGCTGGCAGAGAGGTGCAGCATCGACTGTATCTTATGGCGCTAGGGTTCCGGTCCCCTTCGGGGATGTCTGGTCCGAGAGCTGCCAGGCCCGCGCAGTGTGTCGGGCTCCACGGAGGGATAAAAGCCCGGGAGGTCGCGTCCAGTACGTGTGCGCCTCTTGAGCCTATCAACCACCGCAGGAGTGCTGACATGTTTATCAAGCGTTTTCTTTCCCGTGCCATCCCGGCTGTTTCCCTTTCCTTCGCGTTGCTGACCGCAGCCCCGGCGGCCCACGCCACGGTCAAGGTCGGCCTTTCCGACTGGCCGGGCTGGGTGGCCTGGTACGTCGCCGAACAGAAGGGCTTTTTCAAGAAATACGGCGCCGACGTGAAGCTGGTGTGGTTCGCCAACTACACCGACTCCATCTCCGCCCTGTCCGCCGGCCAGATCGACGCCAACTCGCAGACCTGGAGCGACACCATGGCGCCGCTGGCCAAGGGCATCGCGCTGAAGACCATCATGGTCAACGACAACTCGGCCGGCAACGACGCCCTGATGGTCAGCCCCAAGATCAAGAGCATGGCCGACCTCAAGGGCAAGTCCGTGGCGCTGGAAGAGTTCAGCGTGTCGCATTTCCTGCTCACCATGGCATTGTCCAAGAACGGCATGAGCCTCAAGGACGTGAAAGTGGTCAACCTCTCCGCCGGTGACGCCGCCGCCGCCTTCCTGGCCGGACGCGTGGACGCCGCCGTGGTGTGGAACCCGTGGGTCAACAAGATCCAGACCAGCGGCAAAGGCAAGCCCCTGTTCACCTCCAAGGAAGTGCCCGGCATGATCCCCGACCTGCTGGTAGCCCAGGAGAAGTCGGTCAAGGCCAATCGCAAGGACTATCTCGGCATGATCAAGGCGTGGTACGACACCGAGAAATTCATCCGCGAAAACCCGGATGAGGCGACCAGGATCATGGCCAAGGTGGTGAGCATGCCGCCCGCCGAATACAAGATATTCCTGCCGGGCACCAAGTTCTTCGACCAGAAGGGCAACCTGCAGGCCTTCGGCCCCGCCAGCGACGCCACCTCCCTCATGGGCGTTGCACCCACCATCGCCAAGTTCCTGCTCGACAACAAGCTGATGGAAGGCAAGGTGGATTTCGCCAAGGGCCTCGACAGCTCGCTGGTGCAGGAAGTGGCCAAGCGCTAGGAGCACGCCATGTCAGCCCAACGATCCTCCTCCCGATCCCGCCTGTGGGTGATCCGTGGCCAGTTGCCGCGGCGCCAGTACCTGACGTTCGCGGCCCTTGGCCTCATCACGCCGCTGGTCGGCTGGTGGCTGCTCGCCTCCAGCGGCCTGATGGACAAGGTGTTCAT
This sequence comes from Sulfurimicrobium lacus, assembly GCF_011764585.1. Classification (GTDB taxonomy): domain Bacteria; phylum Pseudomonadota; class Gammaproteobacteria; order Burkholderiales; family Sulfuricellaceae; genus Sulfurimicrobium; species Sulfurimicrobium lacus. The sequence goes on from NZ_AP022853.1 coordinate 167,363, forward strand.
GCCCAGCCCGATGGACGTGCTGCACCGCGTCTATACCTGGGCCGTGGAGGCCGACCTGATGGGCGACGCCTGGATCAGCACCTGGCGGGTGACGGCGGGCTTCGTGCTTTCGGCGCTGATCGCCTTGCCGCTCGGGCTGTACATCGGCACCTACCGGCCGGTGCAGGCGTTCTTCGAGCCGCTCACCGACTTCGTCCGCTACATGCCGGCAGTGGCCTTCATCCCACTGGTGATGCTGTGGGTGGGCATCGACGAGGGCTCGAAGATCGCCATCATCTGGATCGGCACGTTCTTCCAGATGGTGCTGATGGTGGCCGAGGACGTGCGCCGCGTGCCGATGGCGCAGATCGAGGCGGCCCAGACCATGGGCGCGACGCGCAGCGAGATCGTCACCCACGTCATCCTGCCCTCCGCCAAGCCGGCGTTGCTCGATACGCTGCGCGTCACCATGGGCTGGGCCTGGACCTACCTGGTGGTGGCCGAGCTGGTGGCCGCCAATTCCGGCCTGGGTTACGCCATTCTCAAGGCGCAGCGCTTCCTGCAGACCGACAAGATTTTCGCCGGGATCATCCTGATCGGCCTCATCGGCATGGTCATAGATCAGCTGTTCCGCCTGGCTCACCGCAAGGCGTTCCCCTGGCTGCACCACAAGTGAGCACAACCATGACCACAAAAATCCAGATCAGCGGCGCCGACAAGGTTTTCACCACCAGCAAGGGCGAAGTCCATGCCCTGCAACAGGTGGACCTCGACATCGGCGCCAACGAATTCGTCACCTTCGTCGGCGCCTCGGGCTGCGGCAAATCCACCCTGCTGCGCGCCATCGGCGGGCTGGAACAGCTCAGCTCGGGGTCCATCAAGGTGGACGGCAAGCCGATAACCGGCCCGGGCGTCGACCGCGCCATGGTGTTCCAGCACTACAGCCTCTATCCCTGGCTGAAGGTGATGGAGAACATCAAGTTCAGCCGCAACCTCCGGGTCAACCGTGAAAACATCACCTCGGCCGACGTGGAGCGCGCCTCCGGCCGGGCCGACGCCCTGCTCGGCCTGATGGGCCTGGGCCACGCAGCTGGCGCCTATCCCAACCAGCTCTCCGGCGGCATGCAGCAGCGCGTGGCCATCGCCCGGGCGCTCATGCCGCGTCCCGACATCCTGCTCATGGACGAGCCTTTCGGCGCGCTCGACGCGCAGACGCGCGAAGTGATGCACGACCTGATCCGCCACGTGTTCAAGCTGGAGAAAGCCACCATCGTGTTCGTCACCCACGACGTGGAAGAGGCCATCTACCTCGGGCAGCGCGTGGTGCTGATGGCGCCCCGTCCCGGCCGCGTGGACACCATCTACGACGTGCCCCTGCCGGCGGATCGCAACCAGGAGATGAAGCTGGCGCCGGAGTTCCTGCGCCTCAAGCGCGAGATTCTCGACCGCATCCGCGAGACTTCCGGCATGAAGACCGACCTGGAGCTGCTGGAGCGCCTGTCGCGAGAAGCGGAGGAAGTGCAATGAAACCCGTGCTGTGGCAGGAACTGACTTGGGAAGACGTGGCCGCCCTGCGCGACCAGGGCATCACCATGGCCATCCTCCCGGTGGGCGCCACCGAGCAGCACGGCCCCCACCTGCCGCTCGGCGTGGACACCCTGTCGGCCGAGGCCGTGGCCCTGGGCGCTTCTGCCGCCACCGGCATCCCGGTGCTGCCGACCCTGGCCTACGGCTGCTCCCTCGGCCACTCGCCGAAGTGGCCGGGCACAATTTCCCTGCGCCCCGAGACCCTGTCCCGCCTGGTGCTGGAAATCGCCGAATGGCTGCAGGCCGCCGGCTTCGAGCGCCTGCTGATCCTCAACGGCCATGTCACCAACTGGGCGCCGCTGCGCTGCGGCCTGGAGAACATTCGCCACACCTACCCGCACATGCGCGTCGCCCTGCGCTCGCTGTGGGATGTCGCGCCCGAGGCGCGCCGGCAATACCACGCCGACGCAGAAAACTTCCACGCCAACTGCGCCGAGACCTCGCTCATGCTTTCGCTGCGCCCCGACCTGGTGCGCATGGACAAGGCGGTGGACGAGCCGGACCGCTCGGCCCATTGCTTCTTCGCCTACCAGGTGTGCGACGAAAGCCGCCACGGCGTGGTGGGCAGCCCCTCCGGCGCCACTCCGGCGCAGGGCGCCAGCCTGCTGCAACAATGCGTGACGGCCCTGAGCGCACAGCTCAAGGCCGCCCTGACCGAAAAGACCCCGCTGGAAACCCAGCCCTGACACAGGAGTATTTGCCATGAAAATGAGTTCCCCCATCGTCGACGCCGCCAAGGCCAAACTTGAAAGCGCCGGCGTGAAGTACGCCCTCGCCAGCTACGTCGACATGCACGGCATCAGCAAGTCCAAGATCGTGCCGCTGTCCCATTTTGCCCAGATGGCCGCCGGTTCCGAGCTGTTCACCGGCGCCGCCCTGGACGGCGTGCCGCAGCAGGTGAACGACGAGGAAGTGGCCGCCCACCCGGACCTGGATTCCCTCGCCGTGCTGCCGTGGAACAAGGAAATCGCCTGGTTCGCCAGCGACCTCCACCTCAAGGGCGCGCCGTTCGAGGCCTGCTCGCGCGGCATCCTCAAGAAGGTGCTGCAGGAGGCCACCGACCTGGGTTACCGCTTCAACCTGGGCATCGAGACCGAGTTCTTCGTGCTCAAGGACAACCCGGACGGCAGCTTCGGCCCGGTGAGCGAGCGCGACACCCTGGCCAAGCCCTGCTACGACGTGCGCGGCTTCCTCGACAGCTACGGCTACCTGGACGAGCTGGTGCAGGCCATGGACGGTCTGGGCTGGGACGTGTATTCCTTCGACCACGAGGACGCCAACGGCCAGTTCGAAACCGATTTCATGTACGCCGACGGCCTCACCATGGCCGACCGCTTCACCTTCTTCCGCCTCATGGCCAACGAACTCGCGCACAAGCGCGGCTGGTTCACCACCTTCATGGCCAAGCCGTTCGGCAACCGCACCGGCAGCGGCGCCCACTACAACATGTCGTTCGCCGACCTGGAAACGGGCGAGAACCTGTTCGTCGACCCGAGCGACCCCCACGGGCTGAAGATGTCGAAGCTGGGCTACCAGTTCATCGCCGGGGTGCTCAAGCATGCCCAGGCGATCTGCGCCGTGATCGCCCCGACCGTCAACAGCTACAAGCGTTTGGTGCGCCAGGGCAGCATGTCCGGCTTCACCTGGGCGCCGGTGCACGTCTCCTACGGCAGCAACAACCGCACCAACATGCTGCGCGTGCCGCTGGCCGGCGGCCGGGTGGAATGCCGCGCCGTGGACATGTCGTGCAACCCCTACCTGGCGGCGGCCATGATCCTCGCCGCCGGGCTCGAAGGTATCCGCGAAGGCCTCGATCCGGGCGCGCCGCACGCCGAGAACATGTACCTCTACTCCGAGAGCGAACTGCACGACCAGGGCCTGAGCTACCTGCCGCGCACCCTGGGCGAGGCGGTCGATGCCTTCGAGGCCGACCCGCTCGCGGCGCAGGTGATGGGCCCGCTCATGGCCAAAACCTTCGCCGACTTCAAGCGCCGCGAATGGCTGGATTACCACAACAGCGTGTCGGAGTGGGAAATCAAGCGCTACCTGAAATTCTTCTGATGGAGGATGCATCCATGACCACTCAATTTCAGCCCGAGCTGGCGCTGTGGGAAGACACTCTGCCCGGCGCCGCCCACTGGTCCTTCGTCATGAAGCGCGGCACCGCCCTGCGCCTCACCGACCTGGAAGGCGGCGCCAACCTCTCGGCCCTGTTCTACAACGCCGAGGAAAAGCTCGAGCGCTACAACATGGCGGACACGCTCAAGGCGCAGCACACCGCGCACCTCTCCAAGGGCTTCGTGTGCTATTCCGACATGGGGCGCGTGCTGTGCTCGGTGATCGAGGACAGCTGCGGCTGGCACGACACCCTCTGCGGCATGAGCGACGCCGCGCTGGTCAAGGCCAGGTACGGCGAAGCGTCCTACCAGGCCCAACGCAACGCCATGCACCGCAACGCCCGCGACAGCATGCTGATCGAGCTGGGCAAATGGGGCCTGGGCAAGCGCGACGTGGTGGCCAACGTCAATTTCTTCAGCAAGGTGAGCGCGGACGACGCGGGCAACCTGGCTTTCCAGCCCGGCAACTCGGCGGCGGGGGATTTCGTCGACCTGCGTTTCGAAATGAACACCCTGGTGGTGCTGTCCGCCTGCCAGCACCCGCTCGACCCGAACCCGGCCTACCAGCCCCGGCCGGTCAAGCTCACCGCCTGGCGCTGCGGCACCCCGGACGCGGCGGACCACTGCCGCAACTTCCGCCCGGAGAACACCCGCGGCTTCTACAACACCGAACTCCTGTTCCGCTGAGGAGAAGAAACATGGCTATCGTCGCAAGCAAACTCGACCCGAAAGAAGCTGTCTACGACTACACCCTGCCGGCCGGCGAATCCTGGCTGCATGAAGTGGAGCAGGGGCAGACCTTCCGCATCCTCGACCTGGAAGGCAACCAGGCCGTCGACACCCTGTTCTACAACGCCCATGACCCGGCGGAGCGCTACAGCGCGGTGGACACCATCCGCGCCCAGGGCAATATCTACCTCAGCGCCGGCTCACGCCTGCTGTCCAGCGAAGGCAACGTGCTGGTCATCATCAGCGCCGACACCTGCGGCCGCCACGACACTCTGGGCGGCGCCTGCGCGGCGGAGAGCAACAGCGTGCGCTACGCGAGCGACAAGAAATACATGCACAGCTGCCGCGACAGCTTCCTGCATGCCCTCGGCCACTGCGACTGCGGTATGGACAAGCGCGACCTCACCAGCAACGTCAACTTCTTCATGAACGTGCCGGTGACGCCCGAAGGCGGCCTGACTTTCGCCGACGGCATCTCCGCCCCCGGCAAGTACGTGGAAATGCGCGCCGAGATGGACGTCATGGTGCTGATCTCCAACTGCCCGCAGCTCAACAACCCGTGCAACGCCTACAACCCGACGCCGGTGCGTCTGCTGGTGTGGAACGCATAACGATGCAGCCGCGGGACGTCCTGCGGCCGAAAGCAACAAAGGCGGGACGACCCGCCTGGAGAAAAACATGTTTGAAAAAGTCCTGATCGCCAACCGCGGCGCCATCGCCTGCCGCATCATCCGCACCCTGAAAAAGATGGGGGTCAAGTCGGTGGCCGTGTATTCCGAAGCGGACGCCCACTCGCTGCACGTCACTCAGGCCGACGAAGCGGTGTGCATCGGCCCCGCGCCCGCCGCCGAGAGCTATCTGCGTGGCGACAAGATTCTGGAAGTGGCGCAGCAGACCGGCGCGCAGGCCATCCATCCCGGCTACGGCTTCCTCTCGGAGAATGCCGATTTCGCCGCCGCCTGCGCCCGCGCCGGCATCGCCTTCATCGGCCCCAGCCCGGAACAGATGCTGGCTTTCGGCCTCAAGCACACGGCGCGCGAGCTGGCCGAGCGCAACCGTGTGCCGCTGCTGCCCGGCTCCGGCCTGCTGTCCGACGCCGGCCACGCCCAGGCCGAAGCCGCGCGCATCGGTTTCCCGGTGATGCTGAAGAGCACCGCCGGCGGCGGCGGCATCGGCATGCGCCTGATCTGGAGCGCGGACGAGCTGGTGGAAGCCTACGCCTCGGTGGAACGGCTGGCCAAGGCCAACTTCAAGGATGCGGGCATCTACCTGGAAAAATACGTGGAAGAAGCGCGCCACATCGAGGTGCAGATCTTCGGCGACGGCAAGGGCAAGGTGGTCGCGCTGGGCGAGCGCGACTGCTCGGTGCAGCGCCGCAACCAGAAAGTGATCGAGGAAACCCCGGCGCCCGGCCTCAGCGACGCACAGCGCCAGCACCTGCTGGAAACCGCGGTGCGCTTGGGGCGGGCGGTGAGCTACCAGTCCGCTGGCACGGTGGAGTTCGTCTACGACGCGAGCAACGGCGAATTCTACTTCCTCGAAGTGAACACCCGCTTGCAGGTCGAGCACGGCGTCACCGAGCAGGTCACCGGCATCGACCTGGTGGAGTGGATGGTGCGCCAGGCGGCGGGCGACCTGGCGCCGCTCGACAGCTTCTCCATCGCGCCCAAGGGCTCGTCGATCCAGGTGCGCCTGTATGCGGAAGATCCGGGCAAGAATTTCCAGCCTTCCAGCGGCGTGCTCACCGCCGCCGATTTCCCCGCAGACGCGCGGGTGGACACCTGGGTCGAGCGCGGCAGCGCCATTCCGCCCTTCTACGACCCGATGGTCGCCAAGATCATCGTCACCGCCGAAACCCGCGACGCCGCGCTGGCGAAAATGCAGTCCGCGCTGGACGCCACGCGCGTGGCGGGTATCGAGACCAACCTCGATTACCTGCGCCTGATCCTGCGCGACCATGTGTTCGCCGAGGGACGCCAGACCACGCGCTACCTCAACGGCTTCCATTACCAGCCGAACACGCTGGACGTGCTCGAGCCCGGCGTGCAGAGCAGCCTCCAGGATTACCCCGGGCGGGTCGGCTACTGGAACGTTGGCGTGCCGCCCTCCGGCCCGATGGACGCGCTGGCTTTCCGCCTCGCCAACCGCCTGCTCGGCAACGCCGCCGATGCCGCCGGGCTGGAGCTGACCGTCGCCGGTCCGACGCTGCGCTTCAACAGCGACAGCGTGATCGCGCTCACCGGCGCCGCCATGGCGGCCGAGCTGGACGGCGCGCCGCTCGCCATGTGGCAGGCGGTGGCGGTGCAGGCCGGCAGCGTCCTGCGCCTGGGCAGCGTGCAGGGCGCCGGGTGCCGTGCCTACCTGGCGGTGGCCGGCGGTTTCGACGTGCCGGATTACCTCGGCAGCAAATCCACCTTCACCCTCGGCCAGTTCGGCGGCCACGCCGGGCGTACCCTGCGGGTGGGCGACGTGCTGCATTTCGGCGCGCCGTGTTCCCTCTCCCCCACCAACAGCGGGCGAGGGGAGTTCCTCGACCCGTCCCTGATTCCCGAATACTGCAGCGACTGGGAAATCGGCGTGCTCTACGGGCCCCACGGCGCGCCTGACTTCTTCACTGACGCCGACATCGAGATGTTCTTCGCCACCGCCTGGGAAGTGCATTACAACTCCAGCCGCACCGGCGTCCGGCTGATCGGGCCCAAGCCGCAGTGGGCGCGCACGGACGGCGGCGAAGCCGGGCTGCACCCGTCCAACATCCACGACAACGCCTACGCCATCGGCGCGGTGGATTTCACCGGCGACATGCCGGTGATCCTCGGGCCGGACGGCCCCAGCCTGGGCGGTTTCGTGTGCCCGGCCACCATCGTGCAGGCCGAGTTGTGGAAAATGGGCCAGCTGCGCCCCGGCAACACGGTGCGCTTCCGCCGCGTCAGCCTGGAGGAGGCCGGCGTTCTCGAAAGCGAACAGGAAGCCCTGATCGCCGATCTGGCACCGCCGGCCCTGCCGGTTTCGCCAGAACCGGCGGCACACAAGATCAGCAGCCCCGTGCTGCGCCGCGTGGCGGAAACGGCCGGGCAGGTGGCGGTGACCTACCGCCCGGCGGGAGACAAGTACCTGCTGGTGGAATACGGCCCGCTGGTGCTCGACCTCAACCTGCGCTTCCGCGTCCACGCCCTGATGGAATGGCTGCAGGGGCGCGACTTCCCCGGCATCATCGACCTCACGCCGGGCATCCGCTCGCTGCAGGTGCACTACGACAGCCGTGTGATGCCGCTGCACAAGTTGATGGAAACCCTGAGCTACGCCGAGGCCCGGCTGCCCGCCATCGAGGACATGGTGGTGCCGACGCGCATCGTGCACCTGCCGCTGTCGTGGGACGACCCATCGACGCGCCTGGCGATCGAGAAATACATGCAGTCGGTGCGCAAGGACGCGCCGTGGTGCCCGAGCAACATCGAGTTCATCCGCCGCATCAACGGACTGGACGACATCGAACAGGTCAAGGACATCGTGTTCAACGCCAGCTACCTGGTGATGGGCCTGGGCGACGTGTACCTCGGCGCCCCGGTGGCCACGCCGCTCGACCCCAGACATAGACTGGTGACCACCAAGTACAACCCGGCGCGCACCTGGACGCCGGAGAACGCGGTCGGCATCGGCGGCGCCTACATGTGCGTATACGGCATGGAAGGCCCCGGCGGCTACCAGTTCGTCGGCCGCACCATCCAGATGTGGAACCGCTACAAGCAGACCGCCGACTTCACGGACGGCAAGCCCTGGCTGCTGCGCTTCTTCGACCAGATCCGCTTCTACCCGGTGTCCGAGGCCGAACTGCTGAAGCTGCGCGAGGACTTCGTCGCCGGGCGCTTCCAGCTCAAGGTCGAGGAAACCACGTTCAGCCTCAGGGAGTACAACCAGTTCCTCGAAGCCAACAGCAGCGACATCGCCGCCTTCAAGACCACCCAGCAGGCCGCCTTCGACGCCGAACGCGAGCGCTGGGAAGCCAGCGGCCAGGCCGACTACGCCTCCGACGCCACGGTGGCGGAAGCCGCCGCCGACAGCGAGCTGGACCTGCCGCCCAACAGCCGCGCCGTGGCCAGCCACGTGGCTGGCAATATCTGGAAAATCGAGGTGGCGGAAGGCGACACGGTGGAAGCGGGCGATACCCTGCTGATCGTCGAATCCATGAAGATGGAAATCGCCGTCACCGCCCCGGCCGCCGGCAAGGTGCTGCGCCTGTTCTGCAAGGAGGGCAGCCAGGTGGCGGCGGGGCAGGATCTGCTGGTGCTGCAGGGGGAATAGGCCATGCAAGACTTTTCCCTCGACATCGCCAGCCTGCGCCGGCTTTACCTGAACGGCCAGCTCACCCCGCGCCAGCTGGTGGACGCGCTGCTGGCGCGGCCCGACGACGGCAACCCGGTGTGGATTCACCGCCTCTCCCCGGCGGAGCTGTACCGCTACGCCGACGCCCTGGCGGGCAAGGACCCGGCCGCCCTGCCCCTGTACGGCATCCCTTTCGCCATCAAGGACAACATCGACCTGGCCGGCGCGCCCACCACGGCGGCCTGCCCGGAATTCGCCTACCTGCCGGAAAAGAGCGCCACGGTGGTGCAGCGCCTGATCGACGCGGGCGCCATCCCGCTCGGCAAGACCAACCTCGACCAGTTCGCCACCGGCCTCAACGGCACCCGCTCGCCCTACGGTGCCTGCCGCAACGCCTTCGACCCGGCCTACATCTCCGGCGGATCGAGCTCGGGTTCGGCGGTGGCGGTGGCCACCGGGCAGGCGAGCTTCTCCCTCGGCACTGACACCGCCGGCTCCGGCAGGGTGCCGGCGGCGTTCAACAACATCGTCGGCCACAAGCCCACCTGCGGCTGGCTGTCGACCAGCGGCGTGGTGCCGGCCTGCCGCTCGCTGGACAGCGTGTCCATTTTCGCGCTGACGGCGCAGGACGCAGAACAGGTGCTGGCCGTGGCGGCGGGGTTCAACGAGTCCGACCCCTATTCCCGCCCGGCGCAGGGCCACGGCTTTGATTTCGGCCGCGCGCAGGCGTTCCGTTTCGGGGTGCCGCGCGCCGACCAGCTGCAGTTCTTCGGCAACGCGGAAGCCGAGCGCCTGTTCGGTGAGGTGCTGGCGCGGCTGCAGGCGCTCGGTGGCCAGCCGGTGGAGATCGATTTCGCGCCTTTCCTGGACGCCGCCCGCCTGCTCTACGAAGGGCCGTGGGTGGCGGAGCGCTACGCAGCCATCAAGGATTTTTTCGACAGCCAGGCCGACAGGATATTTCCCCCGGTGCGCGACATCATCGCCGGAGCCAGCCGCTTTTCCGCCGCCGATGCCTTCGCCGGGCAATACCGTTTGCGCGCGCTGAAGCGCGAGGCCGACCGGGTATGGGACACCATCGACTGCCTGGTCACGCCGACCGCCGGCACGATCTACCCCATCGCCGCCATGCAGGCCGACCCGATCCGGTTGAATGCCAATTTAGGCTATTACACCAACTTCATGAACCTGCTGGATTACGCGGCGACCGCCGTGCCGGCCGGGTTCCAGGCGGATGGGCTGCCTTTCGGCATTACCCTGGTGGCGCCTGCTCATCAGGATGGTCCGCTGCTGCGCCTGGCAGGCCGCATGCAGACGGCTGTTGCCACGCCGCTGGGTGCCACCGGCCTGCCTCAGCCCGAGTCTTCTGCCATCAGTCTCCTGCCTTCTGGCCAGGTGCGGGTGGCGGTAGTGGGCGCACACCTCTCTGGGCTGCCGCTCAACTGGCAGCTTACGCAGCGCGGCGGGCGGCTGGTGGCCGGCACCCATACCGCGCCCTGCTACCGTTTTTACGCGCTGCCGGACGGCAAGCGGCCGGGGCTGGTGCGGGTGGCGGAAGGGGGAGCGGCTATCGAGTGCGAGGTTTGGGAGCTGCCGGCCAGTGAGTTTGGCTCTTTCGTGGCGGGGATTCCTGCGCCGCTGGGGATCGGGAAGGTGGAACTGGAGGATGGGAGTACGGTGAACGGGTTTATTTGCGAAGGGATTGGAATAACGGGTGCGGTGGACATCACCGGGTTTGGCGGGTGGCGGGCTTATCTTCGGCAGCGGGATGGCGCGGGGGCATAAGCGCGGCGCAGCGTCCAGTGATCGGAGGGGGCGGGTTGAGCGCCTGGAGCAGCCCTTTAGAGAGATAAAATGACTGCCGCCATTTACTACCTAATCAACCTCCATGCCGACCACAACGACCAAAGTCCAAGCAATAAAAATCCGACACTACCCAGGATGAAAAAAGTAGCCCACATGTCAAAGCTTAGTGGATCGCTTGTTCGAGATACTAGCCTTACTGAAGCACGCCAACCAACTTGAAGAATGCCGCTTTCTTCTCCCTCAGAATAAATGTTCCACAACCCCAGGGCACCAGCGAACGCGAGTGCTCCAGAGAATAGATATGTTCGGACGGTAGGTGGTTGATGGGCCATTTTAAGGAGTAACGCTCAACGTGTGAACTCAGGGGCACGAAACCGGCTTGCCGGCGAAGCGTCCCACTGGAGCGGCAGGTTAGACAGACTTGTCTTCGATTTGCCCACTAAATCCCTCCCGCTCATACCTGCCCTTTGCCTTTGCTCTCATTTCATTGAGTTCTACGCGAGTGATGATGCCTGAGGCAACCTGCTCTTCAAATACCCTGTCTAGCTCCAGACTTTGCTGTTCTAAGGAAAGTCCTTTGAACTGACGATCCCAACGAGTCATGAACCATCTGCGGTAAGCAATCAAACCAACAGTAATGAAGACTAACAACGCCAGGAGACTTAACCCCTTACTATCGTTGGAACTGAAACCAAGCTGCTGGAAGAGGACATACAGAAACCCTAAGCTTGTGCTCAGAGCGAGGAACCAACCGACTTCGGTATGAGTGGGTAATCTCGGAAAAAGCTTCATTGGCGGGAGGTCTAACAGTTAATCAACGGACCGAACGGTCAGTACTGTTGATAATAATAAGGCGTGCTGATTTTTCATAAGTCTTTGATTCATTGAAACTCCATCAAATTCAACTGTCCGTATATGACGTAATAGTACAGACAGATAAGATTCGTGTCCTCAGTAAACCAGATCGAATGTAATTGACCAGTGGGTTAATCGAATCAATTGGTTCAGCCACGATTGATCCGAGTCCGGTAGTGTTGCGTGCGCTTCGCGCGCTTGATTGATTGCCGGGGGCAGCCCGGCAGCTGGTTACTTTATTTTGCTTGCCCAAAATAAAGTAACCAAACAAAAGGGCCCCCCATCCACCGCCCCTTCGGGGTCCCCTGCGCTGCTCGTCAAGCCGGGCGGCTGCGGAACTCGCGCTTTGCGCTCAGACAGTCCTCGCCGACTACCCCCGGCTTGCCTCCGCTGCTCGGCGGTGGACCGAGGGGAATTCGGGGCAGTACCACGTTCTTTCTTTAAATCAGTGGTTGTGGCGCACCACCCGCTTCCCCTTCTGCGCCGCTTCGGTTTGGTCAGCAAATTGGGGGCAGTCGGCTGCGCCTTGTCTGAGCTCCGCGACAGCCCACGTTTTGTGTGGGCTGTTAGGGCGAGTTGCGCAGACGCCCAATTTGCTGACCAAACCGAAGGTACCCGAAGGGCGGCGCAGGGGGTCGCCTTTTCTTGGTTACCTTCTTTTCGGAATTATGTAGCAACCGCACAAAGATAATTCGGCCCATTTCCGTAGAATCTCCCTATCAAGAAATATTGAAATGGGAAGATATATGGGACACACCTACGCCATATCCGGGCTAGTCGGCAAGCGTTCCGAAATGGCCGGAATGATCGAGCACCACCAGAAGGAAATAGAGCGCCTTCGGCAAGGCTTGTACCAGATCGACGCCGCGATCCGCATCTTCGATCCCACTTATCGTATCCGATCTATCAAGGCGACGGAATACCGTCGCTATAGCCGCATCTTCAAGAAGGGCGAATGCTATCGGCTCTGCCTGGACGCGCTGCGCCGTGCAGATGGCGTGCTGAGCACCACGCTCATCACCGAGATGATCATGCACAAAAAGGGATTGACGCACGAACAGCAAACGACGATCACGGACAGCGTGAACAACTCACTGCGCTTTGCCGAGCGCCGGGGCATCGTCCAGCGCGTCGGCATGGATGGCGTCAGCATCCGCTGGAAGCTGGCAGACTGAGGGGGCAACATCATGGCTCAATCTATTGTTGTCTCCGGCCTGGTTTCCAAACGTGCTGAGTTGGTCGGCAGGTTGGAGCATTACGCTCAAGAGGTTGACCGGCTGGATGCCGAACTCCGGCACCTGGACGCAACGATCAAACTATTCGCGCCGGAAATGGACTTGCGCACTTTGCCGCCCAAGCGGTTTGTTGAGACGAACCGGATTTTCAGGCAAGGCGAGAGTAACCGCTGCATGCTTGAGGTGTTGAGAGAGGCTGGCGGGAAACTCAATACGCAGCAAATTGCTCAGCGTATCGCGAAAAAGAAGAATCTTGATGAAGCCAAGGTTAAAGCCGTGCGCGACACCATTCTGGATACCCTTCGCCGCGCCGAGAAGAAAGGCGTGGTTCGCCAATCTGGAAAGGAAGGAATGGCCTTGCTTTGGCAATTGGTCTAGCCTTGTATAGCCAATGACTACGCCGCTAAAGCGGCAAGTCATTGGCTATACTGCCAACCTTCACAGATTGGTGGGCGACACTCTGCCGGTCTTGCCTCTATGGCTTCCGCCACTTGTCTGGATTCCCAGTATTGGTATTTCGGACGCGCTCAACGTGAACGGCTGCATCTGGGTTTAACTCTTTTGCACGCTCGATTGCTTCCGCCTGTGTCGGTGCGACCGCGCTAGCCCTTTCAGCATTCGGCTTGCGGACGGCATAATCGCCTTGTGGTCGGCGTTCTACAAAAAGGTTATTGCTATCTTTCTTGTCGCTCATATCAACTCCTTTGATGAAGTTACTTTGTTACAAACAAGATCACCAATGTTTGGCATTCAGCAAAGCTAAATACCCCCCCCACGGCGAGTACATTAAAATTACTATATATGGTAGTTCAATGCAAATTATTTACTATATGTATATGGCTAGGCAGCCAGCCGCTCCGCCAGGCGCTTATTCCCTTGCCAGTACCCGCAGAAGTCTCGTGATGTACCCGTGTGGGCGCATTTCGTCATGATGTCGGTGAAGATTTCGCCGTTGGGTGTGCGGCGCGTATCTTCACGATATGCAGCCTCATTGGCATAGTTTGCCAGGTACAGATTGCCGAACTTGTGCATCTGGCCATATTGCATGCGGCGAAAGCGTGAGAAGAAGGACTCCGCCAAGTTATTGGTCGTGCCATCGTCAGCGCGGTACTCGATGCTGTGATTCACGCGGCGAGTATCGAACTTGGCGTGAAGCGGGTCGTAGGCGTTGGATTCATCCGCGCAGATCATTGAGCCTTTCTTCACAAATTCATCGGCCAACTTGCTCACGTCGGCCTGATTCTCGGCCTTGATGATGAAGGTCAGGGTTTTGTTGGAGCCTTTGATTTCATTCTCCGCCGTTTCCACTTTCTGGCGCATGACGAACACGCAGCGCTTACCGGGTTTCTGGTGGATGGCGAGGCGGCGGTCGATGCGATCTTCTTTCTTGTTCTTGGGGCGGATATGCCCATTCACGTAAGCACCGTCCATGTGCACCTCCCCGTTCAGGGGTGCAGCATCCCGGTGTTCCATCAGCGATTCACGAATCTTGTGCGCCAGCACAAAGGCAGTCTTGTACTGGACTCCCAGGTCGCGGCTTAACTGCAGGGCGGAAATTCCTTTCACGGCGTTGGTGTAAATGGCGATGGCCGCCAGGTACACGCGCAGCGGCAGCTTGTGAAAGGCAAAGATCGTGCCGCTGGTCACGGAGAACGTGTGATTGCAGTCCTTGCAGCGCCATTGCTTGCGGGTGTGCTGGAAATAGTGCTTGCCGACCGTGCCACATACCGGGCAAGCCACTTCTTCACCTTCGCCCCAGCGCACTTCCCTGAACAAGGCAAACGCCTGATCGTCAGTCAATTCCATGACTTTGCGCACGGAGAGGGTGCGGGCTTTGGCAGAGAGGAGGAAGTGCTGTGACATGCTTATCATCGTTTACGATATGTTGTTATCTCAAATGATATACTATGTTCATCGCTTGTCAAGATAATAATATCGTGTATGATTATTTATATATTGTTTAACGTGGTGCAATAGGTGTTCAACCCAACGCAAATAGTCAATGCCCATCAGTATGAAATGTCGAAAGGCTCATGCCGTGAGCCTGTGGCAGCAGATACTGTAAAGATAGCCCTGATGGAGGGCGCCTCATGAGCCAGGATTGGGAGCGCAAGGTGAAAGGCATGCTCAAGGCAGAGCTGAAACGCCGAGATGTCACCTACCAACAGTTAGCAGAAAAATTGGCTGTGATTGGCGTAAGCGAAACTCCAGAGAACATTGCCAACAAGATTAGCCGAGGGAGATTTTCTGCGGTGTTTTTGGTTCAGTGCCTGGAAGTGATTGGCGTGACGAATGTGCGTCTGGATTAGCTTTTTGAAAACAATGATGACAACAGAACATGACCCTATTAGGGGAGCATTTTTATGACGACAGTAAGCAAAATCGAGTGGACGGAACGAACCTGGAATCCGACTGTTGGATGCACCAAGGTTTCTCCAGGATGTAAACACTGCTACGCCGAAGGCATGGCGGCACGCTTGCAGGCCATGAAGACGCCGGGCTACGAGCGCGGTTTTGAACTGACCCTGCTGCCGCAACGGCTTCAAGATCCGTTGAAGCGCAAAACACCTACGACATACTTTGTGAATTCGATGTCAGACTTGTTTCATGAGGATGTGCCGTTCGCCTATATCGATCAGGTATTCGAGGTGATCGCCCAGGCCAAGCAGCATACCTTCCAGATATTGACCAAGCGTAGCGCGCGCATGGCTGAATATTTTCAGGGCAAGACGGCTCCCTCCAATGCCTGGATGGGTGTGTCCGTTGAAGATCGGCAATATGGTGTTCCCAGAATTGATCACCTTCGCCAAGTGAATGCTGCTATCCGCTTTCTATCTGTCGAGCCGTTGCTGGAGGATGTCGGCACGCTAGACCTCACTGATATACATTGGGTGATCGTGGGCGGTGAATCCGGCCCAAAAGCACGTCCTATGATGTTGGAATGGGTAGACATCATTCGTGAGCAGTGCGAGACTGACGGTGTGGCCTTCTTCTTCAAGCAGTGGGGTGGATGGGGCGCTGACGGCGAAAAGCGTGCAAAAAAATATAACGGTCGAGAATTGCATGGACGTACTTGGGATGCGATGCCCGCAATACAACAGTGATATAGATGTCATCCGACGATAAATATCTTTGGCAAATTGGTTCGCCGCCTCCTATTCTGGATCGGCATAGCCAAACAAAACACAATATCGTTGAGGAGTACGTCAGACGGTATGTTTTGACACTAATGGCTCCGGCAAACATCCCCGAGCTTCGTCTATCCATCATCGACGGCTTTTGTGGAGGGGGTTGTTACCGAACTGAAGAGGGTGGAATTGCAGACGGCTCCCCCCTTTTGATGATGCGGGCGGTACGCGAAGCCCGGATGTTCCTTAATCAGGAACGGCGAATTCCGCGCAACGTCAATGTGGAATATTCCTTCATCGATATTCTGCCGGATACGACCAAGCATCTACAATATTGGCTGGATGCAAGGCGCGCTGAAAACGCTATCGATCTGATCGATCACAAGCAAACTGAAATCATCACCAATGATTTCCTTCAATCACTTCCATCTCTTGTCCAAAAAATTCAGCAGCGCAAGATGGGGGAACATGCCCTGTTTGTGCTCGATCAATACAGCTACAAAGACATACCGCTACCAGAGATAGCGAGCATCCTGCGTACCCTCAAGGGCGCTGAGGTTGTCATGACGTTCAACGTGGACAATCTGACCACGTATTTATCAAACCATGCCGCCAATCGTAAATCAGTAGAAAACATAGGGCTGGACAAACATATTCCTTGGGCCGATCTGAATATGCTCAAGGCCACGCAGAAACGCGAGTGGCGCCAATCCTTACAGCGGTATCTTGCGCACGGTATCAAATGCGAAACCGGGGCGAAGTTCATGACCCTGTTTTTTGTGAAACCGCATGGGTTAAATTCATGGGGCTATTGGCTAATCCACTTATCGAATCAATACCGTGCTCATGCAGTCATGAAATCGCTGCACTGGGAACATGCCACTGAATTCGGACATGAACTGGAACCCGGCGTTTTTGTGCTTGGCTACAACGCAAACAAGGATGCCGACTACACCAGTCAACAGACTTTTGAATTCGCGGGTACTGCCTCGAAAGAAGCCTGCATCGATGGGGTGCGAGAACACTTTGGGCAAACCATATTTCAACTCAACAAACCCACTCGGTTAGCCGATCTATTTCAGAATTGCGTGACCAACTCCACTGCCGCAGAAAATCACCTGATGGAGGCTGCTCGCCAGTTGCATGCCAGCAAAAATATCATCATCGTTTCTAAAGATGGCACTGTCCGGCGAAATAACAAAACTTACAGTCTTAGTGACGTGATCGAGCCATCGAAACAAATTATCTTGATTTAACTGAATATCACGACGACCAACACCGTTGGATGGAGAATATCAATTGGGAGAACATTTTGACTACAAACCAGCAGCCAGCAGCCAGCAGCCAGCAGCCAGCAGCCAGCAGCCAGCAGCCAGCAGCCAGCAGCCAGCAGCCAGCAGCCAGCAGCCAGCAGCCAGCAGCCAGCAGCCAGCAGCCAGCAGCCAGCAGCCAGCAGCCAGCAGCCAGCAGCCAGCAGCCAGCAGCCAGCAGCCAGCAGCCAGCAGCCAGCAGCCAGCAGCCAGCAGCCAGCAGCCAGCAGCCAGCAGCCAGCAGCCAGCAGCCAGCAGCCAGCAGCCAGCAGCCAGCAGCCAGCAGCCAGCAGCCAGCAGCCAGCAGCCAGCAGCCAGCAGCCAGCAGCCAGCAGCCAGCAGCCATTAGGTAACGACCCTCAAAAAAGTTCCGCCCTCCGCGCAAAAAAATACGATCATTTATCGAAGGAAGAACTGCTTGCGCTGCTCTATAAGCGCGATGCCTCTCGCAAACTCGGCCTAGTGTGGGAACGCGACGAGATCGAGCATGAGCGTTCCCTTAACGACGATTTCGTAACCCTCGAACTCGACGAAAGTCTTTCCGTCGGTCAATCGCCATTCGAAAACTTCCTGATCGAAGGCGATAATTTCGACGCCCTGCGATACCTGCACATCGCCTATAAGGGCCGGGTGAAGTGCATCTATATCGACCCGCCTTACAACACCGGTAACAAGGATTTCGTCTTTAACGACACATTCGTTGAAAAGGACGATGGCTACCGCCATTCCAAGTGGCTCGAATACATGTACCGTCGCCTCTTGCTGGCGAAAGATTTGCTGGCCGATGATGGCGTTATTTTTGTCTCAATCGATGATATAGAAAACGCCCATCTGGCCTTGCTGATGGATCAGGTCTTTCCTGGTATGCGGGTAGGAACCTTTGTATGGCGTCGCCGCAGTGGCGCCAACGATTCCAAAGATTGGTTTTTGAGTGTCGATCACGAATACGTCCTGTGCTATGCAAACAAGGATTTCACCTTCGCAGGCACCACCAAGAATCTCAGTTCATACTCCAACCCAGATGGTGATGATCGCGGCGATTGGGACAGCGGCGATCTCAATAAAGCGCACAACTTCAAGCAGCGTCCGGAAGCTTTTTATCCGCTGCACAACCCTGCGACAGACGTTTACTACGCCTGCGATCCGGGCAGCGTTTGGCGGTTCGCCACGAAGGCTAGGCTTTTCAACGGTAAGAAAATCCGCACAAAGCCAATCGAGCAAATGATTGAGGAAAAGCGCGTGCTGTGGCCAAACGACGACCAGTTCGTGATTTACCAATCCGTCGCGGAAATCGAAGCGGCCATCCGTGATGGATCGGCCCCAAAAAATCTACAGATGTACCTGTCCATGAACGACCTGAAACAACAGGTAGCCAACGGCCAAGCCCCGGAACGTTTACTGAGTTACATTGAACCTTTGGATGCTTGGGTGGGCCGCAAAATCGGTTACGGCAAGCCCCGTTACAAGCGTTTCGCCAAAGAGCTGAAACGGATCGAGCAGCCAGTATCAACCTGGGTACTTCCGTCATCAATGAAAAAGACGGATTTGGAAGCTCTCGATCTTTCAGAAGTGACAACCTTCGAAGTCGGTTTCACAAGCGAGGGTACAAAGCTGCTTTCACAAATACTGTCCAACAAGGATTTCGCCTATCCAAAGCCCATGAGCCTGATCAAGGCGCTGGTGGGTCAAGCCACCGACAGTGAGAGTGGGCACATCGTGATGGACTTCTTCGCCGGCTCTGGAACGACTGGGCATGCCGTGTTAGCCCTTAATGACGAGGACAACGGCAACCGATCCTTCGTCTTGGTATCGTCCACCGAGGCCAATAAGGATGAGCCAGCCAAGAACGTGTGTCGTGACATTACCGCTAAACGTTTGCGCGCTGCAGTTGAGGGTTATTCCTATCGGGCCAAAACAAAAACCAACAAAGTGGGTGGCCTGGGCGGCGAGTTCGCGTACATGCGAGCCAACCGTATACCGCGCGAAACGCTGGCCATCGACATCCGACATGATCAAATCTGGTTCGTGTTGCAGCAGATGCATGCGAACTCAATTTCACCATTCAAGAACGAAACGCCTATCCAGATATTGGAAGGCGATGAGATTGGCCACGACATCCTGTATGTGCCCCAGTTGAATCAAGAAGCCATTGATGCCTTACGCACCCGGTTCGACACCACATTAAAGCCATGCATCGTATATTCCTGGCAACCGGGCGTGGTGCGCCAGCGTTTCAACGAAAGCCAAATGAAGGTGGAGAAAATCCCTGATTACCTGATCGAACGTTTTGGGAGGGTCGATCTGTGAGCACACAAACCGTCCTGAAACGCTTTCAGCAAGAAGCGGCGGACAACGGCACCGCTATTCTTCGAACTTGCCTGACGGAACTCGCCAAGGTGCGCGGCACCGCTAACTACGCGGCCAACAAAAAACTTATTGTGGCCGATGTGGGCGCCTTACTTTTCGAGGCTCCGACCGGCACGGGCAAGACACTGATGGCGGGCCATGTTGCGGAGAATATTTCCCAACTCCACAACATCGCGGGCTTGCCCAAGGTCGTCTGGTTCTGGATCGCCCCGTTCTCCGGGTTAATCGACCAAGCCATCCGAACCATTCGCACTGAATTCGACACACTACGCCCCAAGAATCCAGCCACTGACCGCGAGCCCACCGACCTGAAATCGGGCGACGTGTTTGTCACCACATGGGCCAGCGTGGCCGTGGCCAACGAAGCCAGTCGCAAAGCTAGAACCAGCACGGAGGTCATGCCATCAGTCGATGATTTGGTGGTCTACGCACGGGCACAAGGATTTGCCATCGGCGTGATTATTGATGAAGCGCACCACACTTTCCGTGGAGCCACGCAGGCGTTTGCGTTTTACAAGGAGGTGCTGTCACCCGAGTTGACCATCTTGGCCACTGCCACGCCGCGTGACAAAGATATTGAGACATTCACAAAAGCTACCGGTATCACCAACCTCCGCCGAATCACCGTATCCCGTCAACAGGCAATTGATGACCGCCTGATCAAGGAAGGGGTGAAGGTTGCGGTGTTCAAAGCTCCCAATGATGTGCAGAGCCTGATTGACTTCAAGCGTACCGCCTTGAAGCAAGGCGTAGCAACACACAAGAAGTTGAAGCAAATCATCGCCGAGGCTGGACTCACCGTGACCCCCTTGTTACTGGTTCAGGTAGATAGTGAGACAGGTTCGGTCGAACAAGCCACACAATGGCTGAAAGAGCTTGGCTTTCGAACTGATGGCGACAACAGCTTGATCCGCTCACACACCGCCGACGAACCAGACCCATATTTGTCCACAATAGCTGCTGACGAATCTGTTGAGGTACTCATCTTTAAGTTGGCCGTAGCCATCGGCTTTGATGCGCCACGAGCATTTACCTTGGTGTCTTTCCGTCCCAGCCGTGACGAAGATTTTGGCGTGCAGATTGTGGGCCGTATCCTGCGGGTTGATCGGCGACTGCAGATCGTAAAGAATCTACCTAACCAGCTAAATAACGGCTATGTATTCTTGTCTGACAACACCGGGCAAACGGGCCTGACTAGTGCCGCCCAGCGCATCAACGCCGTAAAAACCGAGCTGGCATCAGTTACGACCAACGTGGCCATTGTTTCAATCGGCGGCGATGAGCCTGCGGCACAATTAACCCAGCATGGTCAAACCACGTTTCTAACCAGTAGCGGCCATGTGGGCGCTGCTGATTTGGGTGCAGATTCATTTACCTTGGGTGAAGAGATTTCCGGGGGGCGAGCAAGCTCAGCCATCGGTGGTCTTTGCGGCAGCCCGAGCCTTCAGGATGCTTTATTCGGCGAGTGGGGTTTGACCGTTACGGCGGGTTCCAATTCAACACCGACCTCCAAGCCAGGGCCTGCGACGGGAAATTTCTCTTACCCACTGCGTTCCGATTTGGGGGCACCAAGGTCATTTCATCGAGCCATGTTGTCGCTGGAAAGCACCGATATTGTGAAGGAGATCGTGGGGCGCTTTCGCTTCGACGACGATGCGTTGCTCGTTGCCCAGCAAAACGCAGCCAAGATCATCATGGAAGAGGTTGAGATTTTCGGAAACCGCAAAGATCGTCCGGAAGAGATTCGAGCGGAATTGGCGCAAAGGGAAATTGATGCCCGAGCCCAACAGGCCCTGTTCAAAGCGGACGATTACGACGTTATCGATGTGCGCGTGTTGCACCAAGCGTTAATGGCTCAACTAACGAAAGAGATCGAGCACCGGGGAATCGACCACCTCTTCGACACTGACGCAAAGGTCCGTTCCGGCCTGCACAAAATTTTGGCTCTGCGCCCCTTGCAGTTGAAGCGGGCCATTTCCGAGGCCGTTGCCAATCACACCGTCAGCGAAGAAGCCGATCCCATCCCGTCGGAAATGCGGTCTTTTATTGCGCTTGATCCGGCACGCCTCAACCTCTATGGCGTATTCCCGGATGACCTGAATACATGGGAGCGCCCATTTGCAGAACATTTAGACGACGACCTTACTGGCACGGTGTTGTGGTGGCATAGAAATCCGCCACGCAAGCGCTTCTCTGTAGGCATGCCATTGCCAGGCCAACCCGATTTTTATCCAGATTTCATCGTCGGCGTGAAAGACAGAACACGTGGAAACGGTATTCTACTAATGGAAACCAAGCGAGTAATCAACGACCAAGAACGCAACGCATTAGTGAAGGCTCAGGCCGAGCATCCCGACTATGCCAAGGTTATGATGATTTACTGGGAAGAAAAGCGGGACTGGCAAATTGTGGAATACGACCCAAGAAACGACAAAAATTATTTAGATCGTGTCCTGCGCCCAGAGTTAATGGTGACATATTGATTCAATGATAAGCAAATAACCACAGGCGATTCCAAAACTTATCACTAGAGCCAATGCAAGTTCCCCGTGTCATGTGCGTCGCTTTGGCGACGCACATTTCCTCCGCACTGCCGCCATCGAACTCAACAACATATATGCGAAAGCAATTCGCCATATGCTCCTCCCCTAATCTCCGCTTCCTGCAATCAGCATAAATAATTTATTGGCCTTCTCATCCTGGCTCATTCAGTGAGCCAGTTGGGCTTAATAATAAGCTCATGGTGGACGAAACAGAGCGCCTATTTTTTGTTGGCCTGCCGACAGAAAATATTTGTGCCGCGTTCATCAATACGCTTGGTGAGATGACCACATTAAATAATGTGCATGCACGTGAACTGTACGCGCGGGCAAGTAAACAGGTTTGCAGCCCTTCACCGGCCTTAACCTAAACAAATCCGAAAGGAGATTCGTTATGGCTAAAAGTTATTCCAGCACCGGCTCGCCGCCCAGGCCAAAACCCTCGTTTGTTGATGGTTTTGAGCTTGCTGTTTTTGATCACTCGCGCTTGCTTCTCCCTTGTGCCCTTGTCACTGAAATCGCGGACGCACAGGGCCGGGAGCGGGAAGAGATCGCGGAAAAGGCGAAAGCCAAAAAAGCATCCCAAAAACCGCAGCCCTTTGACTACCGCGACCGCGCAAGTGGCGGCGATCTGGCCTGTATCCGCGCCGGCACCGAGCACGACCTGGAAGACGCTCAAGCGCTGGCCGTCAAAATGTTCAAGCGCACGAAATCCACATTCGACAGCGTTACCCTCGATTTCTCGCGTGACCTGTTTGTTGCCGTCGCCCTTTATTTTGTGTATCAGGAAAAGCATTGCACCTTTCCGCTCATGCTCGATTTTCTCACTGACAAGGCATGGGAGTCGGGACTGCAAATGCTTTGTGCGCTCGTAAATGGCAGTGGTGAATCGCCCGCAGCCACCAAATTCCTCTCGGATTTCCATTCCGGCACCCGAAAACTCGGTGAAAACACGGAAAGCATGATCCAGCGCTGTGCAATACACTGGCGCGTCGCCTTTTCGCCGGTTGGCAAGCTCCCGAAGCTCAAGAAAACTGTGCGCGCAGTCCCGATCTTCCACCCGGAGGCTGTTGCCAAAGCACTTACTATGGTTGGCAATTTGCGTGAAGAACGCCGCGCCGGAGGCGAGCGCGTGTTAATGAACGCTCAGTACAATGACGGCCTGCGTACAGTACCGGACGCAAGGCAGGCAGGGGCAAAGTTGGAAGACGCCAAGAGCCAATTTGAGAATCTGGTGGAGCCCATCGCCAGGTTGCAGACCGATCTTGTCCTGGCCAGCGCCATGCGCCCGGAAGATTTCCGCATCACGCCGATTCTTCTTCTCGGAGATCCCGGCATCGGCAAAACCTTTCTGGCCATGCAACTGGCGGACGCCCTGGGTGTCAGTACCGACAAGATCAGCGCAGGCGGCGCGCAAGGCGGCTTCCAGATAACGGGATCACATACAAGCTGGCACACCGCCCGCCCCGGCTCATTGTTTTCCCTGCTGGCCGAAGGCAAGTCTGCTGCGCCGGTATTGGTGGTTGACGAAGTGGACAAAATCGCCAATTCGCAATATCCGGTTTTGCCGGTACTGCTAGACCTCTTTGAGCCGGATACCGCCGCCAACTTCAAGGATGAGTTTTTCGAAATGCAGTTCGACGCCAGCCGGGTAATTTTCATACTCACAGCCAATAGCCTGGAAGGCGTACCCGCACCTCTGTTGTCTCGGCTGGAGGTGTTCGACGTGCCGCGCCCGGAGCCTGAGCAGCGCTTGCGCATCATCGAGGATGCGGCTCGGCATTTGCGCCGGAAAACCAAAAAGCCGATTGAACTCGACAGGGACGTTTGCGAGCACTTGGCCGACCGCGTAGACCTCGACTTGCGCAAAACCACGCGCCTGATCAAAGAGGCTTTTTCCAAAGCGCTGGCAGCCGGCAAAAAAACCGCTCGCTTCGAAATGCCTAAAAAAGAAGGACGCCGCGCAATCGGGTTCGGGTGCTGACACATGCTGATTTTCTTCGACACCGAATTCACCGAGTTAGGCATTGACCCACGCCTTATCAGCATCGGTCTGGTGAGCGAGGACGGGCGGGAATTCTATGCGGAAATGTCCGACACCTACCGGGCCGCTGATTGCTGCGCCTTCGTCCACGAAGCCGTCTTGCCGCATCTGGAAGGCAGCGAGGCGCTCATGACCATGTACGAACTGACCCTGCGCCTTGGTGCTTGGCTCGAAGACTTCGAACAGCCGGTAAAGCTTGCGACCGACTCGATTTCATGGGACTGGCCGTGGATACAGAAGATTTTTTATGTCACAGGCACATGGCCGGCCAATCTCGACGGCAAGCCGGAGGTGCTGTCCTTCAGCGCGGTCTTTGACGATGCCATGGAAAAAGCTTTTGCGGACGGACTGCGCCGGCACCATGCGCTCGATGATGCGAAGGCCAACCGGCTGGGCTGGCTGGCCTGGATGGACG
This sequence comes from Sulfurimicrobium lacus, assembly GCF_011764585.1. GTDB lineage: Bacteria > Pseudomonadota > Gammaproteobacteria > Burkholderiales > Sulfuricellaceae > Sulfurimicrobium > Sulfurimicrobium lacus. The sequence goes on from NZ_AP022853.1 coordinate 191,795, forward strand.
CAACCAAGGATACCGGGAGTGGACAAAATGAGTGACGATGAGATTAGACACATATCTGAGATATTCCCCACCTCGCTGGATAGCATTATCACAAAAAGGCGTGATGAAATCGAACTGCACCTGACGACTGCTGCCGAAATTGAGGAACTGCAGACCGATATTTTTACCGATCACGAGAAAGACACGATTGACGACTGGCGGTTAATCACCATGGAGGGCCTACTTATTAACCAAAGGAGAATCATGCTGCTGGGTGACAGCAGAATCCTTGGGCACGCTTGGATTACCAGCCGGGTGCGACAAATCGACTTGCAACGCAACGTACTGGTCACAAGCAATTCCATTTACAAATTGGGCCTTAAAGGCGAAGGCGAGCCGAACATCCATCACCTCATAGCGGTGTGCGCAGCGCTGACACGCTGGGGTTCGGGCGAAGCCTTGGGCGTCACGCCTTTTTTCTATTGAAGTGAGCGGGGGAGAGGAAAGATGAGTAGTGAAAACAAAAAGACCATTGAAGACGCCCTTGAGTTCGCGGACAAACTGACGGAAGGCGCAACCTTCTATGCCGGCAAGTGGGATCTGGAAGTTGTGCTTGCCATGCTGGCAGCCGAAGTGCGGCGTCTGAGAAGAGAAAACAAGTCATGATTCTCTTCCTTGATTTCGATGGCGTATTGCACCCTATCCGGTGCGTGGGCGGTATTGACGAGCCGCTGTTTTCCCGCGCCTCGGCGTTATGGGAAATATTGCGTACCTGCCCCGATGTTGAAGTCGTTTTCTCTACCTCTTGGCGCGACCTCTACAAGTTGGATGAAATGGTAACGCTCGTGACTCAGGGCGGCGGCGAGGACTTGGCGCACCGATTTGTCGGCGCTACGCCAAACCTTGAAGCCGAAGGCTTCTATGGTCGGCGGGATGTGGAAATACAAAGGTGGCTAGACGCCCATAACCATACCGGGCCGTGGCTGGCTCTAGACGACATTTCTGAACTGTTCGCAGGTAGGGAAGGCGAAGCTGGTAATTATGCCAATCTGCATTTGGTCGACCACCACACAGGGCTGACCGACGCGGACGTGGTTGCGATCATCGCGAGAATGGAGAGGCTGTCGTAGTGGCGCACCACCAGGAACAAGATCGCCGGAGCCGTTTTGCGGTGACTCACGCCTAATCAGTATTTGAAGAACAGCGTCAAAAATACCAAAAGTACAATCTATCTCTCATGTCATAATTCTGCTTTTTTCAAGGGATTCCAACAAAAAATGAGCATTGAAAAAGCGCATGTTAGTTTCTACAAAATAACTCAATGTGCTTACTTCGCACGTGGTGATGAAACCTCATTATTTGGATCTGTTCAGGAAGTTCTTGAAGATTTGCAGGCATGGAGTGCCGGAAAAAAACTGATCGAGACCAAAGTCAGTGAGGTCATTGAATCCGACTCCAGCGGTAACACTTTTCTGCTGGATATTGAGACAAAGCAAGGAACTTGGCTAATCACTACGTGGAACGAAACGGCATCCACTGACGGGCAAGTGGCTTCAGTTCAGGGCGAGTCGAATGTTGGTGAAGCGGAAATTCACATGAACGGCATCGCTGAAGGAAGCATTCCTGGCTACGCCACATATTTTTGGGTCATTCCTACAAGAAATATTTTTGCGAGTATCCGTTTCCAACATCCCTACACAGCGCAAAAACCCTTTCGTGCTTACGTCAACAAATTCATGGAATGTCATGGAAGACATGTTGTTGTAGGCGACCCTGAGCCAGAATCCGATTACCCAATCCTTGGTTATATCAATGCGACAGGAGACGACCCTCGGCATGCATACGCACGATTCAGAACTGAGTTGTTACGTAACCCCGGTCAGAAGCAATTTATGCTCGACAATCTCCACAGAATTACGAAAATTGTTCGGAAGGAAACCCTGAATTTATCAGAGAGCGAGCACCTCTCACTCTGGCAAAAACTCTTACGACAGGCCAATCTATCTGCACCTCAAGCACTTCCGATTGAACCGCATATTAGTTATGACATTCCATTTCATCCAACAGTAGAAGATATCAACAATCTTTTTTTATCATGGGAAGAAAACACAGAGAGCGCATGGGATGACTTTGGAGTAAGGATTTCAGGCGATCAAAATATACACTGGGTTAGCCATACATTTGCCAGGAAAGAGTTCGAATTAAACATTGAGCGCGACAATCCTGAGGTCGTGAATTCAGAGTCATTGATCGATGCCGTGTTGAACAACAAAAATCATATTTTGGCCGTAGTTCCATCGTGAGAACTGTTACTGTCGTTTTGTTGTTTATTCTTTGGGCATCGGCAGTTGCTGGCGGCTACCTTTACGGGCAGAACGTTCCATTTTCAGAACAATGGCCCTTGTTTGAAGCTTTGCGGACAACGTCGGCAATCATCTTTGCCGTTGTCGGCGCTTGGCTCGCCATTGTTTATCCAGAGCGACTCCGTCTCAGCCTAAGCCCGCCGAACGGAGGCGGGCAAGCAAAGTCACAAAACAATATCGGCATACTCCTTTCCCCTGCGGTTAATTCGACGGCTGTACTTTGTATTGTTTTACTGGTCGGCGTTTCTGCACCACTCTTAAAGAGGGCAGACTTTGCCCATGCTTATATTTCAGAGTGGAGGGGATTGAGTTATGCACTACTTGTTGCACTCACGCTTTGGCAAGCATGGACAGTTATTCTTACTTTGGTTCCTGCTGATCTTATTTTGTCACGAGCCAATCAAGAAAATAGACGCCGTGAAGTCCTGGATGGGTTGGGCAAAACAAGCGTCAAAGCAAAGTAATGGGGTACTCTAACTTCCCTAGCCGGTTGCCACCCAGAGGCCCCGTGGAAATACGCATCCACTCTATATTTTTCTCATAAGAAAACAGAAGCAATTAAGAACCGAGAGCCTTAGGCGTGAACATCGCTACGCACCCATGCGTCCAGCACCCTAGCAAGCAAACTCGTAACATGCTGATACATAATGTTTTGTGCGGTTGCTACATAATTCCGCTTCTTTTGGCGAAGCAAAAGAAGTGACCCGCTCGCCGGGCGGCCCCGGCACCCAATCAACCATGCGCGAAGCGCATTCCCAATCATCTGGCTCGCTCAGACGCTTTCCAACGAGCGCAGGGTCAGCTGAATGCCTACATCACTTCAGAAAGAAAAGAACCCAATCGCCCATCGGTGGTGAGGATATGCTCGGTTAGCCAGTGTTCCAAAAATTCGATATGTTTATCGGCCACGGTCTTGTCCGACTGAAGGACCTTCTGCTGCAGTTCCTTGGCGCTCTGGATTAATTCCTGGTGCTCCGTTTTGTGTTCCGCAATTTCCGGATACTGATACTTCAGCATCAGCCGCTCCTCGTGGCTGAAATGCCAGACCGTGCAATTGATCAACTCTTCCAGTGTCGCCACAAGATATTCCGGGGATTCCCCTTCTTTTACGGAATGATTGAGAATATTGAAAATATCTAACAGCTTACGGTGATCTTCATCGATTTCGTCGACCCCGACACTTAGTATCTTGCCCCAAACTAGATCTTTCATGATCCTTCTCCCTTCATTAAGACGGCTTCAGAGCCGATGTAATGCTGCTGTTTGAACTGTACCGGAAAAAAGTTATCGGCATAACCCACCGATGGCCAAATCGCTCACGAAGGAGCCTACGGCAATGCTCGGTTTGATCGAACAGCGGATATGCAGGACAGATATACGACGCCTGCCCAGGGTCGAAAGGGAAGGTCGAGAGGGGGGGGCGGCTTGAGTGACCGGGCTGGTCGCTCCTCAATACCGGTGGCTGATTCCTATGGCGAGCGACCATGGGGCAGTCAGTTGTCCCGACAGGGGGTCGGCGGGATCCGTGTTCGCGTATTGTTTCAGGGCCACCTGAACGAGGCCGTAGAGTTGCGTTTGCCGGGTTAGCGCATAGCTGGCGCCGGGGCTCAAATTGATCGAATACCCGCCCGAGGCCGGATTTGCATTGGTCCCGCTGTCCCGCTCGCGGTGCTGTACGTTCAGTTGCAGCAGGGCGTTGAGGCCGGGCGCTATCGCGTAGTGTGTTCCGAGGTCGAAGCTCAGTTCGTTTCCCGGTCGGTAATTGTCTCGGGTGTCGATTGCGGATTGTATCTGCCCGCTGACGAACCAGCCCCAGTCGGCGCCCGGCAGATTGTGGAAATAATAGGCGCCCAGAATGGCGTCGGTACTGCCGCTCCCCGGCTGGGCAGAACGCTCCAGCGCGTAAGGGGTTGCGGGATCGGCCGGATCGGGCGGCGTCATGGTTTTGTTGATGGCCCCGGTCGGCAACTTGAGCCCGAAGCGAATGCCGCTGCCGGAATGCATGCCGCCGAGGTCGAACTTGTATTTTCCGACCACCCGGATGTCACCCACTTGGCTGAATGTTGCTTGCTGCGTGAATGGGCCGCTGATCGACGAATCGAAAGTGTGCGTATGGTCGCGTATCACCAGCGGCACACTAAGCGCGATGTTCCAGCGCGGGTTGATCGTGTACTCGGCATTGAGATTGAGCACCTGGTTGATCGTGCGCTGGTCCTCTATCTCCGCGTCGCTGCCGCTCGGCGCCTCCGGGGTGATTTTGGATGAGCCCGCGCGAAGGGTGTCCGCCCTGGCGTAGGAATAGCGCAAGTCGACCAACAGTCCCCCTTCATTGGAAAGCCCCTGCGTATCCCAGCTGGTATTGACGGAGCAGAAGGCCGAGCCGCAGGAGGCGTAGGCGTTCGTGGCGAGCATGGTGATCGCCAGGGGCAACAGGTGTTTTCTCAATTTTGTTTTCCTTGAAGGGGGGCGACCAGTACCTTTTTATAAAGTCTACCAGCGACAGGATGAGGATAGGAAACGATCTCAGGGAAAACCCTCACCTAATAGCCTAGGTAATCTTTCTTAGTGGTGTTTTGTCGATCAATGGGTTTGATCTCGATGTTCGGTGACTTTCAGTCGTGTGGGAATTGAGGAATAGCGCGAACCATGAATTCATCAAATAGCGGTACGGTAAAGGCCATGTCGCCATGCGCCGGGCTGTAAATCATTCCCTTTTTTATGAGCTTTGAACGTACCGGGCCGATGCCTTTCACGGACATCCCCAGTGCAGCGGCGATATCGCCTGTACGGTGACTGCCGGCGCCGAGGTGTGCCATCGCACGAAGGAAATTTTTTTCTCCAGGGGGCAGCCGGTCAAAGCGTACACGGAAGAAATTCTTGTCCAGCCGACGAATTACCTCCGGCGTTGCATCCTTCACGGTCTGCAAGGTAATGGGGCTCGCTGCCGCCATATTCCATGCCTGATATCCCCATTCCTGAAGAAAGTAGGGATAGCCATGCGTCAGGCGAAACACTTCCTTTAACGCATCATCGTGAAACTCGACGTCCACGTCGCGGGCGGGGTCGCGCAATGCCTTTGCAGCATCCGTTTCCGACAAGGCTCCGATGTCCGGAAAATTGAACAGCCGCTCGGCATACGACTTCGACTCTCCGGCCATACCAGGGAGAATCGGCAAACCGGCGGCGAGCAACACCAAGGGCAATTGTTTTTGCTGCATCTTGTGCATTGCCATGATGAGGGCGCCCAGCTCCTTTTGGTTCAGGTACTGGATTTCGTCCACCAAAATGGCAACGGCAGTCTGACGCTCTTCCGCCGCTTCGGCGATTGCTACGAAGAGGTTTGGCAGGTCGATTTCTAGGTCACCGCTGTCGGCTGTGCCTTTGGCAGGCTCAATGTCCAGCCCTACCGCCACATCACCCATTGTTAACTTGATGCTGCCAATAAAGCTGCGTAGAACTGCCAGCCCGCGTTTCACCTTGTTGCCCGCCCCTGCTACCCGGTCAAGTTCGTAAAGCAGGCTGCGTAGCGCCGGATAGATGAGTTCGCCCAGCGGCTTATCCTCGTGCGCTTCCAGCAGGATCGTTTGATAGCCGGCGCCCTTAGCCATCCGCTCGATTTCGTTTAGCAGCACGGTTTTGCCCACCCCGCGCAACCCTGTAAGCAGGAGGCTCTTTTCAGGGCGTTTTTGCTTCACGCGACCGAGAAGGATGCGCGCCTGTTCGAGTAGCGGGTCGCGCCCGACCATATCGGGAGGCGGAGCACCCGCACCGGGAGAAAAGGGATTGTTGATCGGGTCCATTAGGTTGTCTCCAGCAAGTTCTACACGATTCTATCTAAAAACAGATAGACATGCATAGACATTGTTAGACATGCACAGAACTCTCATCCAGAACCCGCCAGCGGCGACCCGCCTCCGTCTCGAACAGGGTCCGGCTGTCCAGTCTTTGCAGGCCGTCGGGCTGCACGATGCGCTTGCCTTCGCGGAAAGGCAGGGTGGAGCGTTCGATGCGCCAGGGGGTTGTTCCGCTGCGGCGGCCGAAGCTGATTTCGAAATCCAGCCAGTCCAGCAACTGGCTGCGCGAGGGCTGCGACTTGGCGATCAGCTGACTGAAGTGGTCCGCTGCGGGCAGTGGCTGCGGGCGGGCGCGGACGTAGACGAAATAGGCGCCGGCCCACAGCAGCCAGGTCGGGCGCTGGGCTGTGGTGCCGTATTCGCTTTCGAGTTGCAGCGCGACGCATTCGCCGCGGCTCTCGGGCAGGTGTTGCCAGATTTCCAGGTAGTCTGCTTCGGCGCCGGTTTCGATCACCCGGTCGCCGGTGAAGGTCATGAGGCCGATGTCGCGGCAGCCGTTGTCGGGCTGGTAGTCGGCGTGGCGCTGCCAAGTGCAGCGCGTATCCAGGACCTGGGTGATGCCGGCGAAGCTCTGCTGGCTGGCGAGCCAGGCCAGTTGTCCGTCGCTGCACTGGTCGAGCCGGGTGATGCGGCCGAAGTCGGGGCGTTTGGCGGGGATGCGCAGATCGGCGTGCCACAGCGAGGTCTGCAGCCAGTAGACCTGGCTGGTCGTGTCCCGTGCGGCCGGGGTTTCCAGCAGGCGGCGTTGCCAGACGCCGAGGTATTGCGCGGGTACCGGGGTCATTCGTGGAACTCGGGGAACTGCCGCAGGGTGCGGAAGAACTGGATGTCGTGGTTGGGCCAGAGCTGCGCCTGTTCCTCCCGCGCCAGCTTTTTCAGCTTGCGGATGCTGGCCAGCGCCAGGTCGTCGCGCTCCTGCCAGCACAGGCCGGGGGCGATTTCCTGCTCGATGTTTTCGCTCAGGTCGGCGGCGTCGCCGCACAGGATCACCGGCGGCCCCTTGGGCAGCTCGATCCACAGCGACATGTGGCCGGCGGTATGGCCCGGCGAGGCGACGGCGCGCACGCCGGGCAGCAGGTCGTATTCGCCGTGCTGGATCTTCCACGGGTAGGCGCCGCTGAAATCGTCGGCGAAATAGGCCGCATCGGCACCGGTTTTCGCGGCTTCCATTTCGTCGTGCTGCACGTGCACTTCCGTGCCGCACACGTCGCACAGGCCGCCGGCGTGGTCGAAATGGAGGTGGCCGACGAACACCACGTCCACGTCGGCCGGCACCAAGCCGAGACGCGCCAGGTGGTGCGGCAGGCGTTGTTCCTCCTGCATCTCTGGCGGGCCGAAGGCGAAGCTTTGCGGGTCGTAGTGGCGTGCGCGGGCGAGCGGGTCCGCAATCTTGGCGTAGTCGCAGCCCACGTCGTAAAGGATGCGGCCGTTGGTCGTCTCGATCAGGTAGGCGAGGATGGGCGCCTCGATGATCTGCCCCTGGCCGCGGCCGCGCGTGGACAGGGACTTGTCGTAACGGTGGGTGGCGGTCAGCAGCGGCCGCAGGCGCAGTACCTGGCTCATGCGGTTTCCTCTCCGCCCGGTGATTCGGTGCGCGCCTCGATGACCGCCGCGGCGAGAATCAGGCTGCCGCCGAGGGCTTCCTGCAAGGACAGGATTTCGCCGCCGATCAGCATGGCGGAAAACACCCCCACCACCAGTTCGGCCAGCAGCAGGATGGCTGCCTTGCCGGCTTGGAGGCGGGCCACGCCGTAAAACGTGGCGAGCGTGCCGGGCAGCACCCACAGCAAGGCCAGGGCGGCCAGCGCCGCCGCCTGGGCGCCGCTCAGCTCGGGCAGGGGCGCGCTCTGCCAGGCCATGAACCCGGCGGCAAACAGCGCGCAGCCGGCGAACACCGCCGTCGAGCGGACGGCTTCGGGCAGGCCGTGACCCGCGCGGACCACCACGTTGTTGAGGGCGAAGGCGAGGCCCGAGGACAGGGCCAGCAGGTCGGTGCCGGACAGTGCCGCGGTGAATATCTCCGGCCCGCCCAGCGTGGCGAACAGTCCGCTCATGGCCAGGCCCAGCGCGGCCAGGCGCAGCCGGGTGATCGGTTCGCCGAGAAACAGTCGCGCGGCCAGAACGGTCCACACCGGGGCGAGATAGAACAGCAACATGACCCGCACCACGCTGCCGTAGGTCAGCGCCGTGGCGAAGGAGGCGTTGGCCCAGCCGCCCAGCAGGGCGATGCCGGCCAGCAGGCCGAGGCGTCCCTGCCACTCGTCCCGGTTGCGCCAGGCCAGCGGGGCGAGGACCAGCGCCGGCAGGCCAAAGGCAATGACCTGGATGAAACTGCCCTGGATGCCTGCCGCAGCAAGCGTCTTGAGCGGCCACCAGAACAGCCCCCACACCACCGCGCCGCCCAGCAGCGTGGTGACGGCGAGGCTGTGGCGGAGCGGGGGCCGGGCTGCAGCGGTATACGTATTCATCGCTTAAACCGCCGTCAGGAAGGAAACGCCGACTGCGCCATAGAATCCGCTGGCGTCGAGCCGTCCGAAGGGCGTCTCTGGAACTTCGCCATAATCGTCCGAAAGTATGCGTCTGACGCGATAGCGGTGGTAGGCGGCCAGCAGTTTGCGCATCGGCAGCACCTGCACAAAGGCGGCGGGAAACAGTTCCCGGTGCAGGCGCGGCAGGCGATACCAGGGTTCGATCGGGCGCTCGTGATGGGCGTTGTGATAGGAAAAATTGAGCAGCAGCAGATTCAGCAGCGGATGCCCCTCCGACACCAGATTGGAGTAGGTGTTGCGCTGCTCGTAGGCGTGGTCGCGCACTTTGTCGGCAGGGATGTCGCCGCCCTCAAGCAGGGCAAAGGCGTCATAGGTGTGCTGGTAAGCGTCGGCGAAACGCAGCACCTGCAGCATGATCATGTAGGCAAGCGCATAGCCGAGCAGGCCGATTGGCGAAGCCCAGCCGAGCAGGGCGAAGCCCGTTACACGCAGCGCGATGACGGCCGAGACGCGCGCCCGCTGCGGGCGTTTTTCGCTGGCGATGAAGGGCAGCGCCATCACATAGGCGTGCATGATCAGTTCCACCGCCGGTATGTAGGCCCATTCCAGCGCCAGCACCAGATTGCGGAACCAGACCGGCGAGCGCCATAGAAAATGTTTGAAATCGAAGCTGATGACATCGGCACGGTCGACGTGGTGGCGCACGTGCTTGCGCCGCAGATCGGCGAAGCGGGCATAGCACGAGCCGTTGATCCAGGTCATCAGCGTGCCCCAGCGGGTGTTTGCGGCGGCGGACTGGAAAATGGCGTGGTGCGCGAATTCGTGGAACAGGTAGCCAGCCAGAATCAGGGCGTGGGCCAGCAACAGCGTTCCGACGATCTTGCCCGGAAGCGCGGCAAACCCCAGCAGCGCGATGCCGCCAAGATAGCCCGCAAGCGTGTAGGCAATGGCGGCGCTATTCGGCAACACGCCGTCGGCATGGCGGAAAAGTCTAACCAGCATGAGCGTCTCCTCAAGCATGCGCCGCGCCCGTTATCCGGGCGTGGCGCATGGTGGTTACTTGGCCAGCGCCTTGACGAACTGGTCGTCGATGGTGGCTTCGGTTGCCGGGATGGCCTTGATCTGGCCCTTGCTCTTGAGCAGCTTGCCGATCACGTCGCCGCTGGTGAAGTAGGAGGTGGTTTCAGGGGATTTCACGAAAGCCTTGGGCATTTCCTTGAGGGGGATGTTGTAGACCCCGGTCAGTTGCGCTTTGGCTTCCTTGGCCGACACGCCCATGGTCTTGCCGATGATGGCGGCGGACTCGTCGGCGTGGCTCTTCATGTACGCCAGGGCTTCCACGTAGGCCTCGATGATGCCTTTGATCTCCTTGGGATGCGCCTTGATGTATTTCTGGTCGAACACCAGCACGTCGGCGATCAGGCCGGGCGCGTCCTTGGACGAGAACACCACGTGGAATTTCTTGCCGCCGCCCTGGCTCAGCACCTGCGACAGGCTCGGCTCGTAGGTCACGCCGATTTTGATGCCGCCCGAGGCCATGGCGGCGGGCACGTCTTCCGGCGTCATCGGCACGACCTGGATGTCTTTCTCCGCCAGGCCGTTTTTCTGCAGCGCGTAGGACAGCAGGAAATCGGAGGGAGAAAGCGGATTGAAGCCGATTTTCTTGCCCTTGAAGTCGCTGACTTTGGTCACGTCGCTGGTGGCGGCAATGGCGTCGCCGCCGGCGGAGTAGTCCACCGGCATCACCACCCTGTGCGCCATGCCCTTGGCCACCGTGCCGATCACCTGGTCGTAGGTCAGCAGGGCGCCGTCGACCGATCCGCCGGCCATCGCCGTCGGGATCAGCGCCGGGTCGGTGAACACCTGCAGCGAAACCTTGAGGTCGTGTTTCTTGTAGAAATCCTTGGCTTCGGCCACGAAGAACGGCCCGTAGCCCACCCACATGGTGGTGCCGATCTTGACGGACGTGGCTGCCTGGGCGGCGAGCGGCGTCAAGCTGGCGGCAAGCAGCAGGGAACCTGTTGCGATGAAGGTATTCAGGGATTTGAGGGTGAAGTGCATGGTCGGCTCCTTTTGGGTAAATGTCAGCGGGAAAGCAGTTACGCTCTCTCCCGGGCTTTTATCCCTCCGTGTAACCTCCAGCGAGGCCGGCGCGCTCTCGGACCAGCGCCCTGTTTCACAGGACCGGAACCCTAGCGTGCCTAAAGTGTACAGTGCGCTATAGACGCAACTGCTTGCCACATTTCAGTGAACAACCGGGCGCGGCCTGAAAGGGTGCGCCCCTGCCACGCCCGGTGTCTGAAGAGACATGAGCACATTGCGTGCCAGTCGGATAAATTGATTGATATCAACCGGATATGGATTATTCCGCGCGGGCTGGTCCGGCCCGCCATGCACCGGGCTGGTGCGGCTGCACCATCGGGCGCCATGTTTGCCCCGACCGGAAAGCACATCGGAGCGATCAGGGAGCGGCCTGGCCGACCATGCTCAGGGCCACGGCCTCGGCCACCTTGATGCCGTCCACCGCGGCGGAAAGGATGCCGCCCGCGTAGCCCGCGCCCTCGCCGGCCGGGTAGAGCCCGCGCGTGTTCAGGCTCTGGAAGTCGTCGTTGTTGCGCTTGATGCGGATGGGCGAGGAGGTGCGCGTTTCGACTCCGGTCAGCACCGCGTCGTGCATGGCGAAGCCCCTGATCTGCTTGTCGAAGGCGGGGATGGCCTCGCGCATCGCCGCGATGACGTAATCCGGCAGGGCGCTGCTCAGGTCGCACAAATGCACGCCGGGGGTGTACGACGGCTGCACCGCGCCGAAGGCGGTGGAGGGACGCCCGGCGAGGAAATCGCCCACCAGCTGTCCCGGGGCGCAATAATCCCGGCCGCCCAGTTCGAAGGCGCGCGCTTCCCACTGGCGCTGGAATTCCATCCCGGCCAGCGGGTTGCCGGGGTAGTCCTCGGGCGTGATGCCGACCACAATCCCGCTGTTGGCGTTGCGCTCGCTGCGCGAGTACTGGCTCATGCCGTTGGTGACCACGCCGCCCTCCTCCGACGCCGCCGCCACCACTTGGCCGCCGGGGCACATGCAGAAGCTGTAGACCGAGCGGCCGTTCTTGCAGTGGTGCACCAGCTTGTAATCGGCTGCGCCCAGCACCGGGTTGCCGGCGTCGCTGCCGAAACGGCAACTGTCGATGAGCGCCTGCGGGTGTTCGATGCGGAAGCCGATGGAGAATGGTTTGGCTTCGATGTAGACGCCGCGCCGGTAGAGCATGCGGAAGGTGTCGCGCGCGCTGTGGCCCACGGCCAGCACCACGTGGTCGCTGGCGATGCGTTCGCCGTCGGCCAGCACCACGCCGCGCACCTGCCCATCCTCGATCTCGATATCCTCCACCCGGCTCTGGAAGCGGATTTCGCCGCCCAGTTCCTGGATGGTGGCGCGCATTTTTTCCACCATGCTCACCAGCCGGAACGTGCCGATGTGCGGCTTGCTGACGTAAAGGATTTCGGGCGGCGCGCCGGCCTTGACGAATTCGGTGAGCACTTTCCTGCCGTGGTGCAGCGGGTCCTTGATCTGGCTATGCAGCTTGCCGTCGGAAAAAGTGCCGGCGCCGCCTTCGCCGAACTGCACGTTGGACTCCGGGTCGAGCTTGCCCTGGCGCCACAGGCCGAAGGTGTCCTTGGTGCGCTCGCGCACCGCCTTGCCGCGCTCCAGCACGATCGGGCGGAAGCCCGACTGCGCCAGGATCAGGGCGGCGAACAGCCCGGCCGGCCCCATGCCGATCACCACCGGGCGCGAATTCAGTTCGGCGGGCGCCTGGGCCACGAAACGGTAGCTGGTGTCCGGGGTAGGCGCGAGATGCTTGTCGCCCTTGAGGCGCTTGAGGATCGCTTTTTCGTTCCTGGCTTCCACGTCGAGCGAATACACCAGCGCGATCGCCCCGCGCTTGCGGGCGTCGAAGCCGCGCCGCGCGACGGTCCAGGCGACCAGGTCGTCCTCGGCGATGGCCAGGCGTTCGAGAATGGCGGCCTTGAGGGCGCTTTCCGAATGGTCGAGGGGGAGCTTGATTTCAGTCAGTCGCAACATGCGCAGTATTCCGTGTTGGCCCGCGGCATCAGGCCGTCGGGGCGACGGCAAGGGGTTGCGGGTGGCGCTATTTTACCGCACCCGATCAATACACCGCATCGTGGTCGCCCACATTCACCGGGATAATCTGCTCATCCTGAATCAGCAGTTCCAGCGTAATGCGGTAGGAAAGATTGATGGAGACGGAATGGAGGGCCTGCAGCTTGCCGCTCAAGGGATGCAGGCGCAATGAAGGGTGGTGGGGATTCAGTTCGAGCAGTTGCAGGGTCTTGAGATACTGCTTTTCCAGCTCGGGATGCCGCTTGAGAAAACGCGCGGCGCGTTTTACGTATTGCGCGGTAAAAATCAACCGATAGCTCATGCGCCGGATTTCACCCGCGCCACATGTTCCTCCGGCGACTCCTGTACAAACCGCCCTGCCGCCAGATCGGCGCGCGTTTCAGCCAGCGCGGCATCCAGTTCGCACTCGCGCAAATAGTGATATTGCGCGATATCCATCACCACGAAGCGATCCTTGCCTCTTACCGAAACAATCGCCTCGGTATGCTCGGCCAGCATGGCCTCGATGGCGGCCACCCCTTTGGTTTTAAGATCATTGGCCGTCAAATGCGACATGGCTGGTCTCCGCATGGTTTGTCTTGGAAGCGCTTAATGGTGCTACAGATAGTGCGATTAATCAAGTGGAGCGGGGGGCTATAACGTGTGGCTGCGGTCGCCGCGCCGGAAGCCGAGCGGGATTTCCTGCATGCCCTTGCTCAGGGCGATGGCCTTGAAAAATTCGCCCATTTCCGCCGGGCTCATCAGCTTCTGCACTTGCGCGACCAGCGGCAGGTAGGCGGCGGGGTCTTCCGGCGAAGTGCGGGCGAGCAGTTCGGTCAGGCCGCAGTTGATGAGGAAATTGGCCTGACTGGCATAGCCCGAGAGCGTCAGGCCGGACTCGGTCGCGGCCTGCGCCATGGCGCTGAAGTCGACGTGGGCGGTGAGGTCCTGCAGGCCGGGGAGGAAGAACGGGTCGTCGTGGGTCTGGTGGCGGTAGTGGCACATCAGCGTTCCGCCGCCGCGTTGCGGGTGGTAGTACTCACTTGCGCCGAAACCGTAATCCAGCATCAGAATCATTCCCTGTTCCAGCATCTGGCCGAGGCTGCGCACAAAGCCCTGGGCGGCGAGGTTGATTTCGCTGGTGTAGGCGGACTCTCCGCTGACGAAGCCGGCGGGCGGCAGCGCTTGTGCCTGGCGCAGCAGTTCGCCTTCGGTGAGCGGGCGCTCGCTCCAGGCGAATCGCCCGTCCGCTATGGACACGCCGCGTTCGAACACCTGACCGGCGCGCCACGTCACGAGGTGCGCGGGCATGGCGTCGAGCACTTCGTTGCCCAGCACCAGGCCGCTGAAGCGCTGCGGCATGGTGTCGAGCCAGGCGAAGCGCGGCAGGAGGTGAGGCGCGTTGCGCTCGATGCGTGCCTGCTGGCGCTGGCGCAGGTCGGCGGAAAGTTCGAGTATGCGGTAATGCTGCGGCAAGGCATCCAGACGCTCCAGTTCCAGCATCAGGTCGAGCGCCAGTTTGCCGGAACCGGCGCCGATTTCGAGCACATCGCCGCCGGTCAGGCGCAGCACCTGCGCCGCCTGGGCTGCGACAGCCTGGCCGAACAATGCGGACATTTCCGGCGCGGTGACGAAATCGCCGCCCGCGCCGAACTTGTCCAGGCCGGCGCTGTAATAGCCGAGGCCGGGCGCATAGAGGGCGATTTCCATGAAGCGCGCGAAGGAAATCCAGCCGTCGCTCGCAGTGACTTCCTGCGCGATCGCCGCGCTCACGGCGCGGCTGTGTGCGAGGGCCGAGCTGTCTGGTTGGGGTAGTGCGGACATGATCAGAACACGGTCAGCGGGGCTAACCGTGGTATTCCTCCAGTATGCGGGTGATGGTTCCGGCTTCGTTCAAGCGCATGAATGCCGCCACGATGGCCGGGTCGAACTGTTTGCCCGACTGCTCGCGCAAGGCGTCAAGCGCGGCTTCCACTGTCCACGGCTCCTTGTAGGGACGGCGGCTGGTCAGTGCATCAAACACGTCCGCAACCTTTACCAGGCGGGCGGACAGGGGGGTCGCCTCGCCTTCCAGGCGTTGCGGATAACCGCTGCCGTCCCAGTTTTCATGGTGGCCGCCGGCAATTTCGCGCGCTATGTCGTAAAAGGGGTTGCTGCCAAGTATCCGTACCCCGTGTTCGGTGTGTTTCCGAATAATGGCCCATTCGTCCGGGTCCAGCTTGGCCGGCTTCTTCAGGATGGAGTCGGGAATATTGAGCTTGCCGATGTCGTGCAGAATGCTCATCACCCCCATGTGCACGGATTCCTCTTCGCCCAGGCCCAATTCGCGCGCCAGCGCCTCGGTAAAGTGCTGCACGCGCTGGACGTGGAAGCCGGTGTCCTCGTCCTTGCCTTCGCAGGCAAAGGACAGCATGGTAACGGCATCCATATAAGCGTCTTTCAGATGTTCGGAAGCCAGTTTGAGCCTGCGATCGAGGTCGAGGTGCTCGAGCGCGCGGATTACCGTCAGCTTGAGGTCTTCCGGCTCCCAGGGCTTGCTCAGATACTTATAGATGCCTGCCTCATTGACGCACTTCACCAGCGATTCGAGATCGGAATAGCCGGTCAGAAGAATGCGGATGGCGTTTGGCTGGAGTTCTTTTGCGGCCTTGAGTACCTCGTCGCCGGTCAGGCCGGGCATGCGCTGGTCGGAGATGATGAGATCCACCGGCTGAGTTTTGATGTATTCGACCGCTTCCTGGCCCGAGGTCGCAGTCAGCACCTTGTACCCTTTGCGAAAGCTTCGGTGCAGGCTGTCGACGATATCCGGTTCGTCGTCGACGAAGAGCAGCGTGAATGTGCTCGCGGTGGCGCTCGGATTATTCAAACGGGAAACGGCTTCCATTGCTTGCGTCCTTATGCGGCGGTGTCCGGCATGTCCTGGTTCAGCGGCAGATAGATCGTGAACGTAGTGCCGCGGCCCGGTTCGCTCTCGACTTCGATGTGTCCTCCGTGCTTCTCGACGATGCCGTAGGAGATGGACAAGCCCAGGCCGGTGCCTTCGCCCACTTTCTTGGTGGTGAAGAAGGGATCGAATATGCGGGTCAGAGCCTCAGGCGCGATCCCTTTGCCGGTGTCGGAAATCGTCACCACCGCCCAGTCGTTTTTTCGATGGGTATTGACGCTGATGGTTCCGGCGTCCGGGGTGGCCTGGATGGCGTTATAGATGATGTTCATGAAAACCTGGTTGAGCTGGCCGGGCCGGCACAGCACTGGAACATTCAGGTGGTAGTCCTTGACGATGGCGATGCGTTTCTTGTAGTGATGGTGCAGCAGGGCCAGGGTGTCGTCGAGCCCCTCTTCGAGCCTGGCGGTCTTCACCACCGCTTCGTCCAGGCGGGAAAAACTGCGCAGCGAGGAGATGATTTCCTTCACGCGCGTGGCGCCGGACTGACCGCTGCGGATGATTTTGAGCAAATCCTCGCGCAGGAACTCCAGGTCCGCTTCCGCCAGGCGCGCTTCCATGTGCTGCCGCGAGTCTTCCGGCATCGGCAGCTTGCGCAGCTCGTCGAGCAGCGTGAGCAGGATGTGCGCGTACTCCTCCAGGTGCGGGAAATTGGCGTAAATGAAGCCGATGGGGTTGTTGAGCTCGTGCGCGACGCCGGCCACCAACTGGCCCAGCGACGCCATCTTTTCCTGGTGGATCAGCTGGCTCTGGGCCGATTTGAGATTTTCCAGTGCCTGCGTCAGATCGGCATTGGATGCGGTCAGTTCCCGGGTGCGGTCGCGCACCTTGTCCTCCAGTTCTTCGGCGAACACCTCGAGTTCATGCACGAAGCGCTCCCGCTCAGCCGACGCGCTTTCCAGCCGCACGGCCATGTGGTTGAAGGCGGAAGCCAGTGTGCCGATCTCGTCCTGGGAGCTCGGCGTCAGTCGCCGGGATAGATCGCCGGTCTTGGTGATGCCCGTGACGAATTGGGTCAGGTCGCGCAGCGGGGCAGTCAAACGCCTGGCCAGCCAGCGGATGGCCAGGGTCAAGGGGAATGCCAGGATCAGGCACAGCACCGCCAGCTGGAGTGCGACCGAATTCAGGGTATGGGACAGCGACTTGGGTTCGCGCAGCACCACTACCTGCCAGCCCGGAATCAACCCGCCTTTCCCGTGCGCATAATTGGCAAGGTATTCCTGTCGGCCCAGTTGCACCCAGCCGGTTCGATCGGCGAGCGCGGTCAGCGCGTCTGCGGAGGCGGTGGTGTGCAGGTTCGATTCCAGCAGCACGGGTTCCGACCGGCGGCGCAGCAAGACGGAATCGTCAGCCAGCGTTTTCTTGACCTCGGACCAGGGATAAACCAGGACCAGGGTGCCGAGCTGAAAGCCGGATGAAAAGCTGGAGGTCACCGGCGTGGACAAAGCGACGATGGCCTCGCCGCCGAACGGGTTGGCATGCTTGTCGACAAAGCTCAGTTGGCCGCGGGGGTGCCATACCGGCGGAAGTGTGACGGCCCCCTGCTGCGGCCTGGTGCTGGCGAGCAGGCGTCCGGTCGCATCGAAAGCGTAAAGGTCGCCCTTGAGCGCGTAATCGCTTTTCATGCCCTGCAGCGCCCGTTCCACCCGTTTGTCGACGTCGCCGGAGGCGAGGTCGTTCATCACGTCCAGCTTGGACCAGGCGCGCAGATCGGTCGCCAGTTGTTCGAAGCGGATGTCCAGGTTGTTGAGCTTGAGGTGGGCAAATTGCGCCACGGTGTCCAGCTCGGCCTTGGTGACCGCCGTGCGCACGGCGCTCAGGACCACCAGCGCGGTTGCCAGGTAGGTGATCAGGAAAACGGAGAAAAACGCCAGCAGCAGCTTGCGCGCGATGGTGCGCCCGAACCAGCCGCGCAGCGCCGGCAACCTCAAGCCGCGGCCGTGCTCGTTCATGGCAGTTTTTTCAGGATCTTGACGCCCGTGGTGGCCTGGCCGGCTTCGACGTAGCCGACCGCGCCCGGCACGCTGCGCACGAAGCCCAGCATGGCCTGGTCGGAAGTTTGCACGAGTGGGGGGAGTTTGCCCTGGAAGCGCAGGCGGTTCCAGTAATCCGCAAGCTCGCGCGGCGAACGCTCGAATACCACCTCGGAGAAGTGTTCGCGCACCGGGCTTGCCGCTTCACGGTTAACCGGCACCACAGGGAGGCCGCCTGGCCATGCCATTTTCTGCGCCAGGTAAATGGCGGCCAGTTCCTCTCTTGATATCGAGTCGACAGGTACATTGGGCGAGGCAATAACCAGCAAGCCTTCCGCACCTGCGGTTTGCGCGGTTAAAAGGCATAAAATAAGCAGCAGGATGCGCATCAGAAGAGCGTCGAAAAGGAAGCGAACCAGCCGGAGGGAATGTCCGGCGACACCCCCATCTGGTGTACGTATTCCAGCTTCCACACCAAATTGGATTCGGGTTTATAAGCGATTCCCAGCAGCGTGTTGCGCGAGCTCCGTTCGACTTGGTGGTCCTGGAAATATTCTCCCTCGACGATGCCGTGCCAGCGCGGGGTGAAGGCATAATCGGCCAGCACGTACGCGCCCGATTCGCGGTCATGGGCGCGGGGGGCGGTGCCCGACCAGGTCGAGGTGGTCGCCTCGCTTTCGAGCAGCAGCTTGCCGAAGGTTTTGCGCAGGTTTACACCGAATACGCGATAGGTTTCGCCCGTTTCCACCAGCTCGCCGTGCTGAAAGGAAGCGCCGACCTTGTCGACGAACCCCAGCGGCCAGTTAATATGTGCGCCCCACACATCGCGGAAATGGTGACGCGTGACGCTGGCCGGCCGCTCGTGCCATTCGCTGCTCGGCTGCCAGTAAAGTTGCCAGTCCGGGCCATCGCCCCGCGGATTTTCGTGCAGCCACGATAAGCCGTTGGTGTATTCGCTGAAGCCGTGGAAAGTGGTGAGCGGACGGGTGACGGTCGGAACCAGCGGCGCGGCGTGCACCAGGTTCCAGTCGCCGACCGGCGCCAGCATTTTTCCGATGCGCAAGGAGTCGGATTCCGAAATGTGCGCATCGTTGTAGAAACGCTCTAAAATGACGTGCCCGTTGGAGCGCGGCCCGTCGCCCTGCTGAACCACGGTCAGGCTGGAGATTTCGCTTTCCAGGAAAGGATTGATCCAGCGATTGACGCGGCCGCTGACGAACAGGCTAAAATCGTCGATCGAGCCCTTGGCGACGCCACCCCGGGGTGCCTCGGCCACGAGGTTGGCATAACCGGACAGGAGGAAGTCGCCGATGACCAGTCCCTGGCCGAGATGGTATTCCTCGGCATGGCCCGCCGGGGATGCCGCCAGTCCGAGCTGGAATAGCAGTAAAGCAAGTAGTTTATGACGCATCGTATTCGCAGCTTATGCAAAACAGGTTTTGTGGGCCAGGGCGCATTATCCATTTTATTGAGGTTCTTGGGAAACGGGGCAGCACGCCCCGGGGACCATATTTTTGAAAGTTAGCCAATGACATCAGCTGTTCAGGACAAGGTGGTTTTGATCACCGGCGGCGCGGTCCGCGTCGGTGCTGCAACCGCCCGCAGCCTCCACGCTACCGGGGCGCGCATCATGATCCATTACCGTTCTTCCGCGGGCGATGCCGAAAAGTTGCGCGACGAGCTGAACAAGCTGCGTCCCGACTCGGCCGCAACGGTGCAGGGCGATCTGCTCGACCCGGACTGCTATCCCCGGCTGGTGGAAGCCGCAAAACAGCAGTTCGGCCGCCTCGACGTGCTGATCAACAACGCTTCCAGCTTTTACCCTACGGCGGTGGGCGAAATCACCGAGCAGGACTGGTTCGACCTGGTGGGTACCAATCTCAAGGCGCCGCTGTTCCTTTCCCAGGCCGCCGCTTCGGCGCTGACGCACAGCCACGGCTGCATCGTCAACATTGCCGACATCCATGCCGAGCGGCCGATGAAAAGCTACCTGGTGTACAGCATCGCCAAGGCAGGACTGGTGGCGCTGACCAAATCCCTGGCGCATGAACTCGGCCCCTGTGTGCGCGTCAACGCCGTAGCGCCTGGGCCGATCATGTGGCCGGAGGACGATCCCACCTTCGACGACCAGGAACGGCGCCGCATCATCGCTCATACCCTGCTCAAGCGCGAAGGCAGCCCGCAGGACATCGCCAGGGCCGTGACTTTCCTGGTCAACGACGCGCCTTACATCACCGGCGTGATCCTGCCGGTGGACGGCGGACGGAGTGCCAGCCTGTGAGCGCAGAACTTATCAAGCCGCCGCGCACCCTGCTTTCCTCCACTGGCCGCGCCATCGGTGATTTTTCCATGATTCGCGACGGCGACAAGGTGTTGCTGGGCCTGTCCGGCGGCAAGGATTCCCTTTCGCTGCTGCAGGTGCTGCTGCATCTGCAGAAGAAGGCGCCGATCCGCTTCGAGCTGGCCGCCTGTACCGTCGACCCGCAGTCGCCGGATTTCGATCCTTCGCCGCTCAAGGCGTACCTGGCGGAGCTGGGAGTGCCCTATTTCTATGAAAGCCAGCCCATTGTCGAGCAGGCCAAGACATCGATGCAGGGCGATTCCTTCTGCGCCTTCTGCTCGCGCATGCGGCGCGGCATCCTCTATCGCACGGCGCGGGAAAACGGCTACAACGTGCTGGCGCTGGCGCAGCACCTGGACGACGCGGCGGAGACTTTCCTCATGTCGACCTTCTTCGGCGGCAAGCTGCGCACCATGAAGGCGCACTACCTCAACGACGCCGGCGACATCCGTATCGTCCGGCCGTTCATCTACGTGCGCGAGCGCCAGACCGCCGCTTTCGCCAAGAGCGCCAGCCTGCCGGTGATCCACGAAAATTGCCCGTCCTGCTTCGCGGTGCCGACCGAGCGCTGGCACATGAAACAGTTGCTGGCGGAGCAGGAAAAGAAGCACTCGAAAATGTTCGCCAGCCTGCTGACGGCGTTGAAACCCTTGCTCAGGGACGAGCGCTTGTAGGCGCCTACTCGCTGGCGAGCTGGTCGGCGCTGGTGAAAATCCAGGTGCGGGTGATGCTGAGGATGTCGGTGTCCTTGCGGATGTCTGCAGGGAGGGGCGCATACGGGGCGGCCAGTTCGACGATACGTCTGGCCGCGGCGTCCAGCACCTTGTGGCCGGACGAGCGGTTGATCTCGACGTTTTCGATGCTGCCGTCGGCGCGGATCGAGACAGTCAGCTGCAGCTGACCGTAGAGCTTCTGCTGGCGGGCGGCTTCGGGATAGTTCAGGTTGCCCACCTTCTCGACTTTCATGCGCCAGTCTTCCACATAGCGGGCGAAGCGGTATTCCTGCGTGCGTGCGCCGATGTATTTGCGCCGCGGCAGTTTCTGGTAGTTATCCCAGTCGCGCGAGATCTGTGCCTCCAGTCGCGCGGCGTCGAGGCTTTTTTGTACCAGTTCGGTGGCGTTGGGGTTGACGGCCGCTTCGCTGTCGCGTTGCGGCCGCGAGGTGTCGGTCGACTGTTCCATGCGCTGCTTGGACTTGGCCTGGAGCAGGAGGCGGCGCGCCTGTTGCTCCAGTTCCACCACGCGCTGTTCCTGTTGCGCCACGGCGGGCGTGGCATCGGGGTTGTCGAGGTTGGGCAGCGGGCTCTTGGCGCGCCGGTCGGCCTCGGTGTTGCCGCCCAGGTCGAGGTTGGCCTGCGCCAGCGCGTCGGCCTTGTGCGGCTTGCTGGCGGATTTGCTGTTGACCAGCACCACTTCGAGATAGGCAGCACTGGAGGGTAGTTTGAAGGCCGGTACGGTAAAGTGCAGGGTAAGCACCACGGCGTGGGCCAGCGCCGAAAACAGCAGCATCATCCCCAGTCGCGAGGAGCCGCCGGGCGCAGGAAATAAGTCGAATGGAACTCTCATCTAGCGCCCGAAGTTAAAACGCTTGAGCACGCATGTCAAGCGGGTTCAGCCGGGCGCTCGGCGTGGAATTTGCACCGTACTTCCAGCTCGAGCAGGTCCACCGCGCTGACCTCGACCTCCAGCGCCGTTCCCGGTGGCAGTTCGGGCATGCCGAAGACGCGCGTCACCAGCGGCAGGCGCTCGAAGCGCACGAGGTTTTCCTTGATCAGGGTGGCGGGCGCCATGGTGACGCCTTCCTGTAGCAGGTAGCGCAGGCACCAGTAGCGCTCCATGCTGCGCTGCACGTTGCTGTAGGCGTCGTAGGCGAACTCGAAGTCGCGGATGGCGGAGAACAGGGCTTCGCTGTTCGGCGCGTAGGGCGGCGTGTCACCCTGCAGCATGGCGATGATCTGGCGCTGGTTGAGCAGGTCGACGTAGCGCCGCAGCGGCGAGCTGGACCACGCATACTGCGCCACGCCCAGCCCCTGGTGCGGCCCCGGGCTGGTGCTCATGCGCACCTTGCCGTTGTTCTGGCTGCGGTAAATGGCGGCCACGCCGGCTTCGCTGAGCTGCTTGGCCCAATGCGAATTGACCTGAATCATCAGCTCCGACACCACCTTGTCGATGGGTGAGCCGCGCGGGCGCTCGGTCACCGTGACGTGCTCGCCGTCGATTTCGAAGTTGTAGTCCTTGAACTGGTTCTGGCTGCCGACCTTGCCGCGCAGTTCTTCGAGCCGGTTGGCGAACTGCCACAGCATTCCCAGTTCGGTCTTGAACGGGTAATCCGGCCCGTCGCCGCTGGCCAGGGTCTCCGCATTGAACACCGGCTCCAGCGTGTCGTGGCGCAAATTGGTGGCGATATGCACGTGTTCCAGGCGGCTTTCCACGGAGAGGATTTCGAAATCCGGGGACACGTCGAGGTACATGGACAGCGCCGGGTTGGACGTGCCTTCGTTGAGGGTGAACTGTTCCACCACCTCGTCCGGCAGCATGGTGATCTTGTGTCCCGGCATGTACACCGTCGACATGCGCTGCAGAGCCACGTTGTCGAGCGGAGATCCGGCCTCGAAACCCAGCGCCGGCGCGGCGATGTGGATACCGACGCGCCAGTTGCCGTTGGGCTGTTTGACCACCGAGAAGGCATCGTCGATTTCCGTGGTGGCGGCGTCGTCGATGCTGAAGGCTTCGGCCTCGGCCAGCGGCAGTACGTGCTCGCGGGCAAATTCGCCCACCGGGTCGAAGCCGATGCCGCGCGGGAAATTCTCCAGCACGAAACGCCGGTAGTGGTAATCGTGGCTCGAGGGTATGGCGCCGCACAGCTCCAGCAGCTTGGCCGCGGTGGTGCCGGTGTCGGCGCAGGCTTTCTCCAGCGCCTTGTATTCGAGGCAGTTCTTGTCCGCTCGGTAGAGCAGCATTTCCACGATCTGGGGGGTGAACGCCTCGGGCAGGGTGGAAGCGCTGAGCTGGCTGACGTAGCTGGCTACGGTGGCGGCCTGCTGGCGCTTCTTTTCCTCGGACGCCAAGGCGGCCTTGAGGTTTTCCTCGGGAGCAGCCTTGTAGCGGCCCTTGCCCTTCTTGTAGAAATACATCGGTGCTGCATGCAGCCGCAGCGCGACCGCCGCCGCCTCGACCGGGCTGGGGGTGTGGCCGTAGTAATCCTGTGCCAGTTCGTTGAACATGAATTCGTCGGCACCGCAGCATTCCCACAGGAAGCTGGTGTCGAGCTCTGCCGCAACGGCGTCGGCGGCATCCATGAAGCCGGCCAAGGGCGGGGTCTCGAAACGCAGCAGCACGTTGCTGGCCTTGATCTTGGCGCGCTTGCCGTGGGGCGTTTCCACCTGCAGGGAGGAGCCGGCGTCGGACATGACGTTCGCCACCTTGATGGCGCCGTCCTCTTCATACAAAACGTTCATGCAAAAATCCGTGAGGAGTTAGGGGTGAGGAGTGAGGAGTGGGTCGGAGAGGGTTTTTCCCCCTCTCTCTTCACTCCTCACTCCTCACTTGATCTGTCAGCGCTGCCAGCAGCTTGCCGTGCACGCCGCCGAAGCCGCCGTTGCTCATGACCAGCACCTGGTCGCCGGGGCGGGCGGCACGGGCAACGGCCGCCACCAGTGCTTCCAGATCGTCGAATGCGGCGCCCTTGTCGCCCAGCGGGGTCAGCGCCGCGGCCGCGTCCCAGCCCAGGTTCGCGCCGTAGCAGAACACCAGGTCTGCGTCCGCCAGGCTGGCGGGCAGGGCGTCTTTCATCACGCCCAGCTTCATGGTGTTGGAGCGCGGTTCGAGCACCGCGAGGATGCGTGCGCCGCCCGTTTTTTGCCGCAAGCCTGCCAGGGTGGTGGCGATGGCGGTGGGATGATGGGCGAAATCGTCGTACACCGTGATGCCGTTCACCACGCCGCGCACTTCCATGCGCCGTTTGACGTTCTGGAACAGGCCTAGCGCCTCGATGCCTATGTCGGACGGCACGCCGGCGTGGCGCGCTGCGGCGATCGCCGCCAGGGCGTTCATGCGGTTGTGCTCGCCCATCAGGTTCCAGTGCAGCGTGCCCTGGAAGGCTTCCTTGAACGCGATGGTCTCCGCGCCGCCGATCATCCAGCCGTCGGCCACGCCGAATTTTTCCACCGGTGTCCAGCAGCCGCGCTGCAGCACCCGTTCCAGGCTGGCTTCACGGCCGTTGGCGACGATCAGGCCGTTGCCCGGCACGCTGCGCACCAGGTGGTGGAACTGGGTTTCGATGGCGGCGAGGTCGGGAAAAATGTCCGCGTGGTCGAACTCCAGATTGTTCAGCACCGCCGTGCGCGGGCGGTAATGGACGAACTTGGAGCGCTTGTCGAAGAAGGCGGTGTCGTATTCGTCCGCCTCGATGACGAAAAACGGCGAGTCGGTCAGGCGCGCCGAAATGCCGAAATTCTGCGGTACGCCGCCGATCAGGAAGCCCGGCGCGAGATTGCCGTATTCCAGAATCCACGCCAGCATGGACGAGGTCGTGGTCTTGCCGTGAGTGCCCGCCACCGCCAGCACCCATTTGTCGCGCAAGACGTTTTCCGCCAGCCATTGCGGGCCGGAAATGTAAGGCAGGCCGCGGTTGAGAATTTCTTCCATGAGCGGGTTGCCGCGGCTGACCACGTTGCCGATGACGAACATGTCGGGCTCCAGCCCGATCTGTTCCGCGTCGAAGCCCTGGATCAGTTCGATGCCCTGGGCCTCGAGCTGGGTGCTCATGGGAGGATAGACGTTGGCGTCGCAGCCGGTAACCTTGTGGCCAGCCTGCTGGGCGATGGCGGCGATGCCGCCCATGAAAGTACCGCAGATGCCGAGTATGTGGATATGCATAGGGGGCGAATTATAGCCTGAACAAGGGCTTAACACGAAACGCGTGCAGCGAAACAGGGACGAGGATCCCCGTTTTTCACGGCGCGGCTAGAGGCGGTGATCGGCCAAGGCGGCGGTTCCCGGTATCTGGAATACTTCGAGAACGCCGTCGCTGATTCTCTGCGCGCGACTGCCCTTGCTGTCGCCGAACACCGTCGCGCCGAGAATCTCCGCGACGTTGAGCGAGATGCCGTAATAAACGTGGCGGCTGCGTTCCCCGCCGGCGTTCGGTTCGTAGCCGCGCGTGCCATAGCCCAGCGCCAGTTCGAAGTAGCGCAGCGGCTCGATCCGGCGCAGGGCGGGTACGCCGCTGGCCTTGAGCGCCAGCAGGTAGGTCTGGCCGCTGTGGTCGTCGACGATGTCGACCTGGTTGAGGCGCCGCGCGTCGCTGGACGGCCAGTACATGAGGCGGAAATCGACCAGCTTGTCGAGGTCCGGCTGCTTTTCCATCAACAGGCCGAGGCCGGTGCCCAGCGTGTTCATGATCAGGTCTTCCTTGCTGAAGCGGAAGCGCTGCGAATAGCCGTCGCCGACTTCCACTGCCAGCATGGCTCCCCAGGCGGTGGCCGCGGCCAGCCACGAGGCGGTTTCGCGGTCGTTGCCGGCCCATTCGAAGGCGTCGGTCAGCAGGCGCGTGCCGACATAAGTCGAGTACATGTGGCCCAGCTTGTCGGCGCCGCCGGTGTAGGTGTTTTGTCCGAACCAGCCTTCGTTGACCGTTCTGAAGCTGGAGCTCATGCTGTCCTGCCACCAGTGCGACGCGCCGTAGGCCAGTACGCCTCCCACCGCGCCGCCGATCAACAGGCGCGTGCGAAACTGCTTTTGCGCTGCCGTCAGCGTGGGATCGCCGCCCAGATCTGGCAAAGCGGAAGATTGAAAAACGATGCGCTGCTCTTGCGTGGGCGCCGGATCGGCATGAGCCGCGGGCAAGCAGCAGAGGGCCGCTACTACGACTGCTAGAAACCGAAGCCTAGTACGATTCCTTTGCATGGCTGATCTCCGCAGTCACCGGCGCATGGTCGGACGGGCGCTCCAGTTTGCGCGGCTCGATGTCGACCGAGCACGAGGTGCAGTCCGGCGCGAGCGCATCGCTCAACAGGATGTGATCGATACGCAAACCCAGCTTACGCCGGAAAGCGTTCATCCGGTAGTCCCACCAAGTGAACGCCCCATCGGCCTGCGGGAACAGGCGGAAACTGTCGTGCAGCCCGATTTGCAGCAGTTTGCGGAAGGCTTCGCGTTCCGGCGCGCTGCACAGCACCTGGCCTTCCCATGTCTTGGGGTCGTGCACGTCGCGGTCTTCCGGCGCGATGTTGTAATCCCCCAGCAGGGCCAGCTTCGGGTGGCGCGTCAACTCGTCCTTGAGCCAGGCGGTAAGCGCCTCCAGCCACTGCAGCTTGTACTGGTATTTGTCGGAATCCACGCTCTGGCCGTTGGGCACGTAGACGCACACGATGCGCACGCCGTCGAGCGTCGCCGCCAGCACCCGCTTTTGCTCATCCGCATAGCCCGGGATGCCCATGCTCACATCCTGAGCAGGTTCCCTGCTCAGGATGGCCACGCCGTTATAGGTTTTCTGGCCGGAAAAAACCGCCCGGTATCCCGCCGCCTCGATTTCCGCGCGGGGGAAATTCTGGTCTTCGAGCTTGAGTTCCTGCAGGCACAGCGCATCGGGCTGGTGGATATTGAGCCAGTCCAGCACATGGGGCAGGCGCACCTTGAGGGAGTTGACGTTCCATGTGACTATTTTCATATTCTTGAAGCGGCGCGCTACTTGTCGGTCCAGGGATGGGCGGGTGCCGGCTTTTCACCCGTGGCTGGCTTGTCTTTTGAGCCGGCAGCAGGCGCTGATTTCTTGGGTGCTGTGCTTTTCGGATAACCGGCCGCATCCAGTGCTGCATCCCAGGCGCCTTTTTCGTAGCCCTTGCTCACCGCGCTACCGACCACCAGCACCGGGACATTAAGTTCGCCGGTCAATTTTTTCAGCGCCTGGGCATCGTCGGGCGAGGTTTGCGGATTTTTGGTGGTATAGGGGATGCCGCGCTGGCTAAGGAGTTCGCGGGCCAGGTCGCAGCCCATGCCGCAATCGCTGGCGAAAAGCGTGACGGGGGATTTCATGACGGCCTGGCGGGTCGCGTAGGGCAGCCCGGAAGTGTCGATCGAGTTGCCGCCCAAATGCTTTTCTTCGACCTTCTTGGCGCTGGCCGGGGGCGGCTGATCGGTATAGTGGACTTTCCCCTCGGCATCGACCCAGCGGTAAAGTTCCGCAGCCTGCACCATGCTGGTGACGATGCAGCAACATAAAAACAGTACGAATCTCATGGCAACTCCTTTCGAAAGATAATAAATATTAACGAGTTCTAAGTCCGGCACTCCAGCCAGTCCACCAGGTAATACAGGTTGAAGCCCTCAGACGAGCGCGAAGGGCCGAGCACGCGGCCGGGAAAAAGGTTTTTGGCTGCGTCCGCGCCACCGCACGCCGCCTCCTCGCTGGCCATTACCTGCACGCAATTTTCCGGAAAACGCTTGCGCTTGCGCTGCGGGGCGTAAATCAGGGCGAAATGCTCGCCCACAAGCTGTGAGGCCGGATCGTAAAAAATGTTCCTGACCGGCATTACGTGGCCTTGTTCTTGGGCAGGTTTTTCAGCCGGGCTTCAATCTGGCTGCACAAGGTTTTCAAAATCTTGATGCGGGCGAAATACTTGTCGTTGGCCTCCACCAGCGTCCACGGCGAGGCCTCGGTGCTGGTGCGGTCCACCATGTCGCAGATCGCCTGCTCGTAGGCATCCCATTTCTCGCGGTTGCGCCAGTCTTCGTCGGTGATCTTGTAGCGTTTGAAGCCGGTCTTTTCGCGTTCCTTGAAGCGCCTGAGTTGCTCGTCCTTGCTGATGGTCAGCCAGAATTTGCTCACCACGATGTTGTGGCGCGTCAACTGTGCCTCGAAGTCGTTGATTTCCGTGTAGGCGCGCATCCAGTCGGCTTCCGAGCAATAGCCTTCGACGCGCTCCACCAGTACCCGGCCATACCAGGAGCGGTCGAAAATCGTCACTCTTCCGCGCCGCGGAATATGGCGCCAGAAGCGCCACTGGTAGGGTTGGGCGCGCTCTTCCTCGGTGGGCGCCGCGATCGGCACGACCTGGTAAATCCGTGCGTCCAGTGCGCTGGTGATGCGCCGGATGCTGCCTCCCTTGCCTGCCGCGTCGTTGCCTTCGAACACCAGGACTACGGTGATTTCCCTGAAGCGCGGGTCGCGCGTCAGCAGGGCGAGCTTGCCCTGGTATTTCTCCAGTTCTTCCTCGAATTTCTTCTTTTCGATTTTCTGCGTGAGATCCAGCGTTTTAAGGATATGCAGATGGTCGATCGATGGCAGCAAGGGTGGCGCATTGATGCCGGTCGGCTGCTTCTCGGGTGTGTCGAGACGCTTGCGGATCGCTTCCTGGATCATTTTGCCGATGGTCAGGCTGCGGTAGCGCGGGTCTTCCCCTTCGACAATGAACCATGGCGCCTCGGCGGTGCTGGTGTGACGGATCACGCTCTCGTGCACGGTGCGGAATTTGTCGTAAAGCTTGAAATGCTCCCAGTCGCGCTCGGTGACGCGCCAGCGCGTCTTGGGATCTTTTTCCAGCACCTTGAGACGCTTTTCCTGCTTGTCCTTGGACAAGTGCAGCCAGAACTTGATGATCAGCGCGCCTTCGTCGGTGAGCATTTTCTCCAGGCGCTTGGCGCGCTCCAGGCTCTGGTCGAGATCGGCGGTCTTGGTGACGCCGTTGACGCGGTTGAGGATCGGCCAGGTGTACCAGGAACCGAGAAACACGCCGATTTTGCCCTTGGGCGGCAGCGCGCGCCAGAAGCGCCACATCATCGGCCGGTCGAGTTCTTCATCGGACGGTTCGCCCATGCCATGGGACTGCACGTGGCGCGGATCCATCCACTCGTTGAGCAGGTTGACGGTTTCGCCGCGCCCCGCGCCGTCCACGCCGCCGAGCAGGACAATGACCGGGAACATTCCGCTCTGCGCCAGGTCGAGCTGTGCATCCAGCAGCGCCTCGCGCAGCAGCGGCACTTCCTTGTCATATGTCGCCTTGTCGATCTTGTGACCCAGTTCTGCCGATTCGAACATGCCTATCCTCCCAGATAAAGCGCTATCTCATACTCCTTTGCGGCAAAGATCAAGCGTAAAGCGTCACGCTTTTGTCATCTCGACTAATTAGCATGATACGTCTCTCACATCCGGCCAGAATTCCCCATGAAAATCCTGATGGTTTCCGACGTCTATTTTCCGCGCGTCAACGGCGTGTCCACCTCCATCGCCACTTATCGCAGCGAGCTTGCGGCGCGCGGCCATGAAGTGCACCTGATCGCGCCGGATTACGACGGTCTCGTCACCGACGACGAATCGCACATTCAGCGCGTGCCCGCACGGCATCTGCCGTTCGATCCAGAGGACCGCCTGCTCAAGGCCGGCCACGTGCTGGCGCAACGCAGCGCCTTGAAACGCGCCGAATTCGACCTGCTGCACATCCAGACCCCGTTCGCGGCGCATTACCTGGGTGTGAAGCTGGCAAAGGAACTGGGCATTCCGCGCGTGGAAACCTACCACACCTATTTCGAGGAATATCTTTACCATTACCTGCCCTTTCTGCCCAAAGCCGGTACGCGTTACCTGGCGCGCAGCCTGTCGCGTCGCCAGTGCGACGATCTCGACGCGCTGGTGGTGCCCTCCCGCGGCATGCTGGAAGTGTTGCGCGGCTATGGCATCCGGACGCACGCGGAAATCATTCCCACCGGCCTGCCGGCAGAAAATTTCATTCACGGCGACGGGGCGGCGTTCCGCGCCAGATACGGAATTGCGCCAACGCGCCCGGTGATGCTTTACGTGGGGCGCGTGGCGTTCGAGAAGAACATCGGCTTCCTGCTGAAAATGACTGCGCGCCTCAAGCAGCAGCTGCCGGATGTGCTGCTGCTGGTGGCGGGCGAGGGACCGGCGCTCAACCCGCTCAAGCGCGAGGCGGAACAGCTCGGCCTGTCCGACAACGTGCTGTTCGTCGGCTATCTGGACCGCAAGCGGGAGCTGCCCGACTGCTACCGCGCCGCAAACCTGTTCGTGTTCTCTTCCTGCACCGAAACACAAGGTCTGGTGCTGTTGGAAGCCATGGCGCAAGGCGTGCCGGTGTTGGCCCTGGCGGAAATGGGCACGTGCGACGTGTTGTGCGAAGGACGCGGCGCCATGATCGCCGCCCACGAACTGGAGGATTTCGCCGCCAAGGCGCTATTGCTGTTGCGCCGACCCGAGGAGGCCATGCACCTGGGCAAACTGGGCAAGGAATATGCAGCGGAATGGTCGGCCGGTGCCCTGGCGGAAAAGATGCTGGACTTCTACCAGCGCACCATCGAACGCCACCAGGAAGTCCCGACGCGCGCGCAAATCTGCACGCCCAGCACCTGCCTGAGCACCGGCGAAGATTGATCCCGCAATAGCCCGCGGCATTGCCGCGTGGCTGGTTTCACAGGGGAATGGCGAAGGAAAGGGAGGCCACCGCCGCGCCGATCAGCGTGCCGGCCATCACGTCGGTGGGGTAATGCAGCCCCAGTACCAGGCGCGACAACGCCACCAGCAGGGTGAAGGGCACCACCAGCCAGGCCATGAGCGGGTAGTAGGCCAGCAGCACGATGGTAAACGACACGGCGTGCAGCGTGTGGCCGGAGGGGAAGCTGAACTGGTCGAGCGGCGCTACTGTGACGCGGATTTCGTCGTTGAAAGCATAAGGCCGCTGGCGCTGGGTTTTGCCCTTGAGCCATTTGTATAGCAGCAGGCTGATCAGCCCGACCAGCACCATGTGCAACACCGCCGGCAGCGCATCCATCTGATAGCGCAGCAACAGCAGGCCCATCAGGACATACCAGAACACGCCGTTGCCGAGACGGCTGGCGAGGCTGAACAGCCCATGCACCAGGCGCCCGTGGCTGGCGCGATTGAAGCGCAGGGTCAGAACATGTTCGTTTTCACAAATCCGGGACAAACGACAGCTGAGCTTTTCCATCATGGTTGCGCTCCCATTGCTTCACGGTTGTTACCACGAGCCGTTCGAAACGGTCATGGACATGATCCCAGTCGATACCTTCCGCGCTAGTCCTGGCGTTGCGTCCCAGACGTCGGGCATTTTCGGTGTCCGAAACCAGGCTCTGGGCCTGGCCGATGAAGGCCTGCGGGTCGGAAAATGCGGCACGCAAGCCATTTTCGCCGTGGCGGATATGCTCGCGCGCGGCCGCATAGTCGTAAGCCACAACCGGCAAGCCGCTGGCCATGGCTTCCAGCACCACGTTGCCGAAGGTTTCGGTGGTGCTGGGGAAAAGGAGCAGATCGGCGGAGGCGTAATGTTCCGCCAGGTCTTCGCCCTGACGCATGCCGGAAAAAATCACGTCCGGGTTCCTGGCCTGCAATGCCGCGCGTTCCGGGCCGTCGCCCACCATCACCAGTTTCATGCCGGGCCGGGAGGACTGCAGGTGACGGAAAGTGTCGATGACCAGCGGCAGGTTCTTTTCCGCCGCGAGCCGCCCGACGTGGAGCGCCACCAGACAGTGGTCGGCAACGCCCCAGGACAGGCGCAGCAACTTGTTCCAGCGCGCGGGATTGAAGAGTTTCGTGTCCACCCCGCGCGCCACGACCTGCAGGCGGCGAAAGCCCGTGCTGGCGAGTTCGTGGCGCAAGGCTTCAGTCGGCACCAGCGTGGTCAAGGTCTGGTTATGAAACCAGCGCAGGTAAGCGCGGATCGGTCCGCCCAGCATCGCCATACCGTAATGCCGGGTGTAGGCGTGGAAGTTGGTGTGGAATTCGGAAATAACCGGCAGGCGCAGTTTTCTTGCAGCCACGATGGCCGACCAGCCAAGCGGACCCTCGGTCACGACCTGCACCAGGTGCGGGCGTCTGGCCCGCCACAGGCGCACCAGTTCGTCCGTGGCCGGCAGGCCGATCTTGAGGCCTGCGTAACGCGGCATGGCAACCCCGCGCACCAGGACCTCCTCGAACGCCGCCGAACTGACGCCCTGATCCTGCGCGTGCTGGCGCGGCCGGACCAACTGCACCTGGTGATAACGGCTGATCAGCCCCTGCACCATGCGCTGCGCCGTATGCGCCACACCGTTGACCTCGGGCGGATAGGTTTCGCTGACCATCGCGACACGCAGCGGACGATATGGCTTGGGCGGGTTGAACTGGGGATGTGGGATGTCTTTCATGCCGGAGTCTCGTGCCGTATGTCTGGCACTTTGCTCCGGCAAGAAGAAAATTTGATGACCGAAACGTGACGTTTCGGTGACGGCGAGGGGCAGGTAAGAGGCGCCGGGGATTAACCCAGCAGCACCAGGCTCCACACGATCACCACGTTGAGCAAGCCCAGCATCACCGCGGCGCTGCCGATGTCCTTGGCGCGTTTGGCGAGGTTGTGGTTTTCCAGCGAGATGCGGTCCACCGTGGCTTCGATGGCAGAGTTAACCAGCTCGACGATGAGCACCAGCAACACGCTCGCCACCATCAGCGCCTTGCCCGTGCCGGCGACCGGCAGGAACAGGGCCACGGGGATGAGCAGGAGGGACAGGGCCACTTCCTGGCGGAAGGCGTCCTCGTGGCGGTAGGCGGCGCTCAGGCCGGCGAGGGAGTAGTGCATGGCGTTCCACACGCGACGCAGGCCGGTTTTTCCCTTGTGGGGGCTTTCTAGGGTCATGTCATTTCCAGTATGGGCTGCTGCGGTAAAATTTTTTCCAGGCCGCATCCATGCTTGTCAGGTGCACCGTCACGCCGTGGGCGCTCCACCCCGAAACGGCACCGATGGCCGCGTTGTCCTGCAGCTTGAGCTGCTGCAGCAGGATGTCGGTTGTCGCCGCGTCGTTCAGCACCCCCAGTTCCTCCTGCAGCGCGGCCAGCGCCTCGGTATAGGCCAGCGCCGCCTTGCGCGGGAACAGTGCGGCAAAAAATTCGGTAGCGTAGCGGAGTTTCTTTACAGCAATGCGAACCTCGTGACGTTCTTCGGTCGGCATGGCCAGCAGCGACTTGCCGTGCCGATGCAGCGTTTTATGGCAGGCGTTCAGCACGCGCTTCGCCAGCTCCGCGACCGGCGCGTCGAGGCGGATTTTCTGTTCCGCGCTGGTATGGGCGTGCCAGCCATCCGCCATCAGCCAAGTGCCGAGCGTGAGCAGCATGCGGTCGTAGCGGTGCGAACGCAGCGCCAGGTGCGCCTCGTTCCGGGCGGACGCCTGGGCCCGCCTGGCGGCTTGGAACAACTGCTGCAAGGCTTTGTCGGCGGGAAACTGCTTGAGTATGGGCGGCATGGTCTGGGTGACGAACACGTCCCAGTTGCGTGCCGGACCCAGGGCATTGGCCAGCCATTTCAGTTCCTCGCCAATGGCGCGGTAGCTTTCCCTGGGAATGGCCGACCTGAAGAGCGGCAGGGCCGAGCGCAGGCGGCGCAGCGCGACGCGGATTTGGTGGATGTTTTCCGGGTTGTCACTGAGCAGTGCCCCTTCCTGGTTGGCGGTCCAGTGGCTGATGCAGTTCCAGGCGATCGCCTGAAAAGCCTGGGTGACGCTCATGTCTTGCGTCATTTCGAGCGTTTCGGCCTTGGTCACCAGGGACGGCGCCGCCTGACTGAGGCGGTAACCGCGGTCGGCCTTGCTCACGTTTTCCAGGCGCAGCGGGATCGTCTGCTGCAGTTCCAGGGCCGCCAGGAACAGACGCGCCGGGTTCCCATGCTTCAGTTCGAGTTCGATTTCGCATACCGGCGAGGTCTTGTTGCCGCTTTTGACTTCACCCTGGTCGAGCGCCAGTTCCACCTCGTCGCCGTCGTCCCAGTGCAGCAGCCAGGTGGTGCGCTTGAATTCGGTGGTGAATATTGGTCGCAGCCGATCACGTACCGCGGCGGAAGAAAACAGCTTGAGCAAGGATGGCGAGTCGATCTTGGTGAGATCGGGGCGCTCGTGTGCCACTTCGTCTTCCCATTCGCCGCGCTGGTGCAAACCCGCCCGCACCTCGCCGCCCCCCTTCACCGTCTGCACCCAGCGCGCGCCCACGCGGCGGACGCGCAGTGCGACGCGCTGCTGGCGCAGGGTCAGGTCGGGGGTGTCGAAGTAAATGCTGAGTAAGTTCCGGGTGCGTGCCCGGCCTGCGGCCTGGGCCTTGAGCAGCGGGTGACGGCGCAGCCTGGCGATGTCCGCCGGGTTGATGAGAAGCTTGAGCTCGATTTCGGTTGCCATGTTTAACGTGAACTCGCGTAGCGAGCCTTCGTCCCCCTCTCCCGGTACCCGCAAGGGGCATCCCCGCCGAGAGCGGCAGCAAAGCTGCTCGCACAGGCGAGACGGGGGAGGGCCGGGGCGGGGGAAATGGGCATGGCGGCGTTCATGATCGGGTATCGCACCTTTGCCATGACCATTAAACCGAAATCCATTCCAGTATGGGTTGCCATTGTTCCGCGTCACGCGCGGCGCGGGAGGGCGGCAGGTCGAACAGGCTCACGCCTTCGTGAGCGCACTGCACGTACAACTGGGCGTCGCGCAGATAGGTCAGCACCGGAAATTCCACAGCCAGCAGGAATTCCGCCAGTTCCGCAGCCGATTTGGTACGCGGGTCCACCCGCATGCCCACCATCGCCACCTGGCTTCTTTCCTTGCGCACCGCCTTTTCCTCGCGCAGCACGCGGAGAAAATCGCTCGTCGCCATCATGTCGAAGGCCGATGGCTGCACCGGGACGATCACCAGCTCAGCCAGCTTGACCGCGGCGGACAGTTTGTCGCCG
Organism: Sulfurimicrobium lacus; assembly: GCF_011764585.1. GTDB lineage: Bacteria > Pseudomonadota > Gammaproteobacteria > Burkholderiales > Sulfuricellaceae > Sulfurimicrobium > Sulfurimicrobium lacus. The sequence continues at coordinate 226,554 of NZ_AP022853.1, forward strand.
TGCAGGCCGGCGGGGGAGTCGATCACCATCCAGTCCGGTTTCGAAGCCTGCTTGTGCTGGTGGCTGTGTATGGTGGGCAATTGCGCCGGGCGACGTTTGAGCCAGCCGGCGGCGGATTGCTGCCGGTCCAGGTCGGCCAGCACCACTTGCCGGCCCAGGCTGGCGAGGTAGCCGGCCAGATGCGTGGCCAACGTGGTTTTGCCGCTGCCGCCCTTGGGATTTGCGACCAGGATGGATCTCATGACAGCCGGGTGGCCATCAGGTTCAGCAGTTCGAATTGCGCCGATACCGGCTTGGCGCGGCGCGATATCTTGCGGTGGTAAGTGCCGTCCGCGTCCATCTCCCAGGTCTGCACATTGTCCTTGCGGTAGGGCTCGAGACCTTCCCGGATCACGCGTTTCTTGAGGCGCGGGTCGAGGACCGGGAAGGCCACCTCGATGCGGCGGAACAGGTTGCGGTGCATCCAGTCCGCGCTGGCGAGATAGACATCCTGGGCGCCGTTGTTGCGGAAATAGAAAATCCGGCTGTGTTCCAGGAAGCGCCCGATGACCGAGCGCACGCGGATGTTTTCGGACACGCCCGGAACCCTTGGCCGCAGCGCGCAGACGCCGCGCACGATGAGGTCGATCTTCACGCCGGCGCAGGAGGCTTCGTAGAGCGCCTGGATGACTTCCGGCTCGAGCAGCGAGTTCATCTTGGCGATGATTGCTGCCGGCTGGCCGGCCTTGGCATGCGCGATTTCCTGGCGGATCGCCTTGATGATCTGGTTGTGCATGGTGAACGGCGATTGCCACAGATGCGTATGCTTTGCCGCCTTGCCCAGCCCGGTGAGCTGGGCGAAGACGTCGGAAACATCGCTGCAGATGTCGTCGTTGCAGGTAAACAGGCCGAAATCGGTATATAGCTTGGCGGTGCGCGGATGGTAGTTGCCGGTCCCGAGATGCACGTAGCGGCGCAGGCCGCCTTCTTCGCGCCGCACCACCAGCAGCATCTTGGCGTGGGTCTTGTAGCCCACCACGCCGTACACCACATGGGCGCCGGCGTCTTCCAGTTGTGCCGCCCAGTTGATGTTGGCTTCCTCGTCGAAGCGCGCCAGCAGTTCCACGACGACGGTCACTTCCTTGCCGTTTTTCGCCGCGTTGATCAACGCGTCCATCAGCACCGATTCCGAGCCGGTGCGGTACACCGTCTGCTTGATGGCCAGCACGTCTGGGTCGTCGGCCGCCTGCTGGAGAAAATCGACCACCGGGTTGAAGGACTGGAACGGCTGGTGCAGCAGCACGTCGCCGCTGCGGATGCTCTGGAACATGTCGGGCTGCTTTTCGTCCAGGCATTGCGGGATGCCTGGGATGAAAGGCTGATATTTGAGATCGGGGCGCTCCACCCGGTCCGGGATGTGGAACAGGCGCACCAGGTTCACCAGCCCGTTGACCTGGTACAGGTCGTCCGGCGCCAGATCGAACTGCTTGAGCAGGAATTCGGTCATTTCCGGCGAGCAGTTGTCCGCCACCTCGAGCCGCACCGCGTTGCCGTAATGGCGGTGCGAAAGCTCGCCCTGCAGGGCCTGGCGCAGGTTGGTGACCTCTTCCTCGTCGACGAACAGGTTGGAGTTGCGCGTGACGCGAAACTGGTAACAGCCTTTCACGTGCATGCCGGAGAAAAGCTCGCCGACATGGGCATGCAGGATCGAGGAGAGGAAGACGAAGCCGTACTCGTGGCCGGCGATTTCCTTGGGCAGCTGGATGACGCGCGGCAGTACCCGCGGCGCCTGCACGATGGCGGCATCGGAACTGCGCCCGAAGGCGTCCTTGCCTTCCAGTTCCACCGCGAAATTGAGGCTCTTGTTCACTACGCGCGGGAAGGGATGGGCCGGATCGAGGCCGATCGGCGTCAGTACCGGCATCACTTCGCGGAAAAAATACGCCTTGATCCATTCGCTTTGTTCCGGGTTCCAGTGGGTGCGGCGCAGGAAGCGGATGTCCTGGCGCGCCATGGCGGGCAGGATCACCTCGTTGAGCAGCTTGTATTGCTGTTCGACCAGGATGTGCGCTTCGTGGCTGACCTGGTCGAACACCTGGCGCGGCGACATTTTTTCCGGCCCGGTGACGACGCTCTTGAACTTGATCTGCTCCTTCAGCCCGGCGACGCGGATTTCGAAAAACTCATCCATGTTGCTGCTGACGATGCACAGGAACTTCAGCCGCTCCAGCAGCGGGTTGGAGTCGTCCGCCGCCTGTTCCAGCACGCGCCGGTTGAATGCGAGCTGGGACAGTTCGCGGTTGATGAAGTATTCCGGTGCACTGAACTTGGATGTCATGTCTTATCGCTGAGGGTGTTGTGCGAGGGGTGAATCAGTGTTTCGGCGGCACGTATCCCTGGGCTTTGTCGGCGCCGGCGCCGAAGAAGTGGCTCTCGGTCTGTTCGGCCAGGTATTTGCGCGCCTTGGGGTCGGCGAGGTTGAGACGGTTCTCGTTCACCAGCATGGTCTGCTGTTTGACCCACGCCGCCCAGGCTTCCTTGGAAACGTTTTCGTACAGACGCTTGCCCAGATCGCCGGGGTAAGGGGGGAAGTCCAGCCCTTCGGCTTCGCGACCGAGCTTGATGCATTTAACCATTCTAGCCATGTGAATTACTCCTTTTTCTTTTCAACTCTTGATGATAACCAAAAAACACCACGCAAACTACCGTATGCCTTAACTTCTGGCCGGATATGCGATAATTCAACCCATGCAATGGTTCTTCCGACACTTCGCGCGCTTGCCGCTGGCATGGCTGCATGCACTTGGCATCGCAATCGGCTGGCTGGTCTACTGGTCATCCGGCAGCTACGCCGCCCGCATGCGCGAAAATATCACCCGCAGCGGCCTGTGCGCATCGCCAGAGGCGTACCGCCGCCTGCTGCGCGCGGCGATCGGCGAGGCGGGCAAAAGCGTGCTGGAGCTGCCCGCCGTCTGGTTGCGCCCCTACGAACAAGTGCTGCAACTGGTGTGCAAGGTAGAGGGCTGGAGCCAGGTGGAAGAACTGGCGCGCGATGGACGCGGCATCCTTTTCCTCACGCCCCATCTGGGCTGCTTCGAGATTTCCAGTCTGTTCATCGCCAGCCATATGCCCATTACTATCCTCTATCGTCCGCCCAAGCTGCGCTGGACCGAACCGCCCATGCTGGCGGGGCGCGGGCGCGGCCAGGTCAGCATGGCGCCGACCGACCTCAAGGGCGTCAAGGCGCTGCTCAAGGCGCTGAAGCACGGCCAGTCCGCCGGCATCCTGCCCGATCAGGTGCCCGGCAAGGGGGAAGGCGTATGGGCGGATTTCTTTGGCCGCTCAGCCTATACCATGACCTTGGTGCAGCGCCTGCAGCATTCCACCGGCGCGGCCATCGTGCTGGTGTTCGCGGAACGCCTGCCCGGCGGGCGGGGCTACGACCTGTGGTTCGAACCGCTGGCGGAAGCCTTGCCACAGGATGCGGCGCAGGCCGCGCGTGCCCTCAATGCGGCGGTCGAGGAGTTGGCGCGGCGCAACCCGGCGCAATACCTGTGGAGCTATAACCGCTACAAATCGCCGAAAGGGGCGCAGTGATCCGCTTCGGCATTTTCGTTTTCTGGCTGCTGCATTTTTTACCACTCCCCGTGCTGGCGCCGATCGGCAAGGGCATGGGCATGCTGCTTTACGCGCTGGGGCGCGAGCGGCGGCGGGTGGCGCGCATTAATTTGCGCCTGTGCTTTTCTGAATTGAGCGATCAACAACGCGAAAAGCTGGTGCGTGCACACTTCCGCGCCTTCGGCCAGAGTCTGCTCGATCGCGGCATCCTGTGGTGGTCGTCGGAGCGCCGCCTGCGTCGCCTGGTTCAGGTGGAGGGGCTGGAACACTGGCAGGGCGTGCAGGGCAAACCGGTGATCTGGCTCGCCCCCCATTTCGTCGGCCTGGATATGGGCGGCGTGCGCCTGACCGCTGATCATCCCCTGGTTTCCATGTACAGCCGGCAAAAGAGCCAGGCCATCGATGAATTGCTGCTGCACGCCAGAACGCGCTTCAACCCCTGCATCATGGTGTCGCGCCAGGAAGGGCTGAAGCCGGTCATCAAGGCGGTGAAACAGGGCCTGCCGTTCTACTACCTGCCGGACATGGATTTCGGCGCGCGCGATGCTGAATTTGTGCCATTTTTCGGCGTCCCTGCCGCCACCGTCACTGCCCTGCCGCGCCTCGCCAAGCTCACCGGGGCAGTAGTGCTGCCGGTGGTGACGCGCCAGCTGCCCGGCGGCAGAGGCTACGTCGTGCGTTTCTATCCCGCCTGGGAAAACTTCCCCGGCGGCGACAGCTACGCCGACACCCTGCGCATGAACCAGTTCATCGAGGAGCGGGTAAAGGAGATGCCGGAACAGTACTTCTGGCTGCACAAACGCTTCAAAACCCGGCCGCCCGGCGAGGCGAGGATCTACACGCATTGAGCGAATTGATGGCGGCGCTTCTTCACATTCGATGTCGGATGCTCAAAAATTAGGCGCCAACCCCGCACTCTGTTAAGATGCCGGCCTGCGGCATTTGTCTCCAGTCCTCGCGCCGCTGCCCTTCTGGCTTCATCAAAACCCAATTCGTCCTAAGACTGGCGCCCAACGAGGCGACAGGTCGATATCATTTTCAGGAATTCCATGTCTTTTTCTTCTCTCGGCTTGTCCGATGAAATCGTCCGTGCCGTTACCGAGCACGGTTACACCGTTCCCACCCCGATCCAGGCGCAGGCTATCCCCACCGTGCTGATGGGCGGCGACCTGATGGGCGGCGCGCAGACCGGTACCGGCAAGACCGCCGGCTTTACCTTGCCGATCCTGCACCGTCTTTCTGCCGGCGGCGACAAGACGCCGCCTGGCGGCCATGCCCCGATCCGCGCGCTGATGCTCACGCCGACGCGCGAACTTGCCGCACAGGTGGAGGAGAGCGTGCGCACCTATGGCAAATATGTGAAGCTCAAGTCCATGGTGATGTTCGGCGGCGTCAACATCAACCCGCAGATCCAGCGCCTGCGCAGCCGCGTCGACATCCTGGTGGCCACGCCGGGCCGCCTGCTCGACCACCTGCAGCAGAGAACGGTCGATCTTTCGCACGTCGAAATCCTGGTGCTGGACGAAGCCGACCGCATGCTGGACATGGGCTTTATCCGCGACATCAAGCGCGTGCTCGCTGTGTTGCCCAAGCATCGCCAGAATCTGCTGTTCTCCGCCACCTTCTCCGACGAGATCAAAGCGCTGGCAGATGGCCTGCTCAACAAGCCGGTGCTGATCGAAGTGGCGCGCCGCAACGTTACCGCCGACACGGTGGCGCAGAAGGTTTACAAGGTCGACCGCGAACGCAAGCGCGAGCTGCTCACCCACCTGATCAAGGAACACAACTGGCATCAGGTGCTGGTGTTCACTCGCACCAAGCATGGCGCCAATAAGCTGTCCGAGCAATTGACCAAGGAAGGCATTCCAGCGCTCGCCATTCACGGTAACAAGAGCCAGGCGGCGCGCACCCGCGCCCTCAGCGAATTCAAGGGCGGCAGCTTGCAGGTGCTGGTGGCGACCGACATCGCCGCGCGCGGCATCGACATCAGCGAATTGCCCCACGTGGTCAACTTCGAACTGCCCAACGTGCCGGAAGACTACGTCCACCGCATCGGCCGCACCGGCCGCGCGGGTTCGGAAGGCGAAGCCGTTTCGCTGGTGTGCATCGACGAAAAGAAGCTGCTGTCGGACATCGAGCGGCTGATCAAGCGCGAGATACCAGAAGTCGTGGTGCCTGGCTTCGAGCCCGACCCGTCGATCAAGGCGGAGCCGATCCTGAATGGCCAAAATCGGGGCGGGGGAGGACAGCGTTCCGGCCAGGGCCGTGCGCAACCGGGCGGCAACCGTTCCGGCAACAGCGCTGCGCCAAGGCCCAGAGGCCCGGCGGGAACAGGCGGCAAGCCGCCGCTGCATCGTTCCGGCGGACGCGGGCGCTAGCAGCCTGTCGGACTTAAAGGAAATCGGCTGCAAATTCGCCTGGACGGTCCATATTTCGCCGCTTTTTTGGGCAATAGAATGACTATTGCCCTGCAAAATCGACAAAATCTGTCCTCGCCCAGCCAAATTTTCGCTTCGATTCTTCAAGTCTGACAGGCTGCGGCGCGTCAGATAAGCGAGGGGGCTATGTGCCCCCTCTTTTTTTGCGTTGCACAAACCACAGCGCATAGACGGCCGCATTCAGAATCACCACGCCAAGCCCGAGCACAAGCTGGATCTCGCGCGTCAAATCGACCGGGTAGATCAGGGGAAGGATGTAGTGTTCGGTGAAGTCGCCGGGGTAGCCCGGCTTGCCGCTCGCCTGCCGCAGCAGGTTTTCCAGCGGCGTGAGCGGGCAGACCAACCCGGTGAATTCGATCAGCGCTCCCCAGATGGCCGCCGGCACGTGCAGCCAGGCCAGCCGGCGCCATTTCAGGGCGAGAAATCCGCCCGCGACCACGAACAGGATGAATGCGAAGTGGAGCAGGACGACCAGATCGGCAGCGATTTCCTTCAAGCCCGCCAACTTTCTAGGCTGATATGCCCAGTTCCGCGCACAGCTTGGCTACCAGCGCCCTGAGATCGCCGACCTCGGCTTCCAGTCTTGCGACGTTGGCTTTAAGCGCGGCGATTTCACCCAACGAGATATCGCCCGCGCCGGATGTTGCCGCAGCATGGCTTTCAGCGATGGCTGGCTCACCGCACAGCAGATGTGCCCAGCGGTTTTCGCGGGCGCCGGGCTGGCGCGGCAGTTCTACCGCCAGCGCGCCGGTCGGGCGCTCCGCCAGTTCGTGCAGGAATGCCTCGACCGCCGAGATGTCGGCAAACTTGTGCAAGCGCTCGCTGCAGATGCGCAGTTCTCCGGCGGTCAGCGGGCCGCGCAGCATCAAGGTGGCGAGCAGTGCGACCGATTGCGACGGCACCTGCAGCACCCGTTCGATGTTGTGGGCGTAGCGCTGCACCCGCCCGCCGCTCGTTTCGACGATCAGCGTCAACGCCTTGAGGCGATCGATCGCCGCTTGCACTTCGCTTTCGCTCGCATTGATGATCGGGTCGCGGCTGGTCTTCTGGTTGCAACCTGCAGCCAGGGCATTCAGCGTCAACGGGTAGGTGTCGGGAACGGTGTGCTGCTTCTCGACCAGAACGCCGAGCACGCGCGTTTCAAGCAGGGAGAAAACGGGCAGGCCGGGCGCTGTCATTTTAGCCACCGATTGACCTGTTGCAGGTCGTCCTCGGCCAGCGTGCCGGCGGCCGATTTCAGTCTCAGGCGGCTCAGCAGGTAGTTGTAGCGTGCCTTGTAGAGCTCGCTCTTGGTGGAATAGAGCTGCTGCTGGGCATTCAGCACGTCGACGTTGGTTCTTACCCCGACTTCCAGCCCCAGCTTGGTGGAATCCAGCGAACTTTGGCTCGATACCAGGGCCTGCTCCAGCGCCTTGACCTGGGAGATGCCGCTGGTGACGCCGAAATAGGCTTCGCGCGTCGTCAGGGCAGTCTGTCGCACCGTCTGCTCGAGGTCCTGGCGGGCTTTTTCCTGATTGGCCACGGCCTCCCGTACGCGCGAGCTGATAGCGCCGCCCTGATACAGCGGTAAGTTGAGCTGCAGGCCGATCGCCGAGGCCTTGGTGTCGTTGCCGACGCCGAAGCTGCTGCCTGTGGCACCGGTATCGCTGTAACTCGCTACCAGGTCAAGCGTGGGGTGATGTCCGCCGCGGTTGCGCGCCACTTCCTGGTTGGCGATTTCGACAGCTGCCCGCTGAATTTGCACCTGCAAGTTGTTTTGCTCAGCCGCCTCGACCCACTTGGTCATATCGGCGGGTTCCGGTCCTTGCAGCGGCATGCTGGTTGCCAGGACGGCAAGAGATTGCGGCAGTTTTCCGATGATTCTTTCCAGCGCGCGCTGTTTTAATTCCAGCGAGTTGAGAGCGGCAATCTCGCTGGCGGTGCCCAGGTCGTAACGTGCCTGCGCTTCATGGGTGTCGGTGATGGTGGCGGTGCCGACCTCGAAGTTCATCTTCGCTTGCGCCAATTGTTCCGAGATTGACTGTAATTGCGCTTTCGCCAGCGCGACGGCGTCTTGTGCCAACAGGGCGTCGAAATAAGCCTGTGCCACACGCAATATCAGATCTTGCTGCGCAGTGGTGTATTGGATTTCGGCTTGAGCACTTTGCAACTTGCCCTCTTGGTACAGCGCCCAATTCTGGGGGCGGTAGATGGGCTGGCTCAGGGACAGGGTAGCGCCGTTGGAATTGTAATCGCGCTGCCCGCCGGCAAAGGAACTGGGGCCGCGGTACTGGATGTCCGTCTTGTTCCACGTGCTGTTTGCGCTCAGGTTAACGCTTGGCAGCAATAGCGCCCGGCCCTGCGGCAGTTTTTCCTGCCCGGCCTGGTAGGCGGCTTTCGCTGATGCCAGTGCGGAGTCGCTGGTCAGCGCCTGGCTGTAAATATCCATCAGGTCGCTAGCTTCGGCGAAGGACGCGAAAGCTGCGCTGAGCAATAAGGCTGAGGCGAGTCGTTTCATTTGCAAGCCCTTAGGGAACCTCTGATTAAGTCAAACGCGGTCGCGACGTTGTTTTGCGGGTGCCATGCAAGAAGTGAGGCGCACCGTGCAGTCATTCTGCACAAGCGCCTCGCGCCGCCGCATGGCGCCCGCAAAACAACGTCCCTCCGGGTTACATCGAAAACGGGCTTGCGCCGCGTTGCGCTCCTCGGTGTCGTAGGCTCGGCTACGACCTTCGTCGCGCGCCTTGCTCAAGCCCGTTTTCGATGTAACGCGATCCGCGTTTGACTTAATCAGAGGTTCCTTAATATTTGCGCATGTTAGGGTCGGCATCCCGTGCCCAGGCCTCCACCCCGCCCTGCAGATTGTACACGTTGGCGAATCCCGCTTGCACGAGGAACAGGCCGGCACGGTAGCTGCGCACGCCATGGTGGCAGATCAGCACGATTTCCGCTTCCGGGTCCAGTTCGGCGATGCGCTCCGGTATCTTGCCCAGCGGTATCAGCAGCGAGCCCTCGATGTGACAGTACTGGAATTCCCAGGTTTCCCGCACATCCACGAGAATGGGCTGCTTGCGTGCGGGGTGTTCCAGCCATGCCTTGAGTTCGAGGGGGTGAAGCTGGATCACCGCTGCCTAGAACGAGAAGCGCTGGGGCTGGAGCGCGTTGCGCAATGGCGGCACGCAGGTCTCGAACAGGATCGTGGTGCGGCAGGCGCCGTCGCCGAGGCAGGTGATCTGTTTTCCTTCCATCACCGGGGCATCGCCTACGATGGCGAACATCCGGCCGCCCGGGTTCAGGCTGGCGAAGAACGCCTCCGGCAGAACCGGTACTGAACCGCTGAGCACGATCACGTCGTATTTTCCGTGGCGGTCCCAGCCCTGGGCCGCATCGCCTTCTTCCAGCGTGACGTTGTGCACGCCGTGGGCGTGCAGTTTCTCCGCAGCCTGCTCCTTGAATTCGGGCACGATCTCGACGCTGTATACGTGATGCGCTTCGCGCGCCAGCATGGCGGTCATGTAGCCGCTGCCGGTACCGACTTCCAGGACCTTGTCGGTTTTCTTGATGTTCAGTTCCTGGATGATGCGCGCTTCGAGTTTGGGCGTCAGCATCACCTCGCCGTGGCCGAGGGGGATTTCCATGTCGACGAAAGCCAGGTTGCGGTACGCCGCCGGCACGAAATCCTCGCGCCGCATGTCGAGCAGCATGTCGAGTACGTGCTGATCCAGTACATTCCATGGCCGGATCTGCTGTTCCACCATGTTGAATCGTGCTTGTGCGAAGTCCATACCCACTCCCAGATTGAAGGCTGTCGTTGCTTGCAATTATTCCACAATTCCAGTAGTTTCACATACCTTAAGCTGGGGGTCCTGGCGTGTGTCGAGCCGGGTGAGAAAAACCCTTTGAACCTGACGCGGATAATGCCGCCGCAGGGAAGCGTTGTTGGTCGCAATGCTCCTTGTGCTCTATTTAAGGAGTTTTCCATGAATGCCAATCCCGAATTCCTGAACCAGTCCGCCCACGTCGATGAAGCGGCGGTCAAGCCCTTGCCCAATTCGCGCAAGATTTACGTGCAGGGCTCGCGCCCGGATATCCGCGTGCCGATGCGCGAGATCAGCCAGTCCGATACGCCGGCGAACATGGGTGCGGAAAAGAACCCGCCGATCTTCGTCTACGACACTTCCGGCCCCTATACCGATCCTGCGGTGAAAATCGACATTCGCGCCGGGCTGCCCTCGGTGCGCGGTGCGTGGATCGAGGAGCGCGGCGACACCGAGGCGCTGTCAGGGCCGACTTCGGCATTCGGCCGGCAGCGGCTGACCGATCCGCAACTGGCCGAAATGCGCTTCAATCTGCAGCGCCAGCCGCGCAAGGCGAAAGCCGGCATGAACGTGACCCAGATGCACTACGCGCGCAAGGGCATCATCACGCCGGAAATGGAATATATCGCTATCCGCGAAAACCAGCGCCGCGACAATCTGCCTGAACTGTTCACCCGCCAGCATCCAGGCGAGCATTTCGGCGCCGCGATTCCGCCCGTCATCACCCCTGAGTTCGTGCGCGATGAAGTGGCGCGCGGCCGCGCCATCATTCCCGCCAACATCAACCACCCCGAGCTGGAGCCGGTGATTATCGGGCGCAACTTTCTGGTCAAGATCAACGGCAATATCGGCAATTCCGCGCTCGCCTCGTCGATCAACGACGAAGTCGAGAAAATGACCTGGGGCATCCGCTGGGGCGCGGACACCATCATGGACTTGTCGACCGGCAAGAACATCCACGAGACCCGCGAATGGATCCTGCGCAATAGCCCGGTGCCGATCGGTACCGTGCCCATTTACCAGGCGCTGGAAAAGGTGAACGGCAAGGCCGAGGACCTCAACTGGGAAATCTTCCGCGATACCCTGATCGAGCAGGCGGAGCAGGGCGTGGATTACTTCACCATCCACTCCGGCGTGCTGCTGCGTTACGTGCCGCTGACTGCCAGCCGCATGACCGGCATCGTGTCGCGCGGCGGCTCGATCATGGCCAAGTGGTGCCTGGCGCACCATAAGGAAAACTTCCTCTACACCCATTTCGAAGACATCTGCGAAATCATGAAGGCCTACGACGTGTCCTTCAGCTTGGGCGACGGTCTTCGCCCCGGTTCGATCTACGACGCCAATGATGCGGCTCAGTTCGGCGAGCTTGAAACGCTGGGTGAACTGACCCAGATCGCCTGGAAGCACGACGTGCAGACCATGATCGAAGGCCCCGGCCACGTGCCAATGCACATGATCAAGGTGAACATGGACAAGCAGCTGGAATGCTGCGGCGAGGCGCCGTTCTATACGCTCGGGCCGCTCACCACCGACATCGCGCCCGGCTACGACCACATCACCTCGGGCATCGGCGCCGCCATGATCGGCTGGTTCGGCTGCGCCATGCTGTGCTACGTCACGCCCAAGGAGCATCTCGGCTTGCCGGACAAGGATGACGTCAAGGACGGGATCATCACCTACAAGATCGCCGCCCATGCCGCCGACCTGGCCAAGGGCCACCCCGGCGCGCAGATCCGCGACAACGCGCTGTCCAAGGCGCGCTTCGAATTCCGCTGGGAGGACCAGTTCAATCTCGGCCTCGACCCCGACCGGGCACGCGAATTCCACGACGAAACCCTGCCCAAGGACTCCTCCAAGGTGGCGCATTTCTGCTCCATGTGCGGCCCGCATTTCTGTTCCATGAAGATCACCCAGGATGTGCGCGACTACGCCGCAACCCAGGGAGTCTCGGAGAACGAGGCGCTACGCAAGGGGATGGAAGAGAAGTCGGTGGAATTCGTCGCCAAGGGCGGCCAGATTTATCAGAAGAGCTAAGGAAACCGCGTGGATCTCATTTTACTGGGCAAGGCCCTCATCCTCGGTTTGGTCGAGGGCTTCACCGAGTTTCTGCCGGTGTCCAGCACCGGACATCTGATCATCGTCGGCGACCTGCTGAGCTTCAACGATGAAGTGGGCAAGGTATTCGAGATCGTCATTCAGCTGGGCGCCATCCTGGCCGTGTGCTGGGAGTACCGCGCCAGGCTGGCTCACGTGGTGCGCGGTTTGCCCAGCGACGGAGCGGCGCGCCGTTTCGTTCTCAATCTTTTTATCGCGTTTCTGCCAGCCGCCTTTCTGGGGCTGATGTTCATCAAGTCGATCAAGGCGCACCTGTTCAATCCTTTTGCCGTGGCAATCGCCTTCATCGTCGGCGCGCTGGTGATTTTCTGGGTGGAGAAGAAGGCATTTCACCCGCGCATCGACAGCGTGGATGAAATGACCTGGAAAGACGCGCTGAAAGTCGGCTTGGCACAGTGCTTCTCGTTGATCCCTGGCACCTCGCGTTCCGGGGCGACGATCATGGGAGGCATGATTTTCGGTCTGTCGCGCAAGACAGCCACCGAATTTTCCTTCTTTCTCGCCATCCCCGTCATGTTTGCCGCGACGTTCTACGACGTCTACAAGCACTGGCACCTGTTGCACGCTCATGACCTGAGCACCTTCGCGGTAGGCTTTGTCACGGCCTTTGCAAGCGCTTTCGTCGCTATCCGCGCCTTGCTGCGCTACGTTTCGCAACACAGCTTCACCGTGTTTGCCTGGTACCGCATCGTGTTCGGGGTGCTGTTGCTGATTTATTACCGCACGGAGCTGTTTCAGGCCATGTCGTAAGCCAACAGGCCGGGTTGGCCCGCCATCGGGCGCAACCCGGGTTTGCGGGATTTAGTGCAGGTTGCCCTTGACGAAGCCCGCGATGTATCCGAGCAGTTCCTCTTCCTGGTAAGGCTTGCCCAGGTATACGTTGACCCCAAGTTCCTGCGCGTAATTGCGGTGTTTCTCGGCGGTGCGCGAGGTGATCATGATGATCGGGATGCTCGCGGTCTTGGCGTTGCCGCGCACGTTCTTGGTCAGTTCGAAGCCGTCCATGCGCGGCATTTCGATATCCACCAGCATCACCTGCGGGGTGACGTCTTCCAGCGCCTGCAATGCATCCACGCCATCCTTGGCCGTCACCACCTGGTAGCCTTCGCGCGTGAGGAGCTTGCTGGTGATCTTGCGCACCGTGAGCGAGTCGTCCACGATCATGATGACCGGCAGTGCCGCTGGCAGTTGTTGCACGGCGCTCTGGAGCTGTGTGGTCGGGGACGGGGCAGCCTGACGCTGTGCGAGATGGACGGGATTCAAAATCAGCACGATCTTGCCGTTACCCAGCACGGTCGCCCCGGCCACACCCGGTACGCGGGCAAGCTGCGGGCCGATATTCTTGACCACGATTTCGCGGTTGCCGATCAGCTCGTCCACATGCACCGCCACGTGCTGCGCGCCGCTATGCAGCAGCATGATGGTGGTATAGCGTTGCACCACCGGGGTGGATTCATGGTCACCCAACAGGCGCGGGAAGTAGTGCAGGGGGTAGATATTGCCTTGCCACGTCACCTGCTGTTTCTGGTAAATCTCCGCCAGGGTGTCCGCTTTGAGTTCCTGGACCTGGTCCACCATGGTCGAGGGCAGTGCGTAAACCTGGGTGCCGGCGCGCACCAGCACCGCTTGGGTCACTGCCAGAGTGAGCGGCAGGTAGATGCTGAAGGTCGTTCCCTTGGCCGGTTCGGACGCAACCTCGATGCGGCCGCCGAGACTGGCAATTTCGTTGCGCACCACGTCCATGCCGATGCCGCGGCCGGAGACCTGGGTCACTTCGGCGGCGGTGGAAAAACCGGAGGAAAAAATCATTTCCATCAGCTGTACCGGCTCGACCTCGCTGTCCGGCGCCAGCATGCCCAGTTCGATGGCTTTATGGCGAATGCTGTCGAGATCGAGCCCGCGCCCGTCGTCGCGCAGGGTGAGCAGGATTTCGTTACCTTCCTGGCGTGCCTGCAGCTCGATAGTGCCTATTTCCTCCTTGCCGCCAGCGAGTCTGACATCCCTGCGTTCCAGGCCGTGGTCGATCGCGTTGCGCAACAGATGCTCGAACGGCGCGGTCATTTTTTCCAGCACGCTGCGGTCGAGTTCGACCTGCTCGCCGATGATTTCCAGCGTAGCGCGCTTTTCCAGCTCCTTCGAAGTCTGGCGCACGATACGGAAAAGCCGTTCGGAAATACTGGCCAGCGGCACCATGCGGGCGCGCAGCAGTTCCTGTTGCAGTTCCTTGGTCATGCGCGACTGGGCCAGCAGCGCGGCTTCGGTTTCGTCCAGGTTCTTGAGCAGGTTGTGCTGCACGCTGGCGACGTCGTTGACGCTCTCGGCCATCATGCGGGTCACTTCCTGCAGGCGCGTGAAGCGGTCGAATTCCAGCGGGTCGAATTCTTCGTGGGATTCGCGGGCGAGCGACTGGCGCGACTGCACCTGGCTTTCCGCCTGAATCTCGATTTCGCGCAGCTGGTTGCGCAGACGGTTGATGCTTTCGGTCAGATCGAGCAGCGAGCGCTTGAAGTTCTGCATTTCCCCTTCGATGCGGGAACGCGCGATACTCACCTCGCCGGCTTCGTTCACCAGTCGGTCCACCACGTCGGCGCGCACACGCAGCATGGCCTTGGTTGTCGCTTCGGGCTCTGCGGCGAGCACCGCAGCCACGACGGCGGGTTTGGCCAGGGCGGTGATTTCGGCTGGCGCTGCAACGGCTTCCACCTCGGGTTGCGGACCGTTGCGCAGTTGCTCCAGCACGTCACCCATGCGGTCGAATTCACTCTCCAGCGTGTCGAAAAGCTGCGGCGGGAGATGGCCAGACTCGATCGCGGCGAGGACCTGCGCTTCCATGTTGTGGGTCAGTTCACCCAGGCGCATGGCGCCGGCCATGCGGGCGCTGCCCTTGATGGTGTGCAGCGCACGCTGCAGGCCGTCGGAGGCATGGGTGTCGGCCGCATTGGCCCGCCAGGCGCGCAGTTGGCCGCCAACCAGCGGGAACAGGTCATGCGCTTCTTCGAGGAAAATCGGCAGCAGGTCCGTGTCAATGTCATCGCGGATGGCGCGGCGTTCACGAGATGGTTCGCTTGGAGCAGTCGCTAACTGCGGTGCCTGTTCCTGTGCTGCTTGCGGCGCGACTGCAACGACTTCTGCCGCGCTAGCGGCTTCTTCTGTGGGGGCAACGTATTCCGCGACAGCGACTTGTTCGGGTACAGACGGCAGCGGTTCGCGTTCCGCCTTGGCCTTGGCCAGCATTGCCTCCAGGGAGCGTATCAGTTGGCGGGCCGGTTTCGGCGCCTTCCTGGAGCGGATGGTATCGACCATCTTGCCCAGGGCGACGATTACATCACCCATGATCTTGAGCTGTTTGGCTGCGAGCGGTACCGGGTGCTGCAACAATTCCTGCAGCCACATTTCGAGCGGGAAGCCCAGGTCGGCAATGACCGGAAAACCTACGGTGCGGGAGATGCCGCACAGGGTGTGTGCCGCGCGCATGAAGTCATGCTGAACGGCCATTTCCGGGTACTGGATGAGATCGCCCAGATGCTGGTGCAGCGTGGCCAGATGCTGCCCGGCTTCATTGATGAATATGTTGTAGAGGGCATAGGGCAGTGTGACCGAGCCAACCGAGATTTCAAGCTCATCTTCCATGAGCGGAGCCGCCTCGGCTTCAGGCTGCGGCGGAATTTCCTCGCCCGCAACTTCTGCGACAGCCTCTTCTTCCATGAGTGTCGGCAGAATTTCGACAACGGCAACTCGTTCCGCATCGGCTGCTATTTCCTCCACCGGCTGCTCAACGCTTATTTCGGGAAGAAGTCCTGCGGCAACGATCTCTTCGCGCGCAGCCTCGGCCACGGACTCCTGGATCTCAGGCGGCGTCTCATCTTCGGCTGGCAGTTCCTGCTCGGAAGGGAGTTCGACTAGATTAATGGTTTCTTCAGCAGGATATTCCTCGGGAAGCGCACTGATTTCCATGACGGGTTCCGCCACGATTTCAGCTTCTTCCGGCTCAGGCGCTGCGGCGGCAAGAATTTCTTCTGCTGCGGGGACTTCTTCCGCGACTGCGGCGTGTTCTTCAGGGGGCGTTGCAGCGCTTGGCGCGCTGATCCCGGTTCTCAGGCGCTCGGCTTCAGCCACCAGGTCATCGGCCACGATCTTGACCGCGCCGCTGGCTTTCAGTGCCGCTACCCAGCCGAGGAAGTGCTGGTGCGCCTGACCAAGCAGGGCAAGAAGTTCAGGCGTGGCGTTTTTTTCGTCCTGTAGCCACTTGTTCATCACCTGCTCGATCGCCCAGGCAACTTCGCCCAGGTCCCACAGGCCCACCATGCGGCCGCTGCCCTTCAGCGTGTGGAAACTGCGGCGCAGCGTGGTGAGCGCTTCCCTGTCGTTGGGCTGGGCGTGGCAGAGGTCGAGATTCTCGGTCACCGTGGCGAGCACCTCATCGGCCTCTTCCAGAAAGATTTCGAGCATTTCGGCGTCGATGGTTTCGTCGGCTTCTTCGGCGAGGCGCGCCGTTTCCGCGGACGGGGCGCTGACCGCCATTTTCGGCGCGCTCAGGGCTGCGGTTGCGGCGGCCAGTTCGGTCGTCGGCGTTTCCGCCTCACCCAACAGCCGCATCGCTTCGGTGGCCTGGGATTTGAGCGTGCTGTCCGCTATCAGTTCGGCATCCTGCTGCAGGACGGAAAGCTGATTTTTCAGTTCAGCCTTGGCCTGGGCGTCGGCCGGGTTTTCCTGCCACTGCTCCAGCAGGGTTTGTGCGCGTTGCTTCTGGTCTTCCAGGCCGGCTTCGACGCTGACGGCGGCTTGTTCTTCTGGGATTTCCGCTTGCGGCGCCATGAGCGGTTCTTGAGCGGCGGGATTGATGCGGGCGAGGGCGCTGTCGACGATTTGCACCGCATCCGTGCGACCGCGCTGGATGGCCTCGACATAGAAACCGAGGCTGCTCAGTCCCTCCGCTACCTGTTCCAGTTGCTCGTGCTGAGGTTCATAGCCGGGCTGCGAAAAGCCGGTGATGAGGCGCTCGCACTCATCCAGCAGCTTGACGGCCGGTTCCAGTTCGAGAATTTTCAGCGCGCCATAGATTTGCTTGAGGAACGGCTGCAGTCCGGGCAGTTCGTCGCGTTTGGCCGTATCGCGGAAGAAAGCGTCGAGTACCTGCTCGATATATTGCAAGTTGGACTGGATTTCCTGGCCGACCTGAGCCAGCAGGAGTTTTTCCTGCGCCTTGCGCGACATTTCGTCCAGCAGCGGAATGTCGGAAACTTCGATTTCGTCCAGCCTGCCCTGCAGCGTCGCCTGCAGCCTTTTGGATTGCACTTCGGCCTGACGGGAAAACTCGTCCGTTGCACCCAAGTAGTGCTCCAGCGTGTTTTCGGCTAGCAGCAATGCGGTGGCCATTTCCATCGCCACCATTTCGTTCATGTCGGCGGGATTGGCGGAGAGGGCGGCTGCGCCATATCCGATCTGTTGCAATAGCTGGTTCAGCGGAGCATTTTCCAGAGCAGCAGCTCGGTCCACCAGGCGCTTGAGTTGAGCATGGAAACTCGCCAGGCTGTCATTGCTGCCAGAAGTGAATTTGAGCCAGGAATCCTTGGCGGGCGCGAGCAGGTCGCGCAACTCGCGTAGCAGAGGTTGCACCCGTTCCTGCTCGGTTTCTGCCGCTAGCTGTGCCGCGCTGCGGGGTACATACGCACCCAGTTCGAACATGTCCTGAATCTGTTCCACCCTGGTGTTTACCGGCGTGCTGCTGGCTACAAAATACAGTACGTCGCGCAGCAGGCGCTCCGCGACCTTGGGCGACCCTTCCGCTAGTCGGCGGATTTGCTGGTCTATGCGACCGCATAACTGTTTGAGATTGAGGCTGGTATCCAGGCCTTTGTGCAGCAGACTTTCGACCAGCCCTGTCGCGCTCCACCAGAAGGTGTGGAGTGCCGGGATGGTCTGGGTTTGTTCGATGGCGTCCAGTGCATTGCGCATGTTCTCCAGCGCTGCGCTGTCCTCGGCGTTGCGCAGGAAGCCTAGCAGGCCACGCTGGTAAAGCGCGCGTTCGACTTTGAGGAAGCCCGGCATCTCTGCGGTGGTAAGCGCTCGGGCATCTGGGTTTTTCGGTGCGCGAATAGACAAATCCGGGAAAAACAGCTCGCTTTCGCTTACTTTTTCCACGCCTCGCGCTGCGAGCAAGGCGTGATAAACGGGAAACAGGCGCAGCGGCTGGTCCGGCTGACCACTAAGCAGGTCATCCAGATACTGCGATAGCGCGGCTATTCCCTGCTTGATCAGGTCAAGATTGGCCCCGGAAATGGCGACCTCGCGCTTTTCCATCGCGCCGACCAGTTTTTCGATCGCTTCGCCGAGGCGTGCCACGCCTTCGAGTCCCACCATCTGGATGGCGCCGCTAACCTGGTGCAAGTGCGTCTGGCACTGACGGAGCGGTGTGCTGTCTGAGGCGTCGGCGGCAAATTGGGCCAGCTTCTCGCCGGCCTGATGCAGGGCTTGGTCAATTTCGCCCTTGACCCAGGTGAGCGGGCCGGTATCGAATTCAATGCTCATGTATTAAAGCACCCTTATGGCTTGCTCAGGAAAGTTTGAAGCCAGCCACCGAACCGCGCAGGTCGGTAGCCAGGGTCGCCAGTTCTCCCACGGAAATGGCGGTTTTCTTGGTGCCTTCCGTGGTCTGGATGGTGATGTTCTGGATTTCCTGCATGTTTGTGGCCACCATGCCAGCTGCATGTGCCTGGTTCTGCGTGGCGCGCGAGATGGTTTCGATCAGTTCCGCTAGGTTGCGCGACACCTGGCCGATTTCGTTCAGCGCCTGGCCCGCGGCATCGGACAGCTTGGCACCCTCCACCACACCCTGGGTGCTCTTCTCCATGGCGGATACCGCGTCCTGGGTGTCGGTCTGAATGGTTTTCACAATCTCGGAAATCTGTTTCGTCGCCTCGCCGGAACGTTCCGCCAGTCGTTGCACTTCTTCCGCCACCACCGTGAAGCCGCGTCCCGCCTCGCCTGCCGATGCGGCTTGAATCGCAGCGTTCAGGGCGAGAATGTTGGTCTGTTCGGTAATGTCGGAAATCAGTTCCACGATTTCTGAAATTTCCTGGGAGCTTTCGCCCAGGCGTTTAATACGCTTCGAGGTGTCCTGGATCTGCTCGCGAATTTCATTCATGCCGGTGATGGAATTGCGCACGGCGGTGGTGCCCTTCTCGGCGGCATCCAGGGATTGTTGCGCCACGCGGGCGGACTCCGCGGCGTTGGCGGACACCTCGTTAATCGATTGCGCCATTTGCAACACCTGGGCGGAGGTGTCTTCGATCTCCTGGGACTGCTTCTGCGCGGCTTCCAGCAGTTCGTTGGAAATGTCCTGCGCCTGGCGTGATGCGTGCGTCACCTGCTCGCTGGTTTTGTTGATTTCCGTTACCAGGCCGCGCAGCTCGTCAATGGTGTAGTTGATGGAGTCCGCGATGGCGCCGGTGATGTCTTCCGTTACCTTGGCGCGCACCGTCAGGTCGCCTTCCGCCAGGTCGCCCATTTCGTTCAGCAGTCGCAAAATGGCTTCCTGGTTGGCCTTGTTTTCGCGCTCGCTCGCCAGCGCGCGTTTTTTGGCGTCGTTCACGTTGATCATGCCGAGCATCACCAGGGCGCCGATGGCGAGGAGGCCATAAAGGAAGGAGAGCACCAGCAACCCCGCGCCGCCGGCCAGGTTTTCATAGCCGGCCACAAGCTTGCGGGCATCATCGAGCAGCACGTCCGAGTTCATGAAAATCGAACGTCCGGCCTGCTTGGAGTTCACCAGATCCTGCATGCTTTGCAGAATTTTGTCGGAGTCTCCGGAGAATTCCTTGAACGCCTCGTTAAGTTCGCTCAGTTTGTCGCGGGTATCGGGGTCCTTGACCGCGGAAAGACGGAGGTCCTCGCTGCCATTGAGGAGTCCATCCAGGATGTCGTGGAAAGTATTGGCATCCTTGCCCAGCAGGAAAGCGACTTCAGGATCGATGATGTCGGACGCGAGCAGGGTGTTGGCGTTTTTCGCCATACGCTGGGTCAGCATCACCAGTTGCGAGGCAATGGTCACTTCGCGCAGTTGCGCGCCGGATTGCGTCAGAAGACCGGCTACCTGCTCGGCCAGTTCCAGCAACTGGATATTGTTGGTGTTGATCGCGGCCACGCTGCGGTTCAGGTCCACCAGCTTCTTTTGCTGCTTGAGAATCAGGTCGATCGCGTTTTCCGAAGGCAGCCAGTTTTTATTCAATTCCTTCAGTATCGGCTGCACCGAGGAGGGCGAGGCCGGCAGGCCGTCGCCGCCGTTGATCAGTCTCTTGAGGCTCTTGTCGAAGCGCTTTTCGCTTTCGTCCAACTGCTGGAAAGACGCGGTGTTGCCCAGTGCCGCCTGCTGTGCGCTCTTGGCAATCCGCTGCGAGAGCATCTGCATTTCCGTGGAGGTGGCCACGTATTCGGCGTTGCGGCCTACACGTACGGTGTTGTAGATCAGGGTGGCAACGGCCAGGATGAGGAATATCACGAGGGTGGAAACCGTAATCAGGTATTGCCTCTCGATCGGCAGATGACCGATGATGGGGACGGTTCCCGGCTCCTTGCCCGAAAGGTTGCGCAGACCCTGCAGAATCATGGTGGTATGCAGTGGGGTTTCGGCACTGCTCCTGCCTTTGCCGGCACGTTTCCAGAACATCAGGTTTTCCACTTTGAACGCCATTGCTTTTATCTCCATCCCTCGTGTTTTCAGGTGCTGCTTTTGAGCTTGAGTTGCTCTACCGTCCTGCCTGCAGGAATCCCTGGTCGTTGACCAATGCCTGCACGTTCAATTCCTGCCACTGATGCCCTTCGCTGTCGGTGTATGCTGCGCAAACCCATGGCGCTGCGCCGGCTGGGATGTCCCTCGGTTGCAACTGGTCGGCATGGCGCAGTCCGAGCAGGCGGCTGACCAGCAGGCCGGAGTTCACCATGAATTTTGGGTGTGCCAGGACCAGACGTTTTTCGGTGCCGACCGAGACCGGTTCGCCGCCGCAGAATGCGGAAAAATCCGCCACGCTGTAGAGGTTGCCGCGCACGTTGGCCACTCCGGCGAACCAGGGTTGCGAAAGCGGTACGTGAGTGAGTTCCGGCGGAGGGATCACTTCGCCGACATCGGCCAGTTCCACCAGCCAGTATTGATCGCCTACCTGCAGTCCCAGTTTCGACGAAGGCGGCGCTTCACCCCCCTGACTCAGGGCCTGCAGTTTTGCGACCACTTCCTGGTGGAATTCACGCAGACCGATTTTGGTGCGTCGTGCCATGGGGGAGAGAATCCTTAGCCGAGTGCCGCGATTTTATTGAGCAGTTCAGCCTGGTCCACCGGTTTGGTGACGTAGTCCTTTGCGCCTTGTCGCATTGCCCATACCTTGTCGGTTTCCTGCCCCTTGGTGGTGCACATGATGACGGGAATGTGCTTGGTCTCTTCGTCCTTGGTGATGGCGCGGGTGGCCTGAAAGCCATTGAGGCCGGGCATCACCACGTCCATGATGATCAGGTCGGGTTTTTCCTGTTTGGCCTTGACCATGGCTTCTTCGCCATTTTCCGCTAGCACCACCTGATAGCCCTGCTTGCTGAGCAGGCTGTTGAGAAAGTGGCGTTCGGTGGGGGAGTCATCGACGAGCAGAATTTTATGGATTGCCATGAGTAACCTCTGTGCGTGATTTATGCGCCGCTTCGGGCGGTTGTGTGTTTGCGGACGGCTTCCAGCAGACTGTCCTTGGTGAAGGGCTTGGTGAGGTATTCGTCCGAGCCGACCATCCTGCCTCGTGCACGGTCGAACAGCCCGTCCTTGCTGGAGAGCATGATGACGGGCGTGTGCTTGAAGCGGGGGTTTTTCTTGATCAGCATTGTGGTTTGATAGCCGTCGAGACGTGGCATCATGATGTCGACGAAGATGATGTCGGGCTGGTAGTCGGTAATCTTGGCCATGGCGTCGAAGCCGTCTTCAGCCAGAATGACTTCGCAACCGGATTTCAACAGGAAGATTTCGGCGCTGCGGCGGATGGTATTGCTGTCGTCAATCACCATTACTTTGGTGCCGGTCAAATTATTTTCCTCGCTCACTCATCCTCCCAAGTTCCGTGTTCGAAGCCTTCTCAGCCATAGCTGCATGCCATTGTATAGAAAAACCCCGGCAGGTAAAGCACTTCTGGTCTTAATTAAAGCTCTTCAGGTCCTAATATGAACATCATTAAAAGGACACGCGTGACGGTGATTTGAGCGAATTGCCGCCTTCGGCAATTATGCTATGATGCCGCGAAGAATTTATTGTTAATAAATAAGGGCGATATGGCTATGTTACGCAAGTTGCTGACCCTGATTTTCTTGCTGGTAGCCATCACCCCGGCGGCCATGGCGGGTGTTACCTCCGTTGGCTCCAGTGTGCTGGAACCTTTCCTGAAACAGTGGGCGGCCAAAATTGGCGGCGACATCAACATTTCGAGTCCCGGTACCAGCACTGCGCCCAAGGCTCTGATTTCCGGCAAGGCCGACCTGGCGGCGATGAACCGTGAAATGACCAACGACGAAAGTGAAGCTTTCATCCGGGTACACGGCTATTACCCTACCGCCATCCCGGTGGCGATCGAGGCGGTAGCCGTGTATGCGCACCCCGGCAATCCGATCAAAGGCCTGGAATATAAGCAGCTCGACAGCCTTTTTTCCGCCAGCCACGGTTGCGGCTGGAGCGAAAGCATTGCCACCTGGGGGCAACTGGGGTTGCCGACGCCCTGGGACAAGCAATCCATCGTGTTGCTCGGACACAACAACAAATCTCCAGTGCGCGACTTCTTCAGCAAAGCGGTGCTGTGCCATGACGACTTCAAGCCCAATATCGAAGAATTGAGCCACGAACAGTTGCTGGCCAAGGTGGCGCAGAACAAGGACGCGCTCGGATATGGACGCTATCAGCCGAACAGCGGACTGAAAATGGTGCCGCTGAAAAAAGGCGCGGGCGACTTCGTTCCGCTGACGGTGGCGAACCTCTACAACAAGAGTTACCGCCTGCAGCACTTTCTCTTCCTTTATATCGACAAGCCACATGGCAAACCGGTTTCTCCCGCCGTGATGGATTTTCTCAAGACAGGCTTGTCAAAGGAAGGTCAGGCTGCGGTGGCTGAAGCAGGGTATGTGCCCCTCCCGGATGAATTGGTCCAGCGCCAGTTGAGCAAACTGAAATAAAACCACGCAAACTGCCGTAGCGGCACCCCGCTCCGGCGGGAAGCTTTTACGGATGCCGCATCATCATGTCTGATTCGCCCCCTATCGTTCTCACTTTTGCCGCTGCCGACCCCACTGGTGGCGCCGGTTTGCAGGCCGACCTGCTGACTTTGTCGAGCATGGGCTGCCACGCCTTGACCGTTATAACTGCCGTCACGGTGCAGGACACCGTGGGGGTGGAAGACGTGCATGCACTCGATGCCGAACTGGTCGCGGCACAGGCCCGCGCCGTGCTGGAAGACATGCCGGTCGCGGCGTTCAAGATCGGCATGCTGGGCAGCGTGGAAATCATCGCGGCGATTGCCGAAATCGTAGCGGATTATCCCGACGTGCCACTCATTCTCGATCCCGTGCTGGCTTCCGGGCGCGGCGACGAACTTGCTTCGGAAGAGATGCTGGAGGCCATGCTGGACATGCTCATCCCGCAGACCACCATCATCACGCCCAACAGCCTGGAGGCACGTCGCCTTGCCCAGTACGACAGCGATGAAGAACTCGACCTGACCGGCTGTGCGCGGCGCCTGATCGAATTCGGTTGCGAATACGTGCTGGTCACGGGCACTCACGAAAATACGCCCCAGGTGGTCAATGTCCTGCACGGCCAGGAAGGGGTGCTGCGTTCCGACGCCTGGCAGCGACTGCCCGGCAGCTACCATGGCTCAGGCTGTACGCTGGCCTCGGCGCTGGCCGCTTCAATTGCTCATGGTCTGGACGTGACCGAAGCGGTGCGCGAGGCTCAGGAATATACCTGGCAAACGCTGAAAGCCGGCTTCCGCCCCGGCATGGGACAATATATTCCTGACCGCTTGTTCTGGGCGCGGGAGGAAGAGGTCGCCGGGGATGATTAGCGGGCTCTATGCCATTACCCCCGAGCAGCCGGATACGGAGCGCTTGCTGCAACAGGTGCGCGCCGCCCTGGCGGGAGGCGCGGCGGCGGTGCAGTACCGCAGCAAGAGCGGCGACGTCGCCCTGCTGCATGAACAAGCCAGCGAACTGCTGACCCTGTGCCATGCCTTCGATGTGTCGTTGATCGTCAACGATAGCCTCCGCCTGGCCGACCTGACCGGTGCCGACGGCGTGCACCTGGGGCGCGAGGACGGCTCCCTGCGCCAGGCGCGCATCGTGCTGGGCGCGGAAAAGACCATCGGCGTGTCTTGCTACAATGATCTGGAACTGGCGCTTGCGGCGGAAGCCGGGGGCGCGGATTATGTCGCTTTCGGCAGCTTTTTTCCCTCCGTGACGAAACCCGGGGCGGTGCCTGCATCGCTAGAGCTGTTGCGGGAAGCACGCAGATTGCTGCACGTGCCGATCGTGGCCATTGGCGGTATTACGGTAGAAAATGCACCTGCCCTGATCGAGGCCGGTGCAAATGCGATAGCAGTGATATCTGGCTTGTTCGATGCGCCGGATATCGAGCTGGCGGCACGACAATATTCTCAACTTTTCAGCCGCCCGGCTTCGCCTGGGCGCTGGCTGCATTAGGACTCTTATGACTTCACGTAACCAGGCTTTATTCGAACAATCCCAACAGCTCATTCCCGGCGGCGTGAACTCCCCGGTGCGCGCCTTCGGCTCGGTCGGCGGTACGCCGGTGTTCTTCAAGCGCGGCAAGGGCCCCATCCTGTGGGACGAGGATAACAAACCCTACATCGACTATGTCGGTTCCTGGGGGCCGGCGATCCTCGGCCACGCCTACCCGAAAGTGGTCAAGGCGGTGCAGGAAGCCGCTGCGCGCGGCCTGAGCTTCGGTGCGCCCACCGCGCGCGAACTGGAAATGGCCGAACTGCTGTGCAAGCTGGTGCCTTCCATGGAGCAGGTGCGCCTGGTGAGTTCCGGCACCGAGGCCACCATGAGCGCCATCCGTCTGGCGCGCGGTTTTACCGGGCGGAGCAAAATCATCAAGTTCGAGGGCTGTTACCACGGCCACGCCGATTTCCTGCTGGTGAAGGCCGGCTCCGGTGCGCTGACTTTCGGTAACCCCAGTTCGGCCGGCGTTCCCGCTGAAGTCGCAGCGCAAACCCTGGTGCTGGACTATAACGATGTCGCAGGATTGACCGAGACCTTCAAGAGCATCGGCAGCGAGATCGCTGCCGTGATCGTCGAGCCGGTCGCCGGCAACATGAACCTGATTGCGCCCAAGCCGGAATTTCTCCAAGCCATGCGCGACCTGTGCACGCAGCACGGCAGCGTGCTGATTTTCGATGAAGTGATGACCGGCTTCCGCGTCGGGCTGGGCTGTGCACAGGGGCTCTACGGCATCAAGCCGGATCTCACTACCTTGGGCAAAGTGATCGGCGGCGGGATGCCGGTCGGTGCCTTCGGCGGGCGTCGCGACATCATGGAAAAACTCGCGCCGCTCGGGCCGGTCTACCAGGCCGGCACCCTGTCCGGCAACCCGGTGGCGGTGGCGGCGGGACTTGCCACCTTGAAATTGCTGCAAGCGCCCGAATTTTATGAGAAGTTAAGCAGCATGACGCGCAAGCTCACCGACGGACTGACCTCCGTGGCGAAGGAAATGGGCATTACTTTCTGCGCGCAATCGGTGGGCGGCATGTTCGGCCTGTACTTCAGCGCCAAGGCGCCGACCAGCTACGCCGAAGTGATGCAGTGCGACAAGGAGAAGTTCAACACCTTCTTCCATGCCATGCTTGACGAGGGGGTGTACCTTGCGCCTTCCGCGTTCGAGGCCGGATTCGTGTCTGCCGCTCATGGCGATGCGGAGATTACCGCAACGCTGGAAGCCGCGCGGCGCGCTTTTGCCAAAGTAAAATAGTTCAGGAAACATTTTAATGCGCCCCGCGCAATTGATGACGATATTAGACCGGGAATTCACCAGTGCCAGCGAAGGCACGCACACCCCGGTGATGCTGTGGGGGCCGCCCGGCGTGGGCAAGTCCGAGATCATTGCCCAGGTTGCCGCGCGCCACGGTGCGCCGGTGGTGGACATCCGCCTGTCGCAGATGGAACCCTCCGACCTGCGCGGCATACCCTTCCGCGTCGGCGACCACGTGGAATGGGCCGTGCCGGCGATGTTGCCCGATGCCGAGCGCCACGGACCGGCCGGGGTGCTGTTCCTCGACGAGATCACCTCGGCGCCGCCGAGTGTCTCGGCCGCAGCATACCAGCTGATTCTCGACCGCCGCCTGGGCAATTACCAGGTGCCGCAGGGCTGGGCCATTTTTGCCGCAGGCAACCGCCAGGGCGACCGCGGCGTGACCTATACCATGCCCGCGCCGCTGGCCAACCGTTTCTCCCATTTCGAAGTGGAAGCCAATCTCGACGACTGGGTGGCCTGGGCCTACGCCAGCGGCATCGACGAGCGCCTGATTGCGTTCCTGCGTTTCCGTCCCGAGTTGTTGTTCGATTTCGACCCGGCCCACAACCCGGTGGCCTTCCCTTCACCTCGGTCGTGGGAATTCGCCCACCGCGCCTTGCAGAAGTTCGGCGACATGCCGGATCTGCTGCTGGGTTCGTTGCAGGCCTGTGTCGGCCCCGCTGCCGGGCTGGAGTTGCACGCCTTCGTGGACAACCTGGGAAAAATGCCGGATATCGACGCCATCGTGCGCGGCGAGGCAGCCGAAGTGCCGCATGAGGTGGATTTGCAGTATGCCGTGGCTTCCGCGCTGGTCGGCAGGGCGATCCGCGTCAAGGGCAGCCCGGACGCGCTGGTGGTGCATGGCCATATCCTCGATTACGCCGGGCGTTTCCCGCTGCGCGAAATGGGCATCATGCTGGTGTCCGACATGCACCGCGCGGTCGGGCAGCAACTGTTCAAGGTGCCGCAATTCTCCAACTGGGCGAACGCGGTGGCCGACATCATGCTGTACGAGATGTGATCCGGCGGTTTGCGTTTGAACGCAATGTTTGACACCTCAATCGAAACCAAGCTCGCTGCGGCGCGTACCCGGCTGATCCTGGACAAGCCGTTTCTCGGCGCGCTGGCCTTGCGCCTGCCGATGGTGGCAGCGAGCGAGAAATGGTGTCCAACCTCGGCGACCGATGCGCGTAAGTTTTACTATAATCCCGCCTACATCGCCGCGCTGACGCTGGAAGAAACCCAGTTCGTGCTGGCCCACGAGGCGCTGCATTGCGCCCTGTCGCATTTCGCGCGCCGCCAGCATCGCATCAAGCGTCGCTGGGACGTGGCCTGCGATCACGCCATCAACCCCCTGCTTGTCGCCGATGGCCTCAAGCCGCCGCCCGGCGTGCTGCTGCTGGATGCCTTCGAAGGTATGACGGCGGAAGAAATCTACCCCTGCATCAACGACAACAACTCCGACCAGACCATGGATCAGCACCTCTATGACAGCGAAGAGTCCGAAGGGGGGCAGGACGGCGAGGGCGACCAGGAGCCGCAGCAGGATGGTGGCGGAGGCGGCGGCAAAGAGAAGAATAACGACTCCGACGGCGGCGGGGGGCAGCAACAGCAGCAGGAGACTGCGGGCCAGGGCGGCGCTTCCCAGCCACCGCCGTTAAACGCCAAGGAACGCGACGAACTCGGCCGCCAGTGGCAGCAGCGCATGGCCGCCGCTGCGCAGCAGGCGATGGCGGCGGGCAAGATGGGCGGTGCGCTGGCGCGCCTGGTGGATCATCTCCTGCAACCCCAGCTGCCGTGGCGCATGCTGCTGGCGCGCTACCTGTCGCAGGTGGCACGCGACGACTACAGCTACATGCGCCCGTCGCGCCGCGAAGGCAATGTCATTTTCCCCTCGCTGCGCAGCGGCCAGGTCGACCTGGTGGTGGCGCTCGACACCAGCGGCTCGGTGGGGGAAAAGGAGCTGGCCCAGTTCCTCTCGGAAGTGGATGCGCTCAAGGGCCAGTTGCGCGCCAGGGTGACGCTGCTCGCTTGCGATACCGGCTTGTCGGAAGGGGCGCCGTGGGAGTTCGAGCCGTGGGACGAGCTGCGCCTGCCGAAAGACATCAAGGGCGGCGGCGGCACCAGCTTCGTGCCGGTGTTCGACTGGATTGCGCGCCAGGGGCGCCAGCCCGACCTGCTGCTCTATTTCACCGATGCGGAAGGCGATTTCCCCGCCATCGAACCCAACTACCCCACGCTCTGGCTGGTGAAGGGCAAGGCTCCGGTGCCGTGGGGGCAGCGGATACAACTCAATTAAGCCATGGAACTCTCCAGCGAAGACGCACTGCGCCTCAATGTCCTGC
This sequence comes from Sulfurimicrobium lacus, assembly GCF_011764585.1. Taxonomy (GTDB): domain Bacteria; phylum Pseudomonadota; class Gammaproteobacteria; order Burkholderiales; family Sulfuricellaceae; genus Sulfurimicrobium; species Sulfurimicrobium lacus. The sequence goes on from NZ_AP022853.1 coordinate 254,887, forward strand.
TTACGCATGAACTGCAGGCGGTGCGCATCAATGAAAACAGTCTCACCCTTTTTGCCCTGACCGGGCGCGGCGAGGCGCGTATCGCGCTGCATCCCACCGGGCGCAAGGAGCAGTATCTGCGCCTGGTGCGCGAGATGCTGTCCGGCCATGCCCTGGGTTCGCCCGGCGGCTACCCGCTGTTCATCCAGCGCTGGACGCGCATGGGACAGAACTCGGGTGACAACATCGACAAGTTGCTGCTGCTGGGCGAGGAGGAGGCCGTGGTGTCGGTGGCCTATTCGCCCAAGCTTACCGACGAGCTGGCGCGGCGCGCCTGGTGGTGCGTGCAGAGCGGGGACAACGCGCGGCGCATGCTGGAACGGGCAGCGGTGTCGCAGGGAGAGATGGGCCCGGTGCTGGCCGAGTACCTGGTGGAGCACCTGCCGTTCGAAACCAGCCCGCACGTCGTGATCGACACGGTGCGCATCGTTCTGCAACCGGGGCTGCTCAGCTCGGAGGCTCTGCTGCGGCTATGGAAGCGCGCCAAGGGCGACAACACCTACTATGTCGGCTTTCTCGAAACCGTACCGGATGCGCTGCCCGGACAGGATGAGGATGCGCAGGTGACGGCGTTGCCCGGCGCAATGCCGCTCGAGCCATTGGCGGCGGCGGGCAATCCCTATGCGCGCCAGCTGGCGCGCGTGCTCTCGCCCTCCGGCAAGCGTTTTCTGGTGGCCTGCGAAGACGTGCTGCGCCGTCCGGCGGACCAGGATGTGGCACGGGCCCTGTTTCGTGCCATCGGCGCTTACTTCGGTGTGTCGCGTCAGGACCCGGCCCAGGAACACCAACTGAAGGCGGCGCTGACCGTGGCTGAGCAGCGCCTCGCCGACCCGGATGCCGACCTGGCGGCGTTGCTTGCCATCGTGCCGCAGTATCGCGCTGCGCTGTACGCTTTGCTGGTGCTGGCCGAGGTCGGTGAATTTAGCGTGGCGCCCATCCTGGTGCGCACCACGGCCATCGGCTCGCTCATGCGGCGCAAGCTTGAGCCGGTGAGCGACCCGTTGCTGGAACAGCTTGCCGTGCTGCGCGCGACTGTCTGAGAGAAGTATCCGGAAGGCCTTGAAATCAGGCTAACGAAAAATCTGGCTTTTGCTCGCTTACAAAGCGCCGCTACGCACTGCGGCTGCCCCTTGCCCAGGGGAGCTTGGCTTCTCACGGGCTGCGAAGCTGGCGTCGGCATCCAATAGACTGACCTCGTCCCCAAGTATATGAATCGCTTCGTTCAGCAAGATGTCTTTGGCGTCCTTGCGTGCTTTTTCATCCGCTAGTTCCGTGGCGAGATTGCGTTCGTTAGCCTGGAGGCCATCGTCCTGTAGCGCCCTGCTCTTTGCTGGCGCGCTTTGGCTGGCAACATCGCCATGGGCATTCTTGCCGGCACTTTCGCAGGACTTCAGTTGAGCCTCCTGGATATTCCGTTCCTGGCGTCTTTCCGCTTCGTTTAACGAGACCTGGTTTTTCTTGCGCCGAAGCTTGGATTCGGCGATGTCTTCCTGCAGGCAAATGAAGTCCTTGTCGTTCATCTCGCGGGCTTCATTACGTGTCAGGATAATGGGCGCCAGCGTTTTCAAGTTATCTGCCGGCGTATAGTCGGCGGCTTTCACCTGCATCCAGGGGAGTGCGTTGTCGAAAGTCGATTCGCCAAAATCTTCCGGGTCGGAAACGGTGGGAAAGGCGATATCCGGCGTTACGCCGCGCAATTGCGTCGTGCCTCCATCGATGCGGAAAAACTGGGCGATGGTCATTTTCAGTTCGCCGAATTTCGGCTTGTCGTTTCTGGCAAGCCGATCAAGATTGAAAATGCTTTGCACGGTGCCTTTGCCAAAACTTGGTTCGCCGATTACCAATCCGCGACCATAGTCCTGAATCGCAGCAGCAAAAATCTCCGACGCCGATGCCGAGCCCCGGTTGATCAGCACGCCAAGGGGGCCACTCCAGGCGACATCGCTCGTGGTATTGCGCAACACCTTAACCGCACCATTGGCGTCACGCTGTTGCACTACGGGCCCCTTGCCGATGAACAAGCCGGTGAGCTCTATCGATTCCGTTAATGAACCACCGCTGTTATTGCGCAAGTCGATCAGTACGGCGTCGACTTTTTCCTGTTTCAATTCACCCAACAGGCGTGCCACATCGCGGGCCGCGCTCTTGAAGTCCTGGTTGCCTTTTTGTCTCGCCTCGAAATCCTCATAAAAAGAGGGGAGGGATATCAACCCGATGTGGCGAGTTGTATTGCCTTCCTTTAGGGTGAGCACAGCTTTCTTGGCGGACTGCTCTTCCAGAGTAATTCTTTTCCGAATGAGTGAAACCAGCTTGTGTTTTCCATCCGGGCCTGCTTTCGCAGGGAGAACGTCGAGCAAGACGGTCGATTCGGCCGCGCCGCGAATCAAAGCAACGGTGTCGTCCAGGCGCCAACCCAGAACGTCCGTTATGACGCCACCTTGGCCTTGGGAAACACCGACGATACGATCCCCAATTTCCAATTTGCCTGAGAGCGCGGCGGGTCCGCCTGGCACGAGTTCCCTGATCGTGGTGTAGTCATCCTTCTCCGCCAGCGTCGCACCTATGCCGACCAGGGAAAGTTTCATCGAGATGTCGAAATCCTGCGCGGCCCGAAGCCCAAGGTAGTTGCTGTGGGGGTCGATAGCCATGGTGTAGGCGTTCATGAATATCTGAAACACATCTTCGCTTTTCAGCCGGTCGATGCGTCTCTGGGAATGGCCATAGCGTTTGTCCAGAATTTCGACGATGTTCTTGTCGGTTTTCCCCGCCAGCTTGAGGCGAAGCCAGTCGTTCTTCACCCGCTTTCGCCACACCTCGCGCATTACATTCTCGGATTTAGACCAGGGATCCTTTTCTCTCTCATATTGAAAGACTTCTTTTTTCGTGAAATCAAACCCTTCCTTGAGCAAGGCGCGGGCGTATCCAAAGCGCTCGTGTACCCTTCGCGCGTAAAGATTGAAGACGGCAAAGGGAGCGGTAAGGTCTTCCGCAAAGATGGCATCGTCGAGAGTGGTTCGAAGGCCGCTCATCTGGTCGATGTCGGTTTGAACGAAAAACATTTTCTCGGGATCAAGCGATTTCAGATATTGGTTGAATATCTTTTCCGACATCGCGTCGTCGAGTGGCATCGGTTTGTAGTGGTAACGGGCCAGCACCTCTGCCGCCAAGTGTGCCGCTTGGGACTGTTGCTGCAATGGTTTCAACCCGGAAGTAAGTGGCGTTCCAACGTCGAACGAGGCAGCGTGTGCTGCCGTTGCCAACGCAAAAACCATCCAAAGCAGTTTCTTTATCATTTGTACTCCATCACAAAGCGGATTGTTTGCATTGGATAACAGGCAATCTGGGTGTCGGCACTAATGCCGGATTTGACTCGTGAGCCCGGATTTGGTTGCCAAGGGATCAAGTTTGTAACATGCGGCGGCGAGAAAATCGACTGGACAGTCAGGTATTGAAAGCCGCGTTTCAATACCCGTTCCTGATTCTTACCGGGGGCTATAACGTACCGTAGGAATGCAATCCGGAGAGGAACATGTTGACGCCGAGGAAGGCGAAGGCGGTCACGAACAGGCCGATCACCGCCCACCACGCCAGCATCGGGCCGCGCAGGCCTTTCACCAGGCGCAGGTGCAACCAGGCGGCGTAATTCAGCCACACGATCAGCGCCCAGGTTTCCTTGGGATCCCACGACCAGTAACCGCCCCACGCTTCCGCCGCCCACATGGCGCCGAGGATGGTGGCGATGGTGAAGAAGGCGAAGCCGATGGCGATGGACTTGTACATCAGGTCGTCGAGCATTTCGACGGCGGGCAGGCGGCTGGCCAGGATGCCCTTGTTGACCAGCAGGTAGGCCACCCCGACCATGGCGGCCAGCGCGAAGGCGCCGTAGCCGATGAAGTTGGCCGGCACGTGGATTTTCATCCAATAGGACTGCAGAGCCGGGACCAGGGGCTGGATTTCATTGGCCTGGCGCCCGAAGGTGTACCACAGCAGGAAGCCGACGGCGGCGCTGATGACCAGCAGCACGAAGGCGCCCAGCTGGCGGTTCTGGTAGCGCAGTTCGTAAAACAGGTAGAGCAGCGCGGTAAGAATGGAGAAGAGGATGAAGACTTCGTACAGGTTGCTGAGCGGGATGTGTCCGACGTCCGGGCTGATCAGGTAGGACTCGTACCAGCGCGTCATCAGCCCGACCAGGCCCATCACCACGGCGCTCCAGGTAATGGCACTGGAAACCCGGGCGGTAAACTCGGAGCGGCTCAGCAGGGCCAGCCAGTAGCTGCCGGTGGCGATCACGAACAGCGCGCTCATCCACATGATGGCGGTCTGGCTGCCGAAAAAGAATTTGAGGAAGAAGGCCTGCTCTGCCCGTGCCAGCTGGCCGTGATACTGGCTGATGCCGAACAGGCTCAGGCATCCGACCACCAGCACCAGCGCGCGGAACGGCTTCCAGAACCAGCCCTGGCCGATGAGTCCGGCGGCGGACAGGAACAGGATGCCCTTTTCGTACTCGTCCATGTTGCTGCCATAAAGATTGAGGGCGTAAATGCTCCCGCCGGCCAGAATCAGGGCGTAGAGCCAGTCGAACCAGGACAGGGTTTTAAAGAAGGCAGGGCGGGCGCCGTAGTTTTCAGTCAATTCCATTGGTTTATTCCTTTAGCAGGCGCGCGAGCTGTTCCTTGTGGCGATTGAATTCCTGTTCGAAATCCATCGTCTTGCGGTTGGTGGACATGGCGAACAATACGGTTTCGGACTGCGGTTTGACCAGCAACCAGATGCGGCGTTCCCTGACGTAGAACATGAAGAACACGCCCAGCACCAGGAGCAGGGAGCCGCCGTAGACGATGTTCTTGCCCGGGGAGCGGGTGAGCTGCAGCCCGCTCGCCATCACTTCGTCGAATTCGGATAGCTGCAGGTAGACCGGCGCGCCATAGGAGAACAGGTCGCTCGTCGTGTTGAGGCTGTCGCGCACGAAGCGCAGGGTGCTGTCATTCATCGTTGCCGGCTGGCCGGCTTTTGCCTGGGCAATGCGGTAGGCGGAAACGGCCGCGCTTTCGAGGACCTTGATATAGGTTTGCGCGGCTTTTTCCTGCTCGGCGGCGGGCACGGATTTTTCGATGAACTTGGCCAGGGCTTCAAAGCCGCCGGCAGCGAAAATATCCAGCACCTTGACGGTGCTTGCCTCCAGCTTGCCCATCATGGACGGACTGATCTTTTCGCCTTGCAGCGCGAATTCGGCGAAATGGCGGGCGATCTCCGGGTGGGCCTGCTTGTCCAGCAGTATGGCGTGCAGGCGCATGAAGCCGTCGATGCGGCTTTGTTCGTCCAGCGGGATGCGAATGTAGCGGAACGGTTCATTGGGTGCCTGGCGCATGCCCGAAAGGATGTACCAGCGGTCGTCAAGGAAGATCGGCAGCATGTAGTTGAAATATTCGCGCGCCTGGCCCTGGGCGTCGCGGATCTTGTACTGGAAGCTCGGGCCCACGTTGCGCAAGTCCTTCTTCGCCGCCTTGGTGGTCCCGGTTTGCATGTACTTGAGCAGGTTCTGCCAGCCGCTTGCCATGTCGCCATTCTCGTTGGCGAAGTTCTCGATGTTGAACTTGCGGAACTCGGTGAATTCGACGCTGTAAGTCGCGTTGCCATTGGACATCTGCGATGCCTGCTTGACTACGCCGTGCATGGTGAAAGGCGCTTGGGCGGGGCTGAACAGGTTCCACCCCTTCATGGTCAGCTTGGTGCCGCCATCGCCGAAGCTGGCCTGATAAATGGCGATGCCCTTGTAAATCAGGGGATGATTGACCCGGATGGTCTGGGATACCGTTTCGTGCGTTGCCTTGTCGGTGATGGTGATGTCGCTTTCGAACGACTTGGGCTGGCCGGTGGGGTAATGCTCAACGCGGAATTTTTTCAGCTTGATGTCGAACGGCAGGTCCTGCACCAGGTAGCCGTCGCCGATGTTGAGAAACACCACATCGGCCGAACTGCCCTCGGGGATCGTCACGCCGCCACGGAAGGAGAGGTTGGCGGGCGAGAGGCGGCTTGCAGCGGGGACATCGCTTTGCGGCAGGTCGCGGGTCTCGATTTTTTTCCAGCCGACGAGCTGTTCAACCTTGAGCGGGATGTTGCCGTCGATCAGGCCGCCCAGGCAGATGACGACGATCGCAGTGTGGGTGAGCGTGTAGCCGATGCGGTGGTAGCTGCCGGCCTTAGCGGCGACGAGCATGTCGCCCGCTTCGTTGGGCGCGCCTATCCTGGCGCGGAAGCCTTGCCCCTGCAGATACTGGCTCAGACGAACCCGCAAGGTGTCGGGTGGCACGGTGCTGGCAAACTCCGCCTGGTGCGAAAAGGCGCGCAGCGAGACTTCCGTGGCGTGTTCGCGGAACGAGCGCATCTCGCGCAGCATCAAGGGCGTGTTGCGGAAAATGCACATGCCGGTGGAGAGGATCAGGAACGCCAGGATGGTGAGGAACCAGCCGGAATGGTAAACGTCGTAGAGCCCCAAAGACTCGAATACCTGGAACCAGAATTGTCCGAACTGGATGACGTAATTCGAGTAAGGCTCGTTCTGCTTGAGTACCGTGCCGATTACGGAGGCGATCGCCAGCACGGTAAGCAGACTGATGGCCAGGCGCATCGAGCTCAACAGCTCGAAAATATTTTGCGACAGACGGCGGTGAAAGGCGTTTGGAGTGTTCACGTTTTAATCAGTAGTAGAACAGGTACGGACAAAAAAGGGTGACATCACTGTCACCCTTTTTGGTTGCTGCCATCAGCCGTGCGATATTAGTTGAGGCCGGAGATGTATTCCGAGACAGCCTTCATTTCCTGGTCGGTCATCTTGGAGGCGATCACACGCATCATCTTGGCGCCATCGTTGGCACGCTCGCCGCTGCGGAAAGTCGTCAACTGAGCCAGGATGTAGTCGGCGTGCTGGCCAGCCAGGCGGGGGAACTGCGCCGGGATGCCGGAGCCGCTCGGGCCATGGCATGCGGCACATGCAGGCACGCCGCTGGACTGGTTGCCACCTTTGAACAGTTTTTGTCCGGCAGCTGCCAAAGCGGGGTCTTTTGCGCTACCGGAAGCAGCTTTTTTCTCGCCGAAGAATGCGCCGAGGTTTTTCATGTCTTCCGGCGACAGGGCAGCGGCCATGCCGAACATGATGGGGTTCTTGCGAGCACCGGATTTGAAATCAGTCAGCTGCTTGGCGATGTATTCGGGGATCTGTCCGGCCAGTTTCGGATTGGCGGGAACGACACTGTTGCCATCAGCGGCGTGACAGGCGACGCAAACTGTCGTAACGATCTGTTGCGCCTTGGCAGGATCTCCCTTGGCGGCAGTTTCTGCCAGCGCCGAAGACGCGGTCATCACACCCGCTATCGCCACCATCGCCATGGTTTGTTTCATTCTTTGGACTCCTTGACAAGTTCTTCTGACTTAAAAAACGGCAATTCTATACCAAGACTAAGCTATCATGCCACTTTGAACGAAAAATTTTCCATGGCACTTTTTCAACACGCTGAGTTTTATATTTCCGCGCATGACCTACGCGATTTGCCGCTGCCCATGGGCATGGAAGTGGCTTTCGCCGGCCGTTCCAACTCGGGCAAATCGAGCGCGATCAACACCCTGACCAATCGTACCAGGCTTGCTTTCGTCAGCAAGACGCCGGGCCGTACCCAGTTGATCAATTTCTTCAGGCTTGGCGAAGAAGGCGACCAACGTTACCTGGTCGACTTGCCCGGTTATGGCTATGCCGCCGTCCCGGAAAAAATTCGTCTCCACTGGCGCGGGGTGCTGAGCACTTATTTGCAGACACGCTCCTCGCTGCGCGGACTGGTGCTGATCATGGATATCCGGCGTCCCCTGACCGATCTGGACCGGCAGATGCTGGAGTGGTTCAAGTACACCGGCAACCCGGTGCACGTGCTGCTGACCAAGTCCGACAAGCTAAACCGACAGCAGGCCATGGCGACGCTGCGCGCGGTGGAAAAGGAACTGGCGGTGATTTATCCCGGCGCGACCGCCCAGCTGTTCTCCACCCCCAAACATCAAGGCATGGAAGAAGCCGAGCGCGTGATCGCCAAGTGGTTCGAGCCTGACCCGGAATCGCCAGCGCAGGCATAAAAAGAAAAAGCCCCCGGCTAAAGGGGAAAAAGCCGGGGGCAGAAGCCTTAACTAGCATTAAGGCGCCCGCTCAGGGAGGAGAAGCGGGCGACGGTTTTTCAGGCCGTCTGCAATCTCAGAGCGGGACAGGAATAAATTAGTTCCCGCTAATATGAAAAATCCTGCTGTTCGCCACTTTCCTTACCCGCCCACCTTCGGCAGGCGCTCCAGTGCCGCCTCGATCGCCTCCTCCGGATAAGCATAGTCTTCCAGCTTGCCGCTGAAATAACTGTCATATGCGCCCATGTCGAAGTGTCCGTGGCCGGAAAGGTTGAAAAACAGCGTTTTAGCCTCGCCACTTTCCTTGCAGCGCAGCGCCTCGTCTATGCAGGCGGCGATGGCGTGGTTCGACTCCGGTGCCGGGATGATGCCTTCGGAGCGGGCGAAGGTAACGCCGGCCTGAAAAGTGGCGAGCTGGGGCACCGCCACAGCTTCGATCAGTTTTTCGTGGTAGAGCTGCGATACCAGCGCCGAATCGCCGTGGTAGCGTAAACCGCCGGCGTGGATGCCGGGTGGCATGAAGTCGTGACCGAGGGTGTACATCAGCATCATCGGCGTGAGTTTTGCCGTGTCGCCGAAATCGTAAGCGTAGTGGCCGCGCGTCAGGGTCGGGCAGGATGTGGGCTCCACCGCCACCAAGCGCACGTTCTTGCCCGCCGCTTTGTCGGCGAAGAAGGGGAAGGCCGCGCCGCCGAAGTTGGAGCCGCCGCCGCAGGGGGCGAAGATCATGTCCGGATAGTCGCCCGCTTTCTCGAATTGCTTCTTGGCTTCCAGTCCGATTACGGTCTGGTGCAGCAGTACGTGGTTCAGTACCGAGCCCAGGGCGTAATTGGTATCGGAACGCGAGGCCGCATCTTCCACCGCTTCGGAAATCGCCAGGCCCAGCGAGCCCTGATTGTCCGGGTCCTGTGCCAGGGCGGCGCGCCCGCTATTGGTTTCCATGCTCGGGCTGGCGAACACTTTCGCTCCCCAGGTCTGCATCATCGAGCGGCGGTAGGGTTTCTGGCCGTAGCTCACCTTCACCATATATACCTGCACCTCGAGCCCGAACATCTGGCCCGCCAGCGCCATGGAACAGCCCCATTGTCCGGCGCCGGTTTCGGTGGCGATGCGTTTGATGCCGGCCTCCTTGTTGTAATAGGCCTGGGCGATGGCGGTGTTGGGTTTGTGCGAACCGGCCGGGGAAACGCCTTCGTATTTGTAGTAAATCTTGGCCGGCGTGCCGAGCGCCGCTTCCAGACGGTGCGCGCGGAACAGTGGCGAGGGCCGCCACAGCTGATAAATTTCGCGCACCTTCTCGGGGATTTCGATCCAGCGCTGGGCGGACATCTCCTGCTCGATCAGGCTCATGGGGAAGATGGCGGTCAGCGCTTCCGGCCCGATCGGCTTGCCGTCCGGGCCCAGCGGAGGGGCCGGCGGATTGGGCATGTCGGCGACGACGTTGTACCAGTGGGTGGGGATTTCGGATTCGTCCAGCAGGAATTTGGTGCGCGACATGGGCCGGTCCTTTTGCGGGGAGAGGAGAAAGGCCATCATATCCCCTTTAATTTTTGGCTGCCAAGCTCTTGGCCTATAAGCTATAATATTAGAATTAGTTTATATTCTTAACTTAGGACAGAAACATGCACAACGGCACCACCATTACCCAATTCATCATCGAAGAACAGCGCCACATCCAAGGCGCGACGGGCGATTTCACTTCGCTCCTCAACGACATCGTCACCGCGATCAAGGTGATTTCCAACGCCGTGAACAAGGGTGCGCTGATTGGCGTGATGGGTTCGGCCGGTTCCGAAAACGTGCAGGGCGAGACGCAGAAGGAACTGGACGTCATCACCAACGAGATCTTCATCAAGTCCAACGAATGGGCGGGCCACCTTGCAGCCATGGCGTCGGAAGAGATGGACGACATCTACCCCATTCCGGCGCAATACCCGCGCGGCAAGTACCTGCTGGTGTTCGACCCGCTCGACGGCTCCAGCAACGTCGACGTGAACATTTCCGTAGGCACCATCTTCTCCATCCTGCGTTGCCCCGGCGAAGGCGACGCGCCTTCCGCGCAGGCCTTCATGCAGCCCGGCACCAAGCAGGTGTGCGCCGGTTACGCGCTGTACGGTTCCTCCACCATGCTGGTGCTGACCAGCGGGCATGGCGTCAACGGCTTCACGCTGGATCGCGATATCGGCGAATTCGTCCTCACCCATCCCAACATGACCATTCCTGAAGATACCAAGGAATTCGCCATCAACGCTTCCAACCAGCGCTTCTGGGAAAAACCGGTGCAGCGCTACGTGGAAGAGGCGCTGGCCGGCAAGACCGGGCCGCGCGGCAAGGACTTCAACATGCGCTGGGTGGCCTCGATGGTCGCGGAAGTGCACCGTATCCTGATGCGCGGCGGCATCTTCATGTATCCCAAGGACACCAAGGACCCCACCCGGGCCGGCAAGCTGCGCTTGCTGTACGAAGCCAACCCCATGTCTTTCATCGTGGAACAGGCCGGCGGCGCTTCCAGCACCGGGCGCGAACGTATCCTCGAAGTGCAGCCCGACGGACTGCACCAGCGCGTGCCGGTGATCCTGGGTTCGAAGAATGAAGTCGAGACCGTGATTTCGTACCACCAGGCATAAGTAACTGGTTACGAATCAAATCGAAGGCCTGCAGCGATGCAGGCCTTTTTGTTTTATGCTGTGGTGTGACGGTATTTTCGCGGAGATGGAAATGGCAGGATTCGAGTTCTACAACGAAGAAACCGCGACACTGGAGAAAGAGATCGAACGTCTGGGCATGGCGCTCGATATCGACTGGTCCGACGATGTTCAGGTCAGGGCGCTGGCACGGGAAGCCCTGTCTCATGGCGCCAGCGAATTGCGGGCGGCGGCAAATCGTGCCGGCGATTACCGGCTGCGCGCCAAGGCCGAACTGTTCGGTCTCGCCGCCGTGATGCTCAGGATTATGGAGAAAAGTGCCGGCGAAGGCGTTTTGACGCACGGCGGCCCGGCGTGGAAATCGTTCGGACGCGCCCTTTGGGAAGAGTCCTCCGGCGCCTGACACAGCGCTACTCACTGGCGAATATGCCATAATAACGCCCATGAAAAGCGTCGATCTCACCCACCATTTCCTCATTGCCATGCCGGCGATGACGGACCCTTATTTCGCCAAGACGCTGACCTATATCTGCGAGCACAACGAGCAGGGTGCGCTGGGTATCGTGCTCAACCGGCGCATCGACCTGGATTTTCAGGCGCTGTTCGAACAGATAAAGATTCCACTCGAAAATCAGGCGTTGGCCGCAATGCCCGTGCACTACGGCGGGCCGGTGCAGATGGACCGGGGTTTCGTGCTGCATCAGCCGGCGGGAGAATGGCAGTCGAGCCTGCAGGTGGCGGAGGATATTGCACTGACCACATCGAAAGATATTCTCGAAGCGGTGGGGCGCGGCGAAGGGCCGGCCAAGCTCTTCGTCTCGCTCGGCTATGCCGGTTGGGAGGCCGGACAGTTGGAGCACGAGCTGGCGCAGAATGCCTGGCTCACCGTGCCCGCCACGCCCGCCCTGATTTTCGACGAACCGGAAGAAACGCGCCTCGCGGCAGCGATGCAAATGCTCGGCGTGGATTTCGCATTTCTGGCAGAGGACGCGGGGCATGCTTGAGGCCGTGAGGGGTGAGGGGTTAGGGGTTAGGCGAGTGCGGTGATGGCGACCTCTACTCCTCACCCCTCACCCCTCACCCCTCACCGAACCACCGTGCTTTGCTTCGACTTCGGCCTCCAGCGCATCGGCGTGGCGGTGGGGGATGTGACGATAGGCGTGGCGCATCCGCTGGAAACCATACACGGCGAAAGCAACGAGCAGAAGTTTGGCGCGATCGCCATTTTGATTCAGGAATGGCAGCCGGGGGCGCTGGTGGTGGGTCTGCCGCTGCACCTCGATGGTACGGAACATGAAATGACGTTGCGCTGCCGCAAGTTCTCCCGGCAACTGGAGGGGCGGTTCAATTTGCCTGTCGCGCTGGTGGATGAGCGCCTGACTTCCGAGGCGGCCAGCCAGGACTTGCGCGCCATGGGCATCGGCGGGCGCCGCCAGAAGGCGATGCTGGACCAGGTTGCCGCGCAGCTGATTTTGCAGACTTATCTGGACGAGAACAAAATTTAGAGGTTCCAACATGCATCTACCTGACGCCGAAGTGCTGCTCCAGCACATGGCGCAACAGCTTAAACCTTTCATTACGGCGCGCAGCGCCCTGGTCGGAATTCACACCGGCGGCGTGTGGCTGGCGGAAAAGCTCCATCCCTTGCTGGATCAAGGCATGCCCATGGGAACGCTGGATGTGTCCTTTTACCGCGACGATTTCGGTCAGGCAGGTTTGCACCCCAACATCGAGCCTTCCTCCATCCCATTCGACGTGGAAGGCCGCGACGTTATTCTGGTCGACGATGTCCTCTACACCGGGCGCAGCGTGCGCGCGGCGATGAACGAGTTGTTCGACTACGGGCGTCCCGCCAGCATCATCCTGGCGGTCCTGATCGACCGCGGCGGACGCGAGTTGCCGATCGCCGCCCAGGTGGTCGGCGCCACGCTCGCCCTGGAGGCCAGGCAGAATATTCAGTTGAACCGCGATGAGCAGGGAACGCTTGGTCTTAGCCTGCATGAAAAGAATTAAAAGAATAAACGGAGTACGCCCATGGCATTTCTGAGTAACAACCCGCAGCTCAGCCAGAACGGCGAGTTGCAGCATCTGCTGACGATCGAAGGTTTGAATGCGGGAATGCTGCGGCATATCCTCGATACGGCCGAGTCATTCGTCGGGGTATCCGAGCGCGACGTGAAGAAAGTGCCGCTGTTGCGCGGCAAGGCGATATTCAACCTGTTCTTCGAACCCAGCACGCGCACCCGCACCACCTTCGAGATCGCCGCCAAGCGTCTTTCCGCGGACGTGTTCAACCTCAACATCAGTGCCTCCTCCCAGTCCAAGGGCGAAACAGTGCTGGACACGGTGGACAACCTGGCTGCGATGCAGGCCGACATGTTCATCGTGCGCCACGCCCAGTCCGGTGCGGCGCACTTCATCGCGCGCCACGTCGCGCCGCACATCCACGTCATCAATGCCGGCGACGGGCGCCATGCCCACCCCACCCAGGGCCTGCTGGACATGTACACCATCCGCCACTACAAGAAGGAGTTCCACAACCTGCGCGTGGCCATCGTCGGCGACGTGCTGCATTCGCGCGTGGCGCGCTCGCAGATTCATGCGCTGACCACGCTGGGCGTGCCCGAGGTGCGGGTGATCGCCCCCAAGACGCTGCTGCCGGCCCAGGTCGAGCGCATGGGCGTGCAGGTTTACCACGACATGAAGCAGGGTCTGAAGGACGTCGACGTGGTGATCATGCTGCGTCTGCAGAACGAGCGCATGCGCGGCGCGCTGCTGCCTTCGGCGCAGGAATACTTCAAGTCCTACGGGCTGACCCAGGAAAAACTGGCGCTGGCCAAGCCGGACGCCATCGTGATGCACCCCGGTCCGATGAACCGCGGGGTGGAAATCGACTCCAACGTGGCCGACGGCAAGCAGTCGGTGATCCTGCCCCAGGTGACGTTCGGCATCGCGGTGCGCATGGCGGTGATGAGCATTCTGGCGGGGAATTGAGACATATGAAGATACACATTAAAAACGGCCGTCTGATCGACCCGAAAAACAATATCGATGCGCTGCACGACGTGTTCATCGCCGCCGGCAAGGTGGTGGGGAACGGCTCGGCGCCGGAAGGCTTCCATGCCAACCGGGTGATCGACGCCACCGGCATGGTGGTGTGTCCCGGCCTGATCGACCTTTCCGCCCGCTTGCGCGAGCCCGGCTTCGAATACATGGCCACGCTGGAGTCGGAAATGGATGCGGCGGTGGCCGGCGGCGTGACCAGCCTGGTGTGCCCGCCCGACACCGACCCGCCGCTGGACGAGCCGGGCCTGGTGGAGATGCTCAAGCATCGCGCCAAGAGCCTTAACCAGGCGCGGGTCTATCCGCTCGGTGCCCTGACGCAGAAACTGGAAGGCCAGCGCCTGACCGAAATGGCGGAATTGCATGACGCCGGTTGCGTGGCGTTTTCCCAGGCCGACGCGCCGCTGACCGACAGCAACGTGCTGTTCCGCGCCCTGCAGTACGCCTCGACCTTCGATTTCACGGTGTGGCTGCGTCCGCAGGACGCCTTTCTCGGCAAGGACGGCGTGGCGCACGATGGCGAAGTGGCGTCCCGTCTTGGTCTGGCCGGCATACCGGCGTGCGCCGAAACCATCGCGATTGCCAGAATCCTGCTCCTGATGAAAGAGACCGCCGCCAGGGTCCACCTGTGCCGGCTGTCCACGCGCGACGGCGTGGAAATGGTGCGCCAGGCCAAGCGCGACGGACTGCCCCTGACTTGCGACATCGGGGTGCATCATGCGCATCTGTCCGAAATGGATATCGGCTTTTTCGACCCCAATTGCCACCTGGTGCCGCCGTTGCGCAGCCTGCGCGACCGCGATGCGCTGCGCGAGGGGGTGAAAAGCGGCGTCATCGACGCCCTGTGTTCCGACCATACGCCGGTGGATGACGATGCCAAGTTGCTGCCCTTCGCCGAAGCGGAAGCCGGCGTCACCGGCCTGGAACTGCTGCTGCCGCTGACGCTGAAATGGGCGGCGGAAATGGGCGTGGGTTTGTCCAAGGCGATTGCCATCATCACCACCGAGCCGGCGCGCATCCTGGCGCTCGACGCCGGCCACCTGACGCCCGGCCATAGCGCGGACATCTGCATTTTCGCGCCCGACGAATATTGGCAGGTGACGCCTGCCGCCCTGAAAAGCCAAGGCAAGAACACCCCGTTCCACAATATGGAGCTGGCGGGGAAGGTGAAATACACACTGGTGGACGGTAGCGTGGTTTACGAAGGCTAGAGTATTGCAAAACGGGCGGTGATTCCCCATATTGGTTTTGTGGCGGCATTTCCGCCGTCCTTCGTGAACTCGCTAAATAAGGAGATAAATCATGGCCGGTATTACCCGTTACGATCCCTTCAACCTTTCCCGCGTGGATCCGTTCAGTGACATCGACGATCTGTTCAAAGGCTTTTTCGTGCGCCCGATGGCCCTCGAAGGGCAGCCCCAGATGCAGATCAAGATGGACGTCAAGGAGGCTGACGGCGCCTATACCGTGCATGCCGACATACCCGGCGTGAAAAAAGAGGATATACACGTCACCATCGAAGGTAACCAGGTTTCGATCAGCGCCGAAGTGAAGAAGGAAAAGGAAGAAAAGCAGGGCGAGAAAGTGCTGCGTTCCGAACGTTACTACGGCAAGGTGGCGCGCAGTTTCACCCTGGCCCAGGACGTGGATGAAGCCAAGGCCCAGGCGAAATACGCCGATGGCGTGCTGGAACTGACGCTGCCGAAAAAAGCGGTCAGTTCCGCGAAGAAGCTGGCGATACAGTAAATCTGACCCGTGTGCCAAAGGCGGCGTCCCGAAACAGGGGTGCCGCCTTTTTTGTTTGCGCTCACTTTCGCCGATTGACTCGCGTAGCGGCACATTGTCCCCATCGCCCGCTTGCGGGAGAGGGCCGGGGTGAGGGAAAATACCCCTCCATACCGTCTTCAACTTTAACAAAGGCCAGACCATGTCGCTTTCCCCAGCTTCCGCCAAGGAAAAAGCCAATATTCTTTCCGAAGCACTGCCCTACATCCGGCGCTTTCAGGACAAGACCATCGTCATCAAGTACGGCGGCAATGCCATGACCGAGGAGCACCTCAAGCATGGCTTCGCCAAGGACGTGGTGCTGCTCAAGCTGGTGGGCCTGAATCCGGTCGTGGTGCACGGCGGCGGCCCGCAGATCAACGATCTGCTCAAGCGCGTGGGCAAGCAGGGCGAGTTTATCCAGGGCATGAGGGTGACCGACGAGGAAACCATGGATATCGTCGAAATGGTGCTCGGCGGCCAGGTCAACAAGGAAATCGTCAACCTGATCAACCAGTACGGCGGAAAGGCCGTGGGGCTGACCGGCACCGACGGCGGCATGATCCAGGCCAAAAAGCTGCTGGTCAAGTCCAAGACCGACGGCGAGGAGCTGATCGACATCGGGCTGGTGGGCGAAGTGACGCGCATCGACCCGGCGCTGGTGACCCTGCTCGACAGCCAGGATTTCATCCCGGTCATCGCCCCGATCGGCGTCGGGGAACTGGGCGAGGCGTTCAACATCAATGCCGACCTGGTGGCCGGCAAGCTGGCTGAAACGCTCAAGGCCGAGAAACTGATCCTGATGACCAATACCACCGGTGTGCTGGACAAGGAAGGCAAGCTGCTGACCGGGCTGACGGCGGCGCAAGTGGATGCCCTGATCGATGACGGCACCATTTCCGGCGGCATGATTCCGAAAATCTCCATGGCCCTGGAGGCAGTTAAGAACGGCGTCAAGAGCAGCCACATCATCGATGGCCGGGTGGAGCATGCGCTGCTGCTGGAGATCCTGACCGATCAGGGCGTGGGGACGCTGATCCGGTCGAATGCCTGAGCGCCGGAACGTATGGCGAAACGCTCCAGCGGCGCGCTGACCTGGGTGTTCGACCTGGACAACACCCTGCACAACGCCTCGCCGCATATCTTCCCGCATCTCAACCGCGCCATGACGCAGTACGTGCAGGATCATCTGGCGCTGGATGAGAGCGCCGCGGACGAGTTGCGCGATCGCTACTGGCGGCGTTACGGGGCGACCCTGCAGGGGCTGGTGCGGCATCACGGCACCGATCCAGGGCATTTTTTATGGCATACCCACCAGTTTCCCGCGCTGGAACGCATGGTGTTGCGCGAGCGCGGCCTGCGCACAGCGTTGCAGCGGCTGCGCGGGCGCAAGATCGTCTACACCAACGCACCGGATTTTTATGCGCGGGCGGTGCTGCGTCTGCTGCAGATCGACGATTTGTTCGATGCGGTATTTTCCATCGAAGGCGCGGGCTTCTGCCCCAAACCTGATGCGCAGGGCTTTTATCGCCTGTTTCACGCGCAGCGGCTCATGCCGGCGCGTTGCGTGATGGTGGAGGATTCGCTGGGCAATCTCAAGACGGCGAAACGGCTGGGAATGAAAACGGTATTGATCGGGCCGGCACCCATGCGGGTTGCCGGCGTGGATGTAAGCCTGCGCTCGGTGCTGCAATTGCCGCGGATGCAGGAAAAACTAAAATAAACAGCAAGGGAGAATCGAATGGCGAGCAAACCGGGTGAGCGCAAGATGCAGATCCTGCAAGTGCTGGCAGAAATGCTGCAGCACCCGCAGGGGGAGAAAATAACCACCGCAGCACTGGCGGCCAGGCTGGAAGTTTCAGAAGCGGCGCTCTACCGCCATTTCGCCAGCAAGGCGCAAATGTTCGAGGGGCTGATCGAATTCATCGAGCAGAGCCTGTTCGGCATCATCAACAAGGTCACCAGCGAGGAGCAGAACGGGGTCAAGCAGCTCGAAACCATGCTGTCCCTGCTGCTCGGCTTTGCCCAGAAAAACCCGGGCATGGTGCGCGTGCTGATCGGCGATGCGCTAGTCAATGAAAACGAGCGCTTGCAGGCCCGTATCAACCAGATTCACGACCGCCTCGAAGCGACCATCAAGCAATCCCTGCGCATCGCCGCGAGCCAGGACGGCCTGGGCGTTAGCGCAGACCCGGCGGCGCATGCCAACCTGATCATGAGTTTCATCGTGGGCCGCTGGCACCAGTTCGCCAAGAGCGGCTTCAAGCGCGAGCCGATGGAATATCTGCAGGCTCAGGCCAAGATTCTGCTGGGGTGACACACCGGGCAAGCCGGGTCTTTCTTCAGGCGGACCTGGCGCCATTCCATGCTCAGTCCGTCGAGCAATTGCAGCTTGCCGGTTAGCGACTGGCCGATCCCGGCCAGCAGTTTGAGCGCCTCGGCCGCCTGGACTGCGCCGATGATGCCGACCAGGGGGGCGAACACGCCCATCACCGCGCAACGCTCCCCTTCTTCCTCTGCGCTTTCCGGGAACAGGCAGCTGTAACAGGGGCTGTCCGGGTGACGCAGGTCGAACACCGTGACCTGCCCGTCGAAGCGAATCGCGGCGCCGGAAACCAGCGGTTTGGCATGCCGGACGCAGGCCTGGTTAATGGCGTGGCGGGTAGCGAAGTTGTCGCTGGCATCGAGTACCACGTCCGCCTGTCCCACCAGTTGCGCCAGTTCGTCGCCCGCGATGCGATGCGGAATGGCGGTAACGCGAATTTCCGGGTTGATCGCTGCCAGGGTGCGCTGCGCGGAGTGCGCCTTGTTGCTGCCGAGGGAATGGGTGAAGTGGGCGATCTGGCGCTGCAGGTTGGTGAGGTCCACCGTGTCGCCGTCGCAGATCGTGATGTGGCCGACTCCGGCGGCGGCAAGATATAGCGCAATGGGTGAACCCAGCCCGCCGGCCCCGATGATCAGTGCATGGGCGGCAAGAAGCTTTTCCTGGCCTTCGACACCGAGCTGCGGCAGAAGGATGTGGCGGCTGTAGCGCAGGAGCTGGTTGTCGTCCATCGGTACCCTTGCCGGCCTCCCCGGGTCAGGGAGGCGGTTTGGCGCAAACCCTGTCGTGGATTAACGGTTCTTCAGGATTTGCAAACCCTTGAGCAGGTTTACCGCCTGATTCAATTGGTAGTCGTTTTTCGATACCACTTCGCGTTCCCCGCTAGTGGCATCGCTCTTGCTATCGCCTTTGCCTTTGGCAGGCGCTTCCTGATTTGGTGCGGGAGCCTTGACTGGCGCGGCCTCGGGCTTGTTTCCATCCTGGCCGTTGATCAGGTGGCGCTCCAGGTCCGCTTCGCGCAGATTGAACAAGGAGTCCTTGTCCACGCCATTGACTGTCGCTTCTTCCGCCACGATATCCGGCGTGATGCCTTTGGCCTGGATTGAACGCCCGTTAGGCGTGAAGTAGCGCGCGGTGGTCAGCTTGATCGCGGTGCCGTTGCCGAGCGGCAGCACGGTTTGCACCGAACCTTTGCCGAAGGACTGGGTGCCGATGATGATGGCACGCTTGTGGTCCTGCAATGCGCCGGCGACGATTTCGGACGCCGAGGCTGAGCCGCCGTTGATCAGTACCGCCAGCGGCACGCTCTTTACGCTTGCCGGCAGGTTCTTGAGGTAATCGCTTTCCTTCGGTCCGCGCAGGTAATTTTCCTTGTTCGCGGTGAGTTTCATTTTGGCCTCTTCGGTGCGGCCTTCGGTGTAAACCACCAGCGAATTTTCCGGCAGGAATGCGGCGGCAACGCCGACCGCGCCGTTGAGCAGGCCGCCGGGGTCGTTCCTCAGGTCCAGCACCAAACCCTTGAGCGGTCCCTTGTTCTGTTTGATGAGATCCTCGAGCGCCTTGGCGAGATTTTCTCCGGTGTGCTCCTGGAATTGGGTTACCCGCACGTAGCCGTAGCCGGATTCGAGCAGCTTGGATTTCACGCTCTTGATCTTGATGATGGCGCGCGTGATGGTGAAAACAAGTGGCTTGTTCTGCCCTTTGCGCATCACGGTCAGGATGATCTGGGTGTTGGGCTTGCCGCGCATGCGTTTGACCGCATCGTTGATGGTCATGCCTTTGACGGGCGTGTCGTCCAGCTTGATGATGAGGTCGCCGCTCTTGATGCCGGCGTTGAAGGCCGGAGTGTCCTCGATGGGGGAGACCACCTTGACGAAGCCGTCTTCCATGCCCACTTCGATCCCCAGGCCGCCGAATTCGCCCTGGGTTCCCACCTGCAATTCCTTGAATGCATCGGTATCGAGATAGGCGGAGTGCGGGTCGAGGCCGGAGAGCATGCCGTTGATGGCCTCGTTGATGAGCTTCTTGTCTTCCACCGGTTCGACGTAATCGCTTTTGATCTTGCCGAATACTTCTGCAAAGGCGCGCAACTCCTCAACCGGGAGGGGGCTATCGACCTTCTTGTCGGCCACGGCTGAATAATTCAGGCTCAGCATTACACCGAGCAGGGCGCCCATGGCGATCAGGCCGAATTTTTGCATTTTGCCGCGCATCTGTTTCTCCAACTCAATCTTGTAATGTTAGCCCGCCCTGCACCATGTCAGGGGGTCGAAAGGCCTGCTCTGGAACCGAAGTTCGAAGTATAAACCGGTTTCCGGGTTGCCGCCGCTGTTTCCCGTGCTGGCGATGACGTCGCCGCTCCGGACGTTGTCCCCCACATGCTTGAAGAGGGATTCGTTGTTGCCGTAGAGGCTCATGTAACCGTTGCCGTGGTCGATTATGATCAGGTTGCCGAAGCCGCGCAGCCAGTCCGCGAAAACCACGCGCCCTTCGGCGATGTTGTGGACTTCCTGCCCTGCGGCGGTACGGATGAACACGCCGCGCCACGGCGCCCCGCTGTCCTGACGTGGACTGCCGAAACGTCCCGCGAGTTCCCCGCGCACCGGCAAAGGCAACTTGCCTTTCTGAGTTTGCGCCAGCGCGCTGGGCTGGGGGGCGACCGGCTGTTCCGCGGCAGGCTCGCGGGCGTTGCGCCGGGGGGTGCGTTCCGGCTTTTTGCGCGCTTGCTGTTTGGCCAGGCGTTCGATCAGTTGCGTGAGCTGTTTTTCGTTGCGCTGCAACTGGCTCAGTTCCGTGCGCTGGCGTCCGATTTGCTGGGCCAGTTGTGCCACCAGTTTCTTTTTTGCCTGCTGCTGTGCCACCAGTTGCTGCTTTTGCTGGTCCTGTTCGGCGCGGATTCGTGCCAATTCGGCCTGTTTGGATTCGGTGGCCTGCGAGAGCTGCTGCAACTTTGCGAGATTGTCGCGCAGATTCTCCAGCATCTCATTGCGGGCGCGGGCCAGGTAGCCGTAATAACGCAGTTGGCGCGCGGCCTGATTGGGGTTTTGCTGGTTAAGCAGGATTTTGAACTGGTCCTGCTGGCCTGACAGGTACTGCTGGTATAGCAGCTTGCCCAGCGACACCTGTTCCGCCGCTATCCTCTGTTGCCGGTTTCCTTTCTGTTGCTCCAGGCTGGACAGGGTGGCGCTGGTGCCCTGCTGTTGTGTAGACAGGTCGCGCAGCCGGTAATTGATGTCGCTGATGGCCCGTTCCGAGGTCTTGAGCGCATCGCTGGCGTCGGCCTTAGCGCCTTCCTTGCTGTCGAGTTCTTTTTGCAGGGCATCGATGCGGCCGCGCAGCTCCTTCAGTTCGGGTTTAGGCGCGGCGGAAGCGGGAAAGGGCAGGCTGGACAGCAAAATTGCGCCGGCAAATATGGCGAGTACAGCTTTTATAACTGAGGTCCCAGACAGCTTCGCAGTCACTCGAACTCGATCAGCGGGTGCCCGGACATTTCACGCGGTTTGGGCAGCCCCATCATCTTCAGCAGGCTCGGTGCGACATCTTCCAGCGCGCCGGTTTCCGCAACCCTGGCGGCTCTTCCGATGTAGAGGAAGGGCACCAGGTTGAGGGTGTGGGCGGTATGGGAATTGCGGGTGACTTCGTCCAGCATCTTTTCGGCGTTGCCGTGGTCGGCGATGATCAGGACTTCGCCGCCGATTGCCTGCATGGCCGGGACGACACGGGCGAGGCACTCGTCGATGACTTCGATGGCCTGGACGGCGGCCGCGAGGTTGCCGGTGTGGCCAACCATGTCGGGGTTGGCATAGTTGCAGATAATGGCGTCGTATTTCTGGGCGGCGATAGCTTCCACCAGCTTGTCGGTGACTTCGCGGGCGCTCATTTCCGGTTTGAGGTCGTAAGTAGGCACATCGGGCGAAGGCACCATGATGCGGTCTTCTCCAGCGTAGCGGGTTTCCTCCCCGCCGTTGAAGAAAAATGTGACGTGTGCATATTTCTCGGTTTCTGCGATGCGCAGCTGCGTCAGGCCCATCTGGGCAATGTATTCGCCGAAGCTGTTTTTGATGCGCTCCTGCGGGAAGGCTACCGGGATGTTGAAGTCGGCGCTGTAGCAGGTGAGGGTGCAGTAAGTGCTGAGTTTGGGCACGTGCTCGCGCTCGAAAGCGTCGAAGTCCGGCTCGATGAAAGTACGGGTGAGTTCGCGCGCGCGGTCCGAGCGGAAGTTCATGAAGATGACGCCGTCGCCGTCCTGCATCTTCACCGGGGCGCCGATGACCGTGGGCTTGACGAACTCGTCCGTTTCGTCCCGGGCATAGGCATTGTGCAGGCCTTCGATGGCGGTTTGGGCGGTGAATTCCGCCTTGCCCTGGGTGAGCAGGTCGTAGGCGGTTTTTACCCGCAGCCAGCGGTGATCGCGATCCATTGCGTAATAGCGGCCGACGATCGAGGCGATCTTGCCGATTTTCAAGGCGTCGATCTTGTTTTGCAGACATTCCAGGTAGATCTCTGCGCTTTTCGGCGGCGTGTCGCGTCCGTCCAGGAAGGCATGCAGGTAGACCTTGTCCAGGCCGAATTTGGCCGCCATTTCGATCATGGCGTGAATGTGGTTTTCGTGGCTGTGGACGCCGCCGTCCGACACCAGTCCGAAGATGTGCAGGGCGCCGTGGTTCTTTTTGATGGCTTCAAGCGCGGCGGACAGTTCGTGGTTGGAGAAAAAGCTGCCGCTGGCGATGGCGTTGTTGATGCGCGATATTTCCTGGTAGATCACGCGCCCGGCGCCGATGTTCAGGTGCCCCACTTCGGAGTTGCCCATCTGGCCAGCGGGCAGGCCGACAGCGGCTTCTGAGGCATGGATGGTGGTGTGCGGGTGGGCTTCCCAGAGCTTGTCCCAGTAGGGTTTCTTCGCCAGGGTGATGGCGTTGTCAGGGCCTGCCGGGCTGCAGCCGAACCCGTCCAGAATCATCAGTAGAACCGGTGTGACCTTCATACAATATGGACTTTATTTTTCGTTCGTTATCTCAAATGATGTATCATTTTATTATGTTTTAATAATGTACGCATTAAACTTATTCTAAACTTTCTGATTCCCATTTTGTTGCAAGGCGGTGACTTTTTCCATGTTGAATTTTGATCACGTCGAGTTGATCGACAAGGACGAACATATCGAGCAGGCGTCGCGGGCGATGAAGGCCATGTCGCATCCGTTGCGCCTGAAGATACTGTGCGTGCTGGGCGACCGCGAGATCAGCGTGCAGGAAATCGTCGAAAACGTCGGCACTTCGCAAAGCAACATCTCGCAGCACCTCGCCATCCTGCGCGACAAGGGCGTACTGCGCACGCGCAAGGACGCCAACCGGGTGTATTACCGGGTAGGAGATACCCGCACTCTCCAGTTGATCAGCATGATGCGCGATGTTTTCTGCGGTTTCGCCAAATAACTTTTTACCCGCACTGCCGTTTCTGTCATTCTGTGTTTAAAAAACCAGATTCCCTCTTGGTATATTATAATTCGCTAATATATAGCGTTTGATGTTTAATATACGTCCGGCGTGCCGTGCTTAACGGTTGCCGGATCAGAACAATACAATAGAGGTCGAACGTATGAAATCGTTCCCGTTGCGCTTACACGGCGGACAGTTCAGGACGGTATGGGGGGTATTGGCCCTGACGCTGGTTCATGCTGCGCCCGCCGATACCTTGAGTTTCGCCCAGTGCGTCGATACTGCGCTCAGGCAGAACCCCGGTTTGTCCGCCAGCCGGGCGCAATTGCAGCAGGCCGAAGCGGGGCTCGCGCAGGCGCAGGGCGGGCGCCTGCCCAAAGTGACGGTGTCGCTGAATGCGGTGCGCACCAACGATGCCCTGAGTGCCTTCGGGCTCAAACTCTCCCAGCGCGGCGCCACCTTCGGCGATTTCGGCGCGGGCCAGTTCGATCCGACCAATCCCAACGTGCTGTCGGTCGCGCCGGACAATCTCAATCACCCCGCCGCGGTCAACAACTTCAATACCCGCATCGAGGCGCAGCTTCCGCTTTATACCGGGGGGATGATCGAGGGCTACGTCGAGCAGGCGCAGGCCTACATCAAGGCGGCCCAGCAGGGCGACAACTCCGCGCGTCAGCAGGTCATCTTCCAGGTGCTGCAGGCCTATGAGGGCGTGCATGCCGCGCGTGCTTACGTGAACGTGGCGAAGCAGGGCGAAATCGCCGCCGTGTCCTATGTCAAGACCATCGACAACCTGCTCAAGCAGGGCGTGGTGGTGAAAAGCGACCTGCTGTCCGCGCGTATTCATCTCGAGGATGTACGGGTCAAGCTCGCCCAGGCGCAGAACACCGAGGCTGCAGCGCTGGATCAGCTGCACATGCTGCTCGGCCTGCCGCTGTCGCAGCCGCTGGAGGTGGGGGCTCAGGTAACGCCCGCTCCGTTGCCTGGCAAGATCGAAGAACTGCGCGTGCAGGCGTTGACCGACAACCCCGGCCTCAATGCCATGCGCAACCAGTTGCAGGCAGCCCAGGCCAACGTAAAAGTGGCGAAATCGGGGCTTTACCCCCAGCTCGGCCTGATGGCGCGGCAGGACTGGAACGACAAAAATGCCGGATTGAATGCCAGTTCCTACACGGTGGGCGGGATGATGTCCTGGAACGTGTTCGACGGCGGCACGGTGCGTGGCGCCGTCGATCGCGCGGCAGCGGGCAAGGCCGAACTGGCCGCGCGACTGCAGCAGGCCGAAAGCGGCGTGGCCTTTCAGGTCGCGGATGCCTGGCGCAAGGCTGACGAAGCCGAACGGCGCGTGGCGTTGCGCGAGCTGGCCGTCACCCACGCCGAGGAGGCGCTCGGCCTGGTCGAAAAACGCTATAACAACGGCGTGACGACCATCACCGAGTTGCTCGCCGCGCGCGCGCAACTCGACAATGCCCGCGCCGACGTGGTGGCGGCGAAATATGACCTTGCCGTACAGCGCGCCGGACTCAGGCTCGCTGTGGGCAAACTTGAACCTGAGATGAAGTAGCGGAGTTGATCGTGATGAATTTTAAATCCCCAGTTTTGCCCGCCGTTATCGCCGCGTCGGTCGTGCTTGCCCTGCTGGGCGGTTGCGGGGAAAAGTCCAGCGACAAACCGGCGGCGGTTCCTGGCGCAACGATAAAAGCCGAGGTCGTCACGGTGCAAAAAGCCGTTCTGCCCATCGTCTCTACTTCGCCCGCCAGCGTCGTTGCCGGACAGCAGGCGCAAATCGCCTCGCGCCTGACGGGCTACATCCGCGAAATAAACGTGCAGGAAGGGCAGACCGTCGCTGCCGGCCAGCGTCTGTTCACGGTCGACCCCACCGATATCCAGGGGCAGATGAACATGGCCCGTGCCGGGGTGGCCCAGTCCGAAGCTGCGCTGGCCGATGCCAAAACCGATTACGAGCGTTTCGGCAACCTCTACAAGGAAGAAGCCATTCCCAAGATGCAATGGGACAAGATTCGCCTCCAGTACCAGGTGAGCCAACAGCAGGCGGCAGCGGCGCGCGCGGCTTTCGATACTGCTTCCGCGCAGATGAAATATGCCACGGTGCAGGCGCCGTTCGCCGGCGTCATCACCCAGAAAATGGCCAATGCCGGCGATCTGGCGGCGCCCGGCCGGCCGGTGCTGGTGCTGGAAAACCCGGCCACCCTGCAGGTGCAGACCGGCGTGGCGCGCGACGTCTTCTCCCAACTCAAGCTGGGCTCCCCGGTGTCCATCCAGGTGGACGGTCGGACCAGCGATCTGGTAGGCAAAGTGACGCACCTGGTGCCTGCCGCCGACCCGGTTACCCACAGCTACCTGGTCAAGATCGACCTGCCCGAGGGACACGGGCTGCGCAGCGGCAACTTCGTTCGCGTTGCTTTCGCTCTCGGTTCGCGCGAAGGCATTCGCGTGCCGGTCGGCGCGCTGCTGGAGCGTGCCGGGATCAGCGGGGTGTTCGTGGTGGACACGCAGGGCATCGTCCACTACCGCATGGTGCGCGCCGGGGCCGCAAGCGGGGGCAATGTGGAAATCCAGGCTGGACTCAATCCGGGCGAGCGCGTGGTGACTTCGGCCACGACCAACATGCAATCCGGGGACAAGGTGGTGAGCCAGGGGAACGGTAATGGCTGAAACGCACGAAGAGACGCCACTTAACAGCGCAGGCAAGATCGCCCGCCTGTTCCTGGAATCGAAAATCACCGCCATGTTGATGCTGGCGGTGACGCTGGCGGGCATCATGGCGCTGTTCGTCACCGCGCGTGAATACAACCCGCAGATCGTGGTGCCCGCCGCCAACATTATTGTTGCCAAGCCGGGTGCCAGCGCAGAGGAGATACACAACCTGGTGGTGAAGCCGCTGGAGGCGGTCATGAATGCCCAGTCGGGCGTCAAGCATACCTTTGGCTACGCGGTTGCCGACTACGGGGTGGTGACGGTGCAATTCGATGTGGGTGAAGACCAGGAAAAAAGTCTGGTCAAGCTCTACAACCAGTTGATGCAGAACATGGACCGCATGCCCGCCGGGGCGATGCAGCCGATGGTCAAGCCCATCAACGTGGACGACGTGCCGATCATGACGCTGACCCTGAGTTCGTCGCACATGGACGATTACCAGTTGCGGCAGGTCGCGGCGCGGGTGCTGGAGCAGTTGCGCAACGTGCCGGGCGTTTCCTTCACGCAGCTGGTGGGCGGCGCGCAGCGCGCCGTCAACGTGTGGATTTCGCCTGACAGGCTGGCCGCTGCCGGTCTGTCCCTGGACCAAGTGGACCGCATGATCGGCGGCGCCAACGTGTCTGTCCCTGCAGGCCAGCTGGTCGATCAGAACCGTAATCATCCGCTGCGCATGTCCGGCTTCATCGGCGATGCACGCGAGATCGGGCAGATCATCGTGGGCGCGCCGCAAGGCCGCCCGGTGTTCCTGAAAGACGTCGCCACCATCGAGGACGGTCCGGCGGAAAGCGACGAGCTGTCGCGCTTTGCCTATGGTCCGGCGGCACGCGCAGGGGCGTCCGTTCACCGCGGCGAGGCGCCGGCGGTCACCATCGCCATTGCGAAAAAGGCCGGCACCAACGCCGTGGTGGTGACTTCTTCCGTGCTTGCCAAGCTGGATGCCCTGAAGCGCCAGGCCATTCCGCAGGGGGTCGACGTGGCCGTCACGCGCGACGACGGCGCCAAGGCCAACGACGCGGTGAACACCCTGGTGGAGCACCTCGGCATCGCCATCGGCTCGGTGGTGGTGATCCTGGTGTTTTTCCTCGGCTGGCGCGAAGCGGCCATCGTCACCCTGACGGTGCCGCTGATCCTGTTCGTGGTGCTGACCGTGGGGCTGATCGCCGGCCAGACCATCAACCGCATCACGCTGTTCGCGCTGATCCTGTCGCTCGGCCTGCTGGTGGACGCGGCTATCGTGGTGGTGGAAAACATCCATCGCCACATGCATCACGGCGGCGCGAAGAATTTCAAGGAAGCCCTGGTGGAAGCCACCAACGAGATCGGCAACCCGACCAACATCGCTACCGTCGCGGTGATCCTGGCGTTCATCCCGATGGCGTTCGTCACCGGCATGATGGGGCCGTTCATGCGGCCGATCCCGTTCAACGTGCCGGTGGCGATGATCGCCTCGCTGGTCATCGCCTACATGGTGGTGCCCTGGGCGGCCAACCGCTGGCTGGCCGGCAAGGCGGCCAAATCCCTGGCGGAGCGGCCGACGCTGGAGGAAAAGGCGGCAGACCCGAAAGATCCTTTGCACCGCGCCTATGTGGCGGTGATCACCCCGCTGATCCGGCATGCCCACCGCCGTAACATGTTGTTCCTGCTGGTGGTCGTGCTGCTCGTGGCGGCCATGATCCAGCCGGCCTGGCAATTCGTGCGGCCGTCCGGTATGAACGGCCCACTCTCGGCCATGGGCGTGGAGCTGAAGATGTTGCCCAACGACAATACCAATACCTTCCTGGTGCAGGTGGACACGCCCGCCGGCACCACCCTGGCCGGGACCGACCAGGTGGCGCGCGCGGTCGGCGAGGTGTTGGCGAAAACCGCTTATGTCACCGATTACCAGACCTTTCTCGGCATGACCGCGCCGGTGGATTTCGCGGCCCTGGTGCGCGGCGATATGCTCAAACGCGGCGACAACCTGGCGCAACTGCGCGTCAACCTCACCGACAAGCATCACCGTTCAGCCTCTTCCCACGAGATCGTGAACCGCTTCGATGCTTCCCTGGCGCAGTTGCGCGCGGCTTTCCCGCAAGCCCGGATCAAGCTTTACGAGACCCCGCCCGGCCCGCCGGTGCAGTCGCAGGTACTGGCCGAGCTGTACGGGCCGGACTACCGCAAGCTGCGCGCTGCCGCGGCGGATGTGAACAAGGCGTTTACCCAGGTTTACGGCATCGTCAACGTGGACGATTCGGTGACCGCAACGGTCGATACCTTCCACATCAATGTGGATCGCGAGAAGGCCATCCTTTCCGGCGTTGCCCCCGGACAGGTGGGCAAGCTGCTGCACGATTACGTCTCGGGTTTCTCCATCGGCACCCTGCACGTCGACGACGCGCGCGAACCGGTCAACATCACCGTGCGTTTGCCCCGCAGCGAACGCCAGACGCCGCAGCAGATCATGTCCATCCGCGTTGTCAGCATGACTGGACAGCAGGTGCCGTTGTCGGCCATCGCCAGCGTCGAACGGGCCACACAGGACAAGCCCTTCTACGACCGCGACCAGCATCCCACGGTCATGATCGGCGGCGAGCTGCTCAAGTCCAGCCCGGTTTATGCGGTGCTGGCCCTGGACAAGATGCTGGACGGCAAGATGCTCACGCCGGGTATCGCCTTCAAGACCGGCAACCTCGGCTTCACCGAAGCCCAGCCCGACGACGTGATGAACTACCACTTGCTGTGGGGCGGCGAGATGCGCCTGACGCTCGACGTGTTCCGCGACCTCGGGTCGGCCTTCATTGTGGCGCTGGTGTTTATCTACCTGATGCTGGTGGGCTATTACAAGTCCTTCATGATGCCGCTGATCGTGATGGGCGCGATCCCGCTCACCCTGGTCGGCGTGTTCCCCGGCCACTGGATCACCCAGCAGGCATTCACCGCCACCTCCATGATCGGCGTCATCGCCCTGGCCGGCATCGTGGTGCGCAACTCGCTGCTGCTTATCGACTTCATCGTCGATTACCGCAAGCGCGGCTATGCCCTCGACGAAGCCGTGATCGAAGCCGGCGCGGTGCGTTTCCGCCCCATCATGCTAACCGCGCTGGCCATCATCCTCGGCTCGGCCATCATGATTACCGACCCGGTGTTCGGCGGTCTGGCGGTGTCGCTGATATTCGGTACCTTCGCTTCCACCGTGCTTACGCTGGTGGTGATCCCGCTGATGTATTACCTGTGGGAGCGGCGTCAGAGCCGGAACGCCGCTTGATTTCGCGCGCGGCAACCCCAATTTTGTTTAACCTTAATTCAGGAGTTTGTTCATGACTGTCAATCGCATGGTTCGTATCATTGCCGGCTTTTTCGTTCTGCTTTCGCTGTCTCTGGGCGTGCAGGCGAGCCCCGTATTTCATAATGTAAACTGGCTGTGGTTTACTGCCTTTGTCGGTTTCAACCTGTTTCAAAGCGGGTTCACCAGTTTTTGCCCGATGGACACCATTCTGAAAAAGCTGGGTTTCAAGGAATCCTGCTGAACTACTGAAAAAGAGGATAAGCACAGTGCAATTCATTCAAAACAATCTGGGGCTGGTGGCCCTGGTCGTGGTCAGCGGCCTGATGATTTTCTGGCCCATGGTGAATCGCCGCATCACGGGCATCAAGGAAGTCGGCGTCGTGGAAGCGACCCAGCTCATCAACCATCACGATGCACTGGTGCTCGACGTGCGCGAAGACCAGGAATATAGCCAGGGCAGGGTTCCCCACTCCAAGCATATTCCCCTGCGCCAGTTGATCGACCGCCTGCACGAGCTGGAAAAGTACAAGAACAAGCCGATCATCGCGATCTGCCGCAGCGGCGCACGTTCCGGACATAGCTGCAGCGTGTTGCGCAAGAACGGTTTCGAGCAGGTTTATAATCTGAACGGCGGCATGACGTCCTGGCAGCAGGCCAACATGCCGGTCGAGCACAAGTGAGCGATAGAGGACTTAAATGGCAAACGTAACGATGTACTGCACCGGTGTGTGCCCTTACTGCACCATGGCGGAAAAGCTGCTGAACAAGAAAGGTGTGACGGAAATCAACAAGATCCGCATCGACGTCGAGGCGGGTCGCAAGGAAGAAATGATGGAGAGAACCGGCCGTCGCACCGTGCCGCAAATCTACATCGACGATTTCCATGTCGGCGGTTTCGACGATCTTTCCGCGCTGGACATGGAAGGCAAGCTGGAACCCCTGCTGACGAAATAAATGGAGTAACGGCCGTGAATATCGTTTGTCCCGATTGCCAGGCGATCAATCGCGTTCCCGATGAGCGTCTGGGCCAGAACCCGAAATGCGGCAAGTGCGGCGCAGCGTTGCTTGGCGGTGCGCCGCTGGAACTGGGTGCGGCGAATTTTTCCCGCTTCATCGGCAAGAACGAGATCCCCGTGGTGGTCGATTTCTGGGCGCCCTGGTGCGGGCCCTGCAAGATGATGGCGCCGGTGTTCGCGCAGGTCGCCGCTGAGCTCGGGACACGCTTCCGTTTCGTCAAGGTGAATACCGAAGCGGAACAGGCATTGGCGCAACAGTTCGCCATCCGCAGCATTCCCACCCTGGCGCTGTTCCGCAACGGCGCCGAAGTGGACCGCGTTGCCGGAGCCATGGATGCCGGCAATCTGAGGAACTGGTTGCAGCGACACTAATTCTCGCCGCTTCGCGTTACAATCCCCCTTTTTTAGAGATTTTTCCCATGAGCGAAGAACAAAAACAGCCCGTTTTCGGTATCGAGAAGGTGTACGTCAAAGGCATATCTCTTGAGCTTCCTAACGCCCCGCAGATTTTCCTTGAGCAAGGCACGCCCGTGATTAACGTGGAAGTGCATACCGCTGCCGCGCAGCTCGACGCGGGGGTCTTCGAGGCCGTCCTGACGGTCACGGTGACTTCCAAGCTGGAAAACGACAAGACGGTATTCCTGGTGGAAGCTGCTCAGGCCGGTATTTTCCGCATCAGCGATGTGCCGCAGGAAGACATCGAGCCATTGCTCGGTATCGCCTGCCCCAACATCCTTTACCCCTATGTGCGCGAAGTGATTTCGGACATGGTGGTACGTGCAGGCTTACCGCCGGTGGTGCTCCAGCCGATGAATTTCGAAAACGCTTACCAGCAGCAGAAACAGATGCAGGCCGCACAACAACCTGCGACAACGCACTGAACGAGGCGCGGGGAGTGAGCGCCTGGCGTGCCATCCTGTTGCTAGCTGCGCTTTTCCCCCTGGCTTCATGGGCGCTGGAGTACCGCTCCATCGCGGCCGACCGCACGGTGATGTACGACGCCCCTTCGCTGCACGGCAAGAAGCTCTATCTGGCCAGCCGTTTTTATCCCGTCGAGGTGATTGTGGACCTTGAGTCTTTCGCCAAGGTGCGCGACGTTGCCGGCGATCTGGCCTGGGTGGAGAAGAAAAATCTTTCCGCCAAGCATACGGTGCTGGTCAACGTACCTCTCGCCGATGTGCGCAAGACCCCGGACGCCAATGCAGCGCTGGCGTTCCAGGCAGAACGCAGCGTGGTGCTGGAAGTGATCGAGAATGCCGCTGGCGGCTGGATCAAGGTGCGCCATGCGGACGGTGCGGTGGGATACGTGCGCGTATCCCAGGTGTGGGGCTCATGAAGCTTGCCGTGCTCGGTGCCGGAGCCTGGGGGACGGCATTGGCGGCCAGCCTGAGCGCACATCACGATGTCACCCTGTGGGCGCGCAATGCTTCTCAGGCAGCCGAGATGGATTCGCAGCGCTGCAATTCACGCTATTTGCCCGATATTACCCTTTCCGCTGAGCTGCATTTCTCGTCCGACCTTGCGCAGACTCTGCATGGCGCGGAGCTGATGCTGGCGGTCGTGCCCAGTGGCGCATTGCGGCCGCTGTTGCGCGAAGTGGCGAGGCTTGCGCCGGGCGTGCCGGTGATCTGGGCATGCAAGGGCTTCGAGGTCGGCAGCCGCAAACTGCCCCACGAGGTCGCGAGCGAGGAATTGCTGGAGCAAACTCCGTGCGGCGCGCTTTCCGGTCCCAGCTTCGCGCGCGAGGTGGCGCTCGGTTTGCCCACTGCCCTGACTCTGGCTTCCCTGAATGAAGCGTTTGCGCGCCAAAGCGCCTTGGCGCTGCACAGCAACCGCTTGCGAGTCTATGCCAGCAGCGATGTCATGGGCGTGGAGCTGGGTGGGGCGGTGAAGAACGTTCTTGCCATTGCCGCCGGCATCTCCGACGGCATGGGGTTCGGTCACAATGCCCGTGCCGCCCTGATCACGCGCGGCCTGGCGGAAATCACCAGGCTGGGACTGGCCCTTGGCGGGCGTCAGGAGACCTTCATGGGCCTGACCGGCATGGGGGACCTGATCCTGACCTGTACCGGTGACCTGTCACGCAATCGCCAGGTGGGCCTCAAACTGGCGCAGGGCAAGTCGCTGGAAGCCATTCTGCGCGATCTTGGCCATGTGGCGGAGGGCGTCAACACGGCGCGCGAGGTGCTCGAGCTGGCCCGCCAGTTCCAGGTCGACATGCCGATCACGCAAGCGGTTTACCAGGTTCTGTTCGAGAGCGTTGCGCCCAAGGCTGCGGTGGAAGACCTGCTGAGCCGCGAACCCGGATCTGAAGCTATCAGCCGTTAGCCGTCAGCTGATAGCTATTCCGCAATACAGACCCGGTTGCGCCCTGCCTGCTTTGCCGCATAGAGCGCTTGGTCCGCCGCCCGCAGCACGGCTTCGGAACTGGTGCCGTGTTGCGGCATGGAAGCGATGCCCGCAGATATGGTTATCGCCGGCAAAACCTTGTCTCCCCATGCAATGTTGAGATTCTGCAAGCGCGCAGCGATTTCCACCATGCGCTTTGCCGCTTCCCCTGCCTCGGAAGCGGGCATGACGATCAAAATTTCCTCGCCGCCATAGCGGTAGGCAATATCGCTCTGGCGCAGACTGGCGCGAATGCAGAGTGAAACTTCCGTCAGTACGCGGTCGCCAGCCTCGTGTCCGTGGGTGTCGTTGAATTTCTTGAAGTGGTCGATATCCAGCATCGCCGCGGCGAAGGGCTTCTTCTCGCGCGACGCGCGCAGGATTTCGCGCTCCAGCGTTTCATCGAGATAGCGCCGGTTGAACAAACCGGTCAGCGCGTCATGCGTGGCCTGCTCGCGCAGCGCCTCGCGCAGGCGGATGTTGGACAGCGCCAGGGTCAACGCCTCTCCCACCGTCACGCTGAGTTGAGTCAGGCGCATTTTCCGGTCCGGACTGCATCCGGGGGCGGCATGGATGTGCAGCAATCCCAGCGCTTCGCCCCGCACGATCAGGGGAAGCCCCATGTAGCCGCTGGTCGGGCGCTCCTGGAAATGTTCGCAAGCCATATCCTTGGAAGGATCGGGAACCTCGTGACGCTGTCCGCGCCGCATGGCCCAGCAGCTGTCGATATCGAACACGTCGAGGATATGCACGTCCTTGCCCCAGCGCGCCACGGTTTCGAGAAAGCGGCCTTTGTGCGACACGATCGCCAGCGCGCCGCCCGCACCGAGTTCCATTTCCGCAGCCTTGAGGGCAAACACGCGATAGGCCTCTTCTTCCGTCAGGCAGGTCTGCAGCAATTCGTTCATCTGGTTCAGCAGCGTAAGATCCTTGGCCTGGCTCCGCAGCTCGGAGAGAGATTCTGCAAGCTGAACGTGGTACTGCTGAAGTTTGTCCTCGGCCTGCTTGTCCTCGGTAATGTCTTCCAGCATGCCGAGGTAGTGGGTGATGAAGCCATTCGAATCGGCGATCGGGGAAATGGAAGCCTTCTCCCAAAAAAGCTCGCCATTTTTCTTCCGGTTATGGAATTCGCCGACCCATTCATGGCCGCGGCTGATGGTCGTCCAGAGCTGCTGGTAGATGTCGTCCCGAGTCTCGCCGGATTTGAGGATGCGAGGTGTTTCCCCCTTTACTTCCGGCAATCTGTAACCGGTAACCTCGGTGAATTTCGGGTTGACATATTCGATCAGGCCGCCGGCGTCGGTAATGATGATCGAGACCGGGCTGAATTCCACTGCGCGGGAGAGCTTGCGCAATTCGTTTTCCGTTTGCTTGCGGATTTCTATTTCCCGCTGCAGGAGATGGTTGGCGTGCCAGAAATCCTGGGTGCGCGCAGCAAGGCTGTCATAGATCTCGTTCATGGCCTTGAGCAGGATTTCGTTTGAGTCGGCCATATAGGCGACAGCCTGGTTTCTGGCTTCCGCCGGCGGCATGCCTGATTCGAGGGCGAGGATTTCCTTCGCCATGCGCATGTCGGTGCCGAGGATATGCGAAATCAGCCACCTGGTAAGGAAAGTGAGCGCCTTCCCGGTCACTTCGCCGGGGTTGTCATTTGCGGCTACCCTGGCGTCGAGCGCTTGCTGAACAAAGAGTACGTGGGATTTTACGTGCGAGGCTTCGAACTCGGCGTCGATCTGATAACGCTGCATCAGATCTTCTTCGGTTTTGAAATGATAGATGGCGTAGTCGGCCAGCTCGTCGAATACCTTGAGCAATTCGCCTGAATCCTCTTGCTCCGCCTGCATCCGGGCGAGGGAATTGATGAGGCCCACCAGTTTCTTGTGCTGCTGATCCACCTCCGGGATGCCGGTTTCGTATTTGGCGCCCCAGGCAAAAATTTCAGATTTTGAAGTGGTGGTCATGGATTTTTGTGCCTATGAGGGGTGCACTTAAAATAACGGCACCTTGCTATTGAATTTTACCGCACTGTTTTACTGCAAGGCTAATTACCTCCAGCGAAACCTGCTTGCCGCCAGGCTTCAAAAATCACCACCGCCGCGGCGTTGGATAGATTCAGGCTGCGGCTGCTGGGCTGCATGGGGAGGCGAATGCGACTCTCGGCAGGGAACGTTGCCAGCAATTCGGCCGGCAGGCCGCGGCTTTCCGGCCCGAACACGAACACATCCCCCTCTGTGAATGCCACGTCGGTGTAGCGCCTGGAACCCTTGGTGGTGGCGGCAAACAAGCGGCGTCCGGCGAAATGTGCCAGGCACGCCTGCCAGTTCGGGTGAACCTTGAGCGTGGCATATTCGTGGTAATCCAGGCCCGCGCGCTGCAACTGTTTGTCCTCCAGGGTGAAACCGAGCGGCTCCACCAGATGCAGCGCCGTGCCGGTATTGGCGCAAAGGCGGATGATATTGCCGGTATTGGGCGGAATTTCAGGCTCGAAAAGCACGATTTCAAACAATTTCTTGTATCCAGATGGGAAAAGCGTTAATTTAACACTATCAATGAGATGTGTTTTACTTATGACAAACAACATGAGCAAGCAGGGCGACGATGGCCAAACCTGAAAAAATCCGGTTGGGCGAGGTACTGATCCAGCAGAATCTGCTCACCGAAGACCAGCTGAAACAGGCACTGGCCGAGCAGAAAAGCAGCGGACGCAAGCTGGGCCGCATCTTCATCGAAAATGGCTTCGTCACCGAGGAAGGGATCGCCGAGGCTATCGCACGCCAGCTGCAGATCCCTTTCATCAATCTCAAGTTTTACAATACCAACGCCGACCTGGTCAACAAGCTGCCGGAAACCCAGGCGCGCCGCTTCCGCGCGCTGGTGCTGGAAGACCGGGGTGAAACGCTGCTGGTCGGCATGGCCGACCCCTCCGACCTGTTTGCCTACGACGAGCTGGCCCGCGCGCTCAAACGCGACATCGACCTGGCCGCGGTGGCGGAAAGCCAGTTGCTGCAAACCATCGATCGCGTCTATCGCCGCACCGACCAGATCAGCGGCCTGGCCCAGGCGCTGGAACAGGAACTGGGCGACACAGTGGTGGATTTCGGCGGCGTCGGGGTCACCACCAACCTGGAAGAAGCACCAGTCGTCAAGTTGCTGCAGACCATGTTCGAGGATGCCACCCAGGTGCGGGCCTCCGACGTACATATCGAGCCGCAGGAAACCAAGCTGCAAATCCGCTTCCGTATCGACGGCGTACTCCACCTGCAAACGGAGGCCGACAACAAGATCGCCGCGGCGCTGGTGCTGCGCCTCAAGCTCATGTCCGGCCTCGATATTTCGGAAAAGCGCGTGCCGCAGGACGGTCGTTTCAACGTCAAGATTCGCGGCCAGGCGGTGGATGTGCGTATTTCCAGCATGCCGACCCAGTACGGCGAGTCGGTGGTGATGCGTCTGCTTAACCAGAGCGGCGGGATTCCTACCCTCGACAAGCTGGGTATGCCGCCGGACATGCTGGAAAAATTCCGCAAGATCCTGCGCCGCCCCAACGGCATGGTGCTGGTTACCGGCCCGACCGGCAGCGGCAAGACCACCACGCTGTATTCGGCACTCGCCGAACTGAACTCGATCGAATCCAAGATCATCACCGTGGAAGACCCGGTGGAATACCGCTTGCCCGGCATCAACCAGGTGCAGGTGAACGAGAAAATCGATCTTTCCTTCGCCCGCGTGCTGCGCTCCACCTTGCGCCAGGACCCGGACATTATCCTGGTGGGCGAAATCCGCGACCAGGAAACCGCGCAAATCGGCCTGCGTGCCGCCATGACCGGCCACATGGTGCTGTCCACCCTGCATACCAACGATGCCATCAGCACCCCGATCCGCCTGATCGACATGGGCGTGCCGCGTTTCATGGTGGCGACCTCGCTGCAAGTCGTGCTGGCCCAGCGCCTGGTGCGACTGGTATGCGAAAGTTGCTCCGAAACCTATGCGCTCAAGCCATTCGAACATGAATGGCTGCGCCTCGAGTTGAAAGATCAGGTCGACCAGCACCATTACGTGCATGGTCGCGGCTGTACCAACTGCAACGGCACCGGCTACCAGGGTCGCATGGGTATCTATGAAATGCTGGAAATGGATTTCGACATGGTTGAAGCCGCCAACCACCACGACCCGGCCCATTTCATGAAAATGGCGCGCCAGCAGATGGCGG
Organism: Sulfurimicrobium lacus; assembly: GCF_011764585.1. Classification (GTDB taxonomy): domain Bacteria; phylum Pseudomonadota; class Gammaproteobacteria; order Burkholderiales; family Sulfuricellaceae; genus Sulfurimicrobium; species Sulfurimicrobium lacus. The sequence continues at coordinate 291,910 of NZ_AP022853.1, forward strand.
GCAAAACCCTGCGTACCCAGGCGGTGGGAGAGGTGCTAAAGGGACGGACCACGGTTGGTGAAGCGATGCGCATCAGCAATCAGTTTGATGAGTAGGGATCAGCTATCAGCTTTCAGCGGTCAGCTTTGGGTGGAAGCTGCGTGAGGGACTTTCGTGATCTTGCGGTTTGGGCTAAAGCGCATCAGTTGACGCTGGCGGTGTATCGGGAAACGAGCAATTTCCCTGTTGCCGAGTTATATGGTTTGACCAGCCAGATGCGGCGTGCGGTTGCTTCTGTTCCGGCGAATATTGCCGAGGGTTGCGGAAGAAATGGAGGCGCCGATTTTGCGCGATTTCTCCAAATTGCTTTGGGTTCAGCAAGTGAACTCGAATACCATTTATTGCTGGCACGTGACCTGGGATACTTGAATTCTGTATTTCACGAAACCATGCAGATTGATACTGTGGAAGTGAAGAAAATGCTTACGTCCTTGATTCAAAAGCTGAGAACTGACCGCTGATGGCTGAAAGCTAAATATGCCTTTTTTTGCCTATAAAGCCCGCAATGCCCGCGGCGATCTGATCGAGGGCATCCAGGAGGGGGCCGACAGCGCGGCGGTGGCGGACATGCTGTTCAATAACGGCGTGACGCCGGTCGAAATCGCCGTTTCTGCGAAAGGTCCGGGCACGCAGGGTGAAAGCCTGCTGGAGCGCATGCAGCGGCAGAGAATCACCTCCGTAGACGTGATGTTGTTTTCGCGCCAGATGTATACCCTGCTTAAGGCGGGTGTGCCGATCATGCGCGCCCTGGGCGGGTTACAGGAATCCACCCACAATAATTCCATGAAAAAAGTATTGCAGGATACCCGCGAGAGCCTGGACAGCGGGCGCGAATTATCCGCCGCCCTGCGCCGCCATCCGGAAGTGTTCAGTTCCTTCTACGTCAGCATGCTGCGCGTGGGCGAGGCCACCGGTATGCTGGAGGAAATCTTCCTGCGGCTTTTTTACTACCTGGAATTCGAAAAAAGCACCCGCGACCAGATCAAGGCGGCGATGCGGTATCCCACCTTCGTCGTCATTGCGATGACGGTGGCGATCATGGTTATCAACCTGTTCGTGATTCCGGCCTTTGCCAAGGTCTACAAAGGGTTCAATGCGGAACTGCCGCTAATGACCCGGATTTTGATCGGCGCATCGGACTTTACCGTCCACTACTGGCCGCTCATGGTGGCGGTCGTGGTGGGAGCGGCGTTTGCCATTCGCGCTTATCTCCGCACGCCGGTGGGAAAATATCAATGGGACAGGATCAAGCTGCGCTTGCCGGTGGTCGGCAGCATTATCGAGAAAGCGACCCTGGCCCGCTTCGCCCGCAGCTTCGCCCTTGCCAGCCGCAGCGGGGTGCCAATCGTGCAAGGCATGGGCGTGGTGGCACAGGTGGTGGACAACGATTTTATTGCGAGAAAAGTTGATGACATGCGCGAGGGCGTGGAGCGCGGCGACAGCATCCTGCGCACGGCGGTGGCAACGGGTGTATTTACCCCGGTGGTGCTGCAGATGATCGCGGTAGGCGAGGAAACGGGCTCGATCGATGACCTGATGCAGGAAATCGCCGAAATGTACGAACGCGAAGTGGCATACGAGGTCGCCAATCTGTCCGCCAAGATCGAGCCGATCCTGATCGTCGGCCTGGGTATTCTGGTCCTGATCCTGGCGCTGGGCGTATTCCTGCCGATATGGGATCTGGGGAAAGTGGCGCTGCACAAGTGAGGCGCCGGGAAAGGGGCTTCACCCTGCTGGAATTTGGGGTGGCAGGCGTGATCCTGAGTGTGCTGGCATTTATATTGCTTGATCGTCTTGCCTACTATCAGGACTTTGCTGAGAAGACAGCAGTGGAAATGACCATCATGAATATGCGCTCGGGTTTGCGCTATAGGGTGGCGGAAATGTTGCTACATGGGCAAGAAGCCGAGCTTCCTGGTCTGGCTAGTGAGAATCCAGTCAAATGGCTGGAGAAACACCCGCCTCAATATGTGGGGGAGAGCAATGTTCTTCATTGGTCTGACTTGCCTCCTGGAAGTTGGGGTTTTGACAAAAATAGACGAGAACTCATCTATCGCGTCAAGGGGCGGCAAGACTTTGTATCGGCGAAAAGCGATGAGCAGGGCTTGCGGCTTCATGTTCGGTTGTTAAAAGGCACGCCGTCCCAAAGCGGGCAAGAGAGAGTGGTGGGGGCGGAATTGGTGCTGGTGGAAAACTACCGCTGGTTTTGAGTGCCTTAATAGGCAGCATAAAGATTAAAATTTTAGTAGCAAAGATTTTTGCCGATATATCTGATAGACAAAGGAAATAAAATGAAATACAAGCAAACAGGCTTCACCTTGATTGAGCTGATCGTAGTGATCCTGATTCTTGGCATCCTCGCTGCGACGGCCTTGCCAAGGTTTATCAATGCGCAACAGGATGCGCGCATTGCTAAAGCGCAGGGAATATATGGCGCGGTTCGCTCTGCGGCTGCGCTGGGCAAGGCACGCTGCGAGCTTGATCTGGGGCGTGGGCTGGTTGCTGCCGGAACATGCGGAAACGCTGCACCACAGGTGAATATGGACGGCACGCTGGTCAATATCGTGAACCGCTACCCGGCAGCCACAGCTGCGGGGATTATCGCTGCGGCACAGCTTGGCGCGGCAACGGATGGCCTTACGATTGTGGCCGGCAACCCAATTCTGATTGAAGTGAATGGGGCGACAACAGTGGCGACCTGTAGTGTTTCCTATACAGCTGCGACGGCTGCACTCGCTCCGGTAATTACAGTAAATACTGCAGGATGTTGATGTATAGGTTTTTTTAATTTTTTATAGTGGAGCAAGTGATGAACAAGATACAAAACGGTTTTACCCTGATTGAACTGGTGGTGGTGATCGTGATCCTCGGCATTTTGGCCGCGACGGCGTTGCCGAAATTCGTTGATTTGTCGTCAGATGCCAAAACTGCGGCTGCAGCCGGCATTGCAGGTGGCATTTCTTCCGCCGCTTCGATTAATTATGCGGCACGGAAGGCGAATCCTTTGAAGGGTGTTGCATATAAATCCGCAACTGCTTGTGCATCGGCACAAATTCAAACGATTATGCAGTCAACACTCGATACGGCCAACTATACCTACGCTGCAGTTGGCGCTCAAGATTGCTCGGCCGTCGCAAGTGACGGTACTGTCATTAGCTGTGCCGTAACTCCGACGACTAGTGGCACGGCAGCAACTGCTACTGTGATCTGTGCCCAATAAGATGCTTGGGCTCATGAGAATCAAAAAGGGTCAGAGACCAGTTTGATTCTACGATGCTGGATTGTCATGCGATAAAAGGGGTGCGAAAGCGCTCCTTTTTCGCTTTGATCAACACAGCCGGTTTGTTGTTCAGAATGAGATAAAAGTGATGCGACATTCCTGTCTGCTTGGTCAGAGTATCGGCGGTTATCTGAGCGGTGAGGCAACCAGTGACATTCGTCGCGAGTACTTGAGTGCCTAGACGGGCAAGGGGCGGAATGAGGTTTGAGACAAATCATCTGATGCGTGGGCCGTGCTCCTTGCCGAGATGCGCTGGCGGTTTGTCCTCAAGTGTTGTGGCCGAGGGGTTCACCCTGATTGAACTGGTTGTTATCCTGATCATTGTCGGGGTGCTGGCCATGGCGGCGCTCCCGCGTTTTTTTGACCGGCAGTCGTTTGATGCGCGCGGTTTCTACGATCAGGCGCTGTCTATGGCGCGCTACGGCCAGAAGGTGGCGATTGCTCAACATACGGATGTATTTTTTAATGCTGATGCGGCGAGTAATACCATTTGCCTGACTTATGTGGCCGACGCCGGCTGCACCAACCTCGGGGGAGTTGCCAATCCGGCCGACGGGAAAAAATTCAGCAAAACCGCCCCTACCGGTGTGACGCTGTCAGCATCGACTTCGTTCTCGTTTTCCGCCTTGGGTAAACCCAATCCCGATGCTGCCGTATCGTTTGGCATCGTGGGCGACGGCATGACACGCACTGTTACCGTGGAACGCGAGACCGGTTATGTCCACTAGAGCGTTTCAGGTTGGCATCTCCCTGATCGAGCTGGTGATATTTATCGTCATCGTCTCGGTCGGGGTGGCGGGCATCCTGTCCGTGATGAACGTGACTGTATTGCATAGCGCCGATCCAATCATCCAGAAGCAGGCGGTGTCCATCGCCGAATCGCTGCTGGAGGAAATCGAGTTGCAGCCGATCACCTGGTGCGACCCCAACGACGACAATGCGACTACCGCCACCAGCGCTGCCGGCTGCGCCGCCATGCCAGAGGGGATGGGTCCGGAGGCGGCTTTCGGCGTCAATCAGCTCCATGCCGAGAGCCGTTATCAGGATATCAACGGTGGCGATTCGCCATTCGACAATGTCAACGATTACAACGGCTTTTCCATGGTCGGCATTCGCGGCATCGACGCCAACGCCACCGTGCTGCCGGGGCTCGGCGCATACAGCGCCAACGTGGCCATCACCGCGGCTGGCGCGGCTTTCGGCCTTGCGGCTGATGATGCGCTGCGAATCGATGTGCGGGTGACCGGGCCGGGCAACACCGATATCACATTGACGGGCTACCGCTTCCGCTACGCCCCGAATGCCGCCGGATGACGAAATCTTGACGAAAATGGCGAAATTCCAGAGCGGGTTCACTCTCGTCGAAGCGGTGATGGTGATCGTGATCACCGGCATCGTTGCCTCTATGGTGGCGGTGTTCATCAAAACACCGGTGGATGCCTACTTCGATTCTGCACGTCGCGCCGGGCTGACGGACGCCGCCGACACTGCGCTGCGACGCATCGGGCGCGACGTGCGCCTCTCCCTGCCCAACAGCATGCGTCCGCACGGGGCTGGCGTGACGGCGATCGAGTTTCTGCAAACCACCGCCGGCGGCCGCTACGATGCGGATGCGGCCGATAGCGGCAACTGCTTTACCACCGGTTGTACCGGTATCACCACGTTCGGCGACCTCGTCCCTGCCACTGCAATTGCTGCCGGAGCCGACCGCCTGGTGATCTACAACCAGTACAACAACGAAGGCGGTGACTGTGCGGCAGCCACCAACCCCAGCGCTTATTGTGGTCATAACGCACCGTTCATCACGGGTGCTGCGGATGGCGGCACTCAGGACGCCGTGTCGTTTGCCGCCACCGTTTTCACCCCGCCGGGCGGCTCGCCGGGCAGGCGTTTCCAGATCGTATCCGGGCCGGTGAGCTACGTCTGCGCTGGCGCTGGCCTGGACCCCGGCGGCAACGGTACCGGCACGCTGCGGCGCTACTGGGGCTACCCGTTGGCTGCCGTGCAGGCAGTGCCGCCTGTAGGTGGAAACAACGCCTTGCTGGCACAGAATGTCAGCAGCTGCGGTTTTACTTACCAGGCCGGCACCTCGGAACGCTACGCCCTGGTGGGCATCAACCTGCAACTGACCCAGAGCAACGAAACGGTGAGCCTGTATTATGAAGTGCATGTCAACAATATCCCCTGAGGGCGCAGCAGTGCCGGTGTCCAGGCAACAGGGCTTCACCATGGTATCGGCGATTTTTCTGCTGGTTGTCCTGGCGGCGCTGGGCGCATTCATGCTGACTTTTTCCTCGGTGCAGCACACTACGGCGACGACCGACATCCAGGGTTCCCGCGCCTATCAGGCGGCGCGCGCAGGCATCGAATGGGCCGCCTTCCAGGTGCTCGATCCGGCAGGCGCTTCCGTGGTGGCCCCCACAAACCCGGCCTGGCCGAACTTCCCGGCCTGCCCGGCGGGGCCATTCCCGGTGGCAGGCTTCGCCGGCACGAATCTGGCTGGGTTCGCCGTGACAGTGGCCTGTGTGCGTTCCGACCATACCGAAGGGAGCATGAATGTGGTGGTCTATCAGCTCACTTCGACTGCTACCGGTGGTGCCGGGAGTTATGCGGTGACACGGGTAATCAATACCTCGGTCAGCAAATGCCGCAATCCCGACGCGCCGGCGCCGTATGAGTGCTGAGCATATGCGTCTGAACGGGAACATCGCTTGTTATGTGGAGAGTCGGGATGTTTGAATTTGCCAGGAATCACGGTCTGACCGGGAGGCGTATCCCTCGTTGTTTTCGCTGGCAGGTGCTGTGTTTGGCGCTGATCTGGAGCGGGCAGGCCAGCGCGGCGACGCAGACGATGAGCCCGACTACGTGCTCGAACGTAACAGGAACAGGGTCGCTGGCCTGGGGCAGCCCGGGCAATGCGCTGGCCAACGACACCAGCTACGCGACCGTGTCGCTTAATGATTCTCAGGTCAGCAATTATCTGCAGTGTACAGGCTATGGATTTACCATCCCGGCAGGCGCGACGATCAATGGCGTGACCGTCAATGTCGAGCGCATGGCTACCAATTCAGGTATTCAGGATGCGGCCATGCGGCTGGTCAGGGCCGGCACCATTCAGTCAACCGATCGCTCAACCACCACCGCGTACCCGACTACCTCGGCTTACGAGGCCCACGGTGGCGCGGCCGATTTATGGGGGGGGAGTTGGACGGTTGCCGATATTAATAACGCCAACTTTGGCGCGGCTATGGCTGCGGCAAAGCCAGGGTCCACGGGAGGGGCGCGTACCGCCAGCGTGGATCATATCGAGATAACGGTCACCTATACGCCGCCGGCCGCGCCTTTTTCCTGTACTCCGCCTCCCAATACCCCGGCCGGGCTCAGCCTGACCTGCGTGTGCGACACCTTCGGTCGCGCCAGCCTCAATCCTTCCACCATATTCGGCGCCAACTGGATCGTGTCCACCAGCGATAGCACCGGCATCCTGCCAAGCATCGTGAACTCCGGCTATCTGCGCCTGACCAACAATACCGGCAACAACGCCAAGGCGGCCACCGTGCCGGGTATTTTCCCGGCGGCCGGCAACTATATCTCGGTCGAGTTTCAGCAATATGCCTACAACGGCAGCGGGGCCGACGGGATCGCCGTGACCCTGTCAGATTATTCCGTGCCGGCCGTGCCAGGCGCTTACGGCGGTTCGCTGGGTTATGCGCAGAAAACAGGGATTGTTGGGTTTGCCGGGGGATGGATTGGCGTCGCGCTGGATGAATATGGCAACTACCAGAATCCAACCGAGGGGCGTATCGGCGGGCCGGGGTTTAGGGTGGATTCGGTGGGAATGCGCGGCTCGGGCTCGGGCATGCTCGGCTACAACTGGCTTGGCGGCACCGCCACCCTGAACCCGCAGATAGATAACAATACCTCCAGCACACCTTCGCTGGGTTATTACTATCAGGTGGTTGTCGATGCCCGCAATGAACCCGCCAGCACGGCGGTTGCCGTCAACCGCGATACCGGCGCCGGCTATGCCTCGTTGATCAGCATTCCAAACGTGTATGCCGCCGCTACGGCCCAGGGGTTCACACAGGCGCCGGTCCCGAGCAACTGGCAGATATCTTTCACCGGCTCCACCGGCGGCTCAACAAACATCCACGAGATCGGCAGCCTGCGCATCTGCGCCTCGACCATCTGGCCGCCTTCTGGCGGCACGGCCAGCGGATTCAATGCCATCGACGAGGCCTATGGCAACGCTTCTGTGTCTCCGCGCGTTCCGGTGCAGAACTACCTGAACGGCCACATTTATATGAAAGTGGTCGGGACGCCCTTCAAGCTTAACGTGGCCGCGCTTGCCAACAACCAGATACAGACGGCCTATGTGGTCTCCGGCAGCAAATCGGTGACCGTCAAGCTGGTGGACAACAGCGACGGCGCATGCGTTCTCGACAGTACCCAGCCCAACTACTGCAGTGCCGCCTGCACCAGCAAGACGGCGGTCACTGGCGGCAGTCAGACGCTCACTTTCACTTCCGCTTATCTGGGGCAGCAACAGTCGGGCGACTTTACGCTCAATACGGCTTACAAGAACCTGGCCGCCATCATCAGCGACGGAACCGTCACCGCCTGTTCGACCGATGCGTTTTCGGTGCGTCCGCTGGGCATCACGCCGGTAACTTCGGCCAACGCGACCAACGCCGGAACCAGCGGTCTCCCGATTTTCAAGGCAGGAAGCGACAGTTTTTCGCTGACCGCAACTACAACCGGCATCGCCGGCA